>JBDHFW010000017.1:0-32837 GCA_039590175.1 Gemmatimonadota bacterium | reverse complement strand
GCGGGGATCTGATACGCCTTTCCAGCCACCTCGAAGAGACCGTCCGGTTTGATGGACAGAAGTTCAGCCATGTCCAACCTCCATTCCAGCTTGCTTCGCCGGTCCGGCACCGCACGCGAACGGTGAGCAGGGCTGCCAACATACGACGCCCCGTCAAAAGCAGCAAATTATCGAAGAACGTACGCGGGCATCGCGTGTATACGCCGATCGTCACCAACCTGCGCGGTGGTTGTTATGGCCGGGTTCCCGAGGTAGGTTTGTGGCCCCGTATTTCTGTATTTGTCGATCTTTGGAGGAATTAGCGCACCGTGTTTTTTCCGGTGTCTCAGAAGGAGATGGTTTCATGGCGCGGGAGACGGGCACCGTAAAGTGGTTCTCAAACGAAAAAGGCTACGGCTTCATCACGCGAAGTAACGGCGAGGACGTCTTCGTACATTACACGGATATCGTCGGCGACGGATTCCGGTCCCTGAAGGAGGGCGAGCCCGTCGACTTCGAGGTGATGATCGGAGACCGCGGGCCAAAAGCCCACCGCGTCTCGCCTCAGGACGCGACCGACATCCCCGGAACCGTCCCGGGGGACGGAGATGCGCAGAGCCTGGCCTCACAGCTCCGTGAGAAGCTCGGCCGCCTGTTCAACGTCGCATAACCGAAGGGAGTCAGCTTGGAGTATCGTCTGGACGAAGGCGAAGAGCTCGATCGCGCACTGAAGAAATTCCGGCGGAAGGTTCAGCGCGCCGGCATCTTCCGTGATATTAAGAAGAACCGGTTCTACGAGAAGCCCAGCGAAGCCAGGCGCCGCAAGATGAAAGCGGCCGAGCGTCGTCGGAAGCGCAGGAAGCGGCGGGCGACAACCCGCAGCTGAGGATTCCCGCGGCCGGGGGAGTCAGGGCCTACAACCCACCAACCCCGGCTGGGTCACGTAGCTCCTGGGCGGACGCGCCTCACCCCCGAACACAGCGCACTCCGAATCACCCGTCGCAGCGATGGCCGAATATCCGCGACGATCCCCCTGAACGATGCTGACCTCGACGCCCGGGCTGGGCGAGAACTCCAGCTCGCCGAGCTGATTCGTGTAGCGATCGTTGGTCGTCTTGAAGCGCTCCTCGGCCGCGTCCAGGGCATCGAGGTCGGAGCGCAGGGTGGCCTCGGATGCGTCCGCTCCCGGCGTGCCGGACGATCCGACGACGGCCTGGCGCGCGCAGCCGGTCACGAGGAGCCCGCCGCACACGAGCCCGCCGCACACGAGCCCGCAAAACCGAGCGGCTGCATGGGTCTTTCGTGTCTCGTGGATCATGGTCGACACCTCCGGGCCGCGGTACAGACATCTGCCCCGCTCGGAACCTCCAGGCGGTACTCCCGGTGTCTGCCCCGCTCAGGGGCTCCAACCTATAGACGAAACCGCTCGACGAGACGTTTCTCCGTTTCGCCCTCGATGTGGGCCTCGACCTCGATATGCTCTTCGAGCCCGGAGCCGCGGAGCTTCTCCCGCAGGAGCTGGTCGACCTGGAAGACTCCGGCGGAGTTGGTCATGTCGACCCGGATTGTCACCGGCACCTCTTCGCCGCGCTCGATCTGCACTCCCTCCACCGCCGCCGCGGACACCGCGTGAATGCTCACCGATCCGGCCCTGAAGGGGATTCGTGACCGGCCCTGGGCCATGTCTAGCGCGTCGGCGATCCTGAGCACGCCGGCCTCCACCGTCAGCGGCCGACCGCCCGATCGGTGCGCGATGATCGCGTGCTCCACCTCCGCGATAAGGATCTCAAGCGCCGGCCCCTCGTAGGCGAGTGACAGCAGCCGCCGGAGTATGGGCCGTGCTATGAAGAGCGAGTACCCCTCGTGCCCGTCGCGGTGAATCGACATCCCCACGTCGTGCAGGAGGGCGGCCAGGCACACGACGACCTCGGCGTCCTCCGGCTCGAGGCCGTAGTCCGACACGACACTCGACACGACTCCGGCATCGACCAGAAGCCGCAGGAGTCGAAGCGCCGAGTTCGCCACAATCTGCACGTGCACCGGACCGTGATCGGACATCGCCAAGCGCTCGACGGCGTTGACGTTGGTCGCGATCCACAGCGCGTACAGCTCATCGCTCTCGTTCACCTGCTCGACGATCGCCGCGAGCCTCGGGTTGTGGCGCACCGGGAGGCGTACCTGGACCCGGTTCGCGAAGCGCTCTTCGATCGAGCTCGACCGCTCTTCGGCTCCGGACGTGGGATCCGTTTCGGAATCCTTCGAGGTCATCTCGGCATCGCCCTTTCCCGCACGCGAGCCAACCTCGCGCCGGCTTCCTCCAGCATGTCCAGGGTCTTGGGAAAGGCGAACCGGATCAGGTGGCGCCCGTCGGCAGGATCGTCATAGAAGCTGGATCCGGGCACGGGGGCAACGCCGATCTCGCGCGTGAGCCAGCAAGAGAACTCGTCGTCCGGCAGCTCGCTGATCTCCGAGAAGTCCGTGAGGATGTAGTAGGCCCCCTCCGGCGACGCGGCCCGGAAGCCCACTTCGACCAGGCGGCCGTGCAGCGCGTCGCGCCGGGCGCGGTAGTCGGAAGCGAGGCCCTCGTAGTAATCCGGACCCAGCGTCTCCATGGCCGCCGCCACGCCCTCCTGCAGGGGAGCCGGTGCCCCCACGGTGAGGAAATCATGCACCTTTCGGATGGCGTCGGTGACGTCCGGAGGCGCGATGATCGTCCCGATCCGCCAGCCCGTGACGCTGTACGTCTTCGACGCTCCGCTGATCGTGATCGTCCGGTCGCGCATCTCCGGCAGGGTCGCGAGCGGCACGTGCTCCCCCTCGTAGAGGATGTGCTCGTACACCTCGTCGGTCACCGCCCACGCGTCGTATCGCGCGCACAGCTCGGCGATCGCCTCCAGGTCGGCGCGAGAGAGAACGCGGCCTGTCGGGTTGTTCGGCGTGTTGAGGATCAGGGCCCGTGTCCGGTCCGAAAAGGCTCTCTCCAGCCGATCCAGGTCGAGCTCCCACTCGGGGGGCTCCCAGATCGGGCAGAAGACCGGCTGCGCCGCGCAGATGATCGTGTCCGGGCCGTAGTTCTCGTAGAACGGCTCGGGAACGATCACCTCGTCACCCGGATCGACGATCGCGAGCAGGACGGCCGCCATCGCCTCGGTCGCCCCGCAGGTCACGGTGATGTCGGTCTCAGGGTCTACCTCCATCCCGTAGAGCTCGGCATACTTGCGGGTCAGCGCGAGTCGGAGGCGGCGCGAGCCCCAGGTAATCGCGTACTGGTTGACGTCGTCGTGGATGGCGCGCGCCGCCTCGGCCTTCAGCACATCGGGCGCGGCGAAGTTCGGGAAGCCCTGAGCGAGGTTGATCGCGTCGTGCTCGTGCGCCAGCCGGGTCATCCCACGGATGACGGACTCCGTGAAGCCGTGCGTTCGGTTGGCGGTATGCATGGCGCAATGTGCGCCGGAGCCGGCTAACGCGGAAGGGCAGAAACTCCCACCGGCAAGATCCAGATCCTCCCGACAGCTTCGTGCGCGCGGGTCGGCTTAGAGTTGAAGGTAAGGTGCCGACATCTCATCCGGACTCCCACGCTCCGGCAGGCCGTATTGGCTCAGACGCGCAAGCCGCAGGTGTACCGCCCCGAGCGGGTCGAAGGCCGCTTCGACGCGATCGTCATCGGCTCCGGAATGGGCGGCCTCTCTGCTGCGGCCCTCCTCTCCCGAGCCGGCCGGAGGGTCCTCGTCCTCGAGCGTCACTACACCATGGGCGGCTTCACCCACACCTTCCGGCGCCACGCCTACGAGTGGGATGTCGGCGTTCACTACGTTGGGGAGGTCCAGACCGAGGGCACGGTGCCCAACCTGCTTCTCGAGGATATCAGCGACGGTAGCCTCGCGTGGGCCCCGATGCCCGCGAACTACGATCGTATAGTCTTCCCCGACCGCGAATACGACTTCTGGGCCGGCCGAGATCAGTTCGTGGCCGGTCTGGCCGAGGACTTCCCCTCAGAGCGGGAGGCGCTGAACCGCTATGTCGAGACCGTGGAAGAGATCTACGCGGCCGCGATGCAGTTCTTTCAGCACAAGGCCCTGCCGCCCTTCATCGCGGCTCCAGCTCGGCCTTTTCTATGCCGGAGGTTCCTGAGGTACGCCGATCAAACCACGCTCACGGCCCTCCGGGGGCTCACGGATGACCGTAGGCTGATCGGCGTCCTCGCCGGCCAGTGGGGCGCTTACGGCCTCCCGCCCGCCGAGTCCAGCCTGGGCATCCACGGGATCATCGCGAGCCACTATCTGGACGGGACTGCATACCCCGTTGGCGGCGCGGGCCGCATCGCCAGGAGCATCCTGCCGACCATCGAGGATGGAGGCGGCACGCTTCTGGTCGCTGCCGAGGTCGACGAAGTACTGATCCGCCGTGATCGTGCTGTCGGCGTTCGTCTGGCCAGCGGTCAGGAGATCCTCGCTCCCGTGGTCGTCAGCGACGCGGGCGTGGCGAACACCTTCGGCAAGCTGGTCGACGAGGCAGTGCGACGGCGACTCGGCCTCGAGGAGAAGCTCGCCGGGCTGCAGCCATCGAGCAGCCACATATGCCTTTACGTGGGGTTGGCCGAGACGGCGGAGAGCCTCGGCCTGCGCGCCACCAACCGCTGGATATACCCAGGCTACGATCATGACCGGAACGTGCGGGCGTTCGAGGCGGACCCGGATGCTCCCCTTCCCAGCGTCTATATCTCTTTCCCGTCCGCCAAGGACCCGAGCTGGGAGGCACGTCATGGCGAGACGGCGACTCTGGAGGTCATCAGCTTCGCGCCCTACGAGTGGTTCGAGCCCTGGGAGCACGAGCGGTGGAAGAAGCGGGGCGAGAGCTACGACGAGCTGAAGGCCGGCTACTCCGCACGCCTGCTGGAGGCGCTTTACGAGCACGTCCCCGAGACGAAGGGCAAGGTCGAGTTTCACGAGCTCTCCACGCCCCTCTCGACCCGGCACTTCGCCAACTACGGCAGGGGCGAGATCTACGGCGTGAGCTTCGCGCCTGAGCGGTTTCGGGTGCCGGGGCTCACGCCGCGCACTCCGATCGGAGGGCTCTTCCTCACGGGCCAGGACGTCGTGGCCCACGGGGTCGTCGGAGCGCTCTACTCCGGTCTGGTGACGGCTTCCGCCGTGCTGGGCCGCAACGTGCTCAAGGATGTCCGCCGGCGCGCCGGATGAAACCGACTACGAGAGCGGCACGCGCTGCGCCTAAGGCATCCGCATCACACCCGCGTAGATGGAGACGCCGGTGAACAGGTTTCCGAACCGCAGGTTCTCGTTCGGGCTGTGCTGGTTGTTGTCCGGGTTCACCATCGGAAGCAGGACGAAGGTGGCGCCTAGGTAGTCGGGGAAGACGTAACCGGGGACGCTGCCGCCGTGCGTGGGGATCACGACCGGTTCCTCCCCTGTCGCATCCCGAACGGCCTCCACGACCGCCTGAGCCGACGGATCATCGAGCGGCGTCCGCACCGCCGGGTACCCCTTGGTGGACACGATCTTGGCCAGTCTCGGGTTCGCCAGACGGGTCTCCAGATCCGGCTCCTCCCGGACCACCTGGTAGCCCTGCTCCTCGACATGGCCGATGAAGCGCTCCACCTGGTCCCGAGGCTGGATGTCGCGCACGAGCCTGAAGTCGAGGCTGGCGATCGCCCGATCCGGTACGATCGTCCTCGCCTGATCGCCCACCCAGGCGCTCTGCATCCCGCGGACGTTGAACGACGGCAGCGTGACCATCTCCCAGCGTGAGCGGCCCTCGCCCTCCGGCTGCGCGATCCCCAGACGGCGCCGCTCCTCCTCCTCGTCGGGCAGTGCCGCCAGCGCGGCGATGTCGGCTGGGCCCAGAGGTAGCACGTCCGAATACCAGCCCGCGATCGTGACGCTCCCGTCCTCGGCCTGCGTCGTGGCGAGCAGCTCCGCCAGCGCCTCGGCCGGGTTGGGCGCCCAGTTGGCGTAGTGCCCGCTGTGGAGCGGCACCGTCGGACCGTAGACCGTGATATCGGCGCTCACGATCCCGCGCACCCCGAACACCGCCGTCGGCCGGCCGCTGGAGTGCCGCGGTCCGTCCGCGATCACGGCGAAATCCGCCGCCAGCAGGTCGGCGTTCTCCCTCACCATGCGGTCCAGGTTGGGGGAGCTTGCCTCCTCGTCGCCTTCGAAGATGAACTTGATGTTGGATGTCGGCTCGAGGCCCGAGGCCCGGAGGGCGTCCAGCGCCGCCATCAGCGCGACGATCGGCGACTTGTCATCCGAGGCCGAGCGGGCGTAGACCCGCCACTCATCCTCGATCGGCCCCTCCGCAGGGAGCGCGAACATCTCCGGCGCGCTCTCGAGCGTGCCGGCTCGTAGAACCGGCTCCCACGGAGCATGGCCCACCCAGCGGCTCGGATCCGCCGGCTGACCGTCGTAGTGGCAGTAGAAGAGGATCGTGCGGGTCGCCCCCGGCACCGCGATCTCGCCGAAGACCATCGGCGGGCCGCCGGTCTCCAGCAGCCGCGTCCGGATCCCGCGCCGCTCCATCATCTCCTTCACCCGCCGGGCGTTCACCCGGATGTTCTCCGCGTCCGCGGCAACGTTCGGCAACGCGAGGAAGTCGATCAGCTCGACCGCGATCTCCCGCCGGTGGGCTTCCACGTACTCGGCCACCTCCTGAGCCTCGCTCGTCGACGTCGACGCCTGTGCCGGCAGATGCACCGGACTAAACACCACCGCGGCTGACACGGCGATCAGCGACGTCGACAGCCGGAGCACCGTTCGGGACGGAGCACCCATCAGGACACCTTTTCGTTAGGCTGGACGGAGTTCACAAAAAGAAAGAGCTCCCGGACGTTACGCCCGGAGAGCTGGATGGGCGAGGCGTCACCGTCCACGCCGCCTTGAACAGAAGCCGCGATCAGCGGAGGCGGGATCCCGGTGCGAGCGATTCAGGGCGACGGCGCCGAGACCCCGCAGGGAAGCGCCACCGTAGCGGGAAGGTGCCGGCGCCCACGGACCGACGGGGGTTTCCCATAGCGAGTCTCGAGACGCCCTGAGGAGACCCCACAGGCGAAGCCGAGGAGGCTCCGAAGAAAGGCGTCGGAAGCGAGCGGAGGGGAGACCCGTCGGTCCCCCCAAGCGCCGGCAGCTTACCGAGTCAGCCGCACTCCGAGTAGCCGCACGCGTGACACTTCGCACAGCCTTCCTCGAACGTGAGCCCGGTCCCGCAGTCCGGACAGGTGCCGATGAACGTCCGCGCCGCCTGCTCCTCGTAGCGCGAGATGATCGGATTCTCCGCCGTCTGGGTGCCGCCGTTCGACGTCTTCGCCGCGCCGACTTCCTGGATCGGGAGCGACTGCTGGACGCCCTCCTTCTCCTCCAGGTATCGCTCGATCACCTGGGCGATGGCATCCGGGCTCGAGAGCACCTTGTTCGGGCCGTACCCGACCGCCCGATCCGAGGAGATGCCGCGCAGCTGCCTGTACACTTCCCGCATCGAGATGCCCGAGCGTAGCGCCAGGCTGATCAGGCGGCCGACCGCCTCGGCATCGGCCATCGCAGGCCCGCCGGCCTTGCCCAGCGCCATGCTCGTCCTCGTTGATCGTGACGTACATCGAGCCCAGCGGCGAGTCGATCTTCCGCGTCCGGCCGCGGAGCTCGTTGGGACGCTGACGCACGGCCGGCTGCTTCATGTAGCCGCCCTCGAGCTCGACGATCCGGCGATCCCTCTCGTCGATAACCTTGGTGAGCTTGACGTTCTCGCCGTCCAGCGCGCGGTTCTCCTCCTCCGCGTGCCGCAGCCGCTCCAGCATCATGGCCAGCTCGTCGGCCAGCTCCGAATCCTCGATCCGCTCCAGCCACTCTTCGCCCCGCAGCGCTTCGGCTTCGGCCACTTCTCCGCTCTCCCCCTGCACCTTCTTGGCCGTTCGTCCCGTGGAGAGGACCTGCTGATCCCGCGATCCATCGCGGTACACGGTGACACCCTTGCACCGCAGCTCGTGCGCGAGCTCGAAGATCGCGCGCACGTCCTCTTCAGTGGCCGACTCGGAGAAGTTGCAGGTCTTGGAGATCGCCGCGTCGGTATTCCTCTGGAAGGCCGCCTGCATTCGGATGTGCTGCTCTGGGGTCACGTCGTGCGCGGTCACAAAGACCTCCTGGACCTCGGCGGGCACTTCGTCGAAGTGGATGTGCCCCTCGTCGGCGATGCGGCACATCAGGTCTTCGCTGTACCAGCCACCCGCCTCCGCTCGCTCCACGAAGTCCGGGTTTACATCCGGCATGAGTGTCCCGGCCTGATTGCGCATGAACGCTACCGCGAAGTGGGGCTCGATGCCGCTCGAGCAGCCCGCGATGATCGAGATCGTCCCGGTGGGCGCGACCGTCGTCACGTTGCAGTTCCTCAGCGGACGGATCGGGCGTATCCGCTCGCCCATCTCATCGCGCGCGCACGTCTCGTCGGGACCCCAGATCGATCCCTCCCAATCCGGGAACACGCCGCGCCCCCCCGCGAGCCTCTCCGACTCGGCCTTCGCCTCCTCGTCGACGAAGCGCATGACCTCCCGGCCCAGCTCGGTGGAGCGCCGCGAGCCGTACGGGACGTCCAGCCTGACCAGCATGTCCGCCCAACCCATGATGCCGAGTCCGACGCGCCGGATCCGCTTCGAGAGGTCGTCGATCTGAGGCAGCGGATATTGGTTCGCGTCGATGACGTTGTCCAGAAAGTGCGCGGCCGCGCGCACGGTCTTCCCCAGGCCCTCCCAGTCGATGCGCCCTTCCTCCACGAACGCGCCCACGTTCACGGAACCGAGGTTGCACACGTCGTACGGCAACAGGCATTGCTCACCACAGGGATTGGTCGCTTCGTAGCTCCCTGTGTGTGGCACCGGATTGTGCCGGTTCGCCTCATCGATGAAGAAGACGCCGGGCTCGCCGTTCCGCCACGCGCCGTACACGATCCGATCGAACACCTCCCGCGCGTCCATCTGCCCCACCGGCTCGCCCGTGCGCGGGCTCCTCAGGTAGTACGGCTCGCCGCGACGCACGGACTCCATGAACTCGTCCGTGACGGCGACTGAGATGTTGAAGTTGGTGATCTTGTGCTTCTCGGCCTTGCAGTCGATGAACTCGAGGATGTCGGGATGGTCCACCCGGAGGATCCCCATGTTGGCGCCGCGCCTCGTCCCCCCCTGTTTCACGGCCTCGGTGGAGGCGTCGTAGACCTCCATGAAGCTCACCGGACCGCTGGCCACGCCCATCGTCGAGCGCACCACGTCTCCGCGCGGACGCAGCCGGCTGAAGCCGAACCCGGTGCCTCCGCCGGACTGATGGATGAGCGCCATGTGCTTGAGCGTCTCGTAGATCCCCTCGAGGCTGTCCGGGACGGGGAGGACGAAGCAGGCACTGAGCTGTCCCAACGGCCGGCCCGCGTTCATGAGCGTCGGGCTATTGGGCTCGAACTTGCCGGTGGCCATCATCTCGTAGAAGCGCATGGCCGTGCCGTCCGTCTCCCGCGAGTCCGCCCCGTACATCGCGTCGGGCTCCGCGATCACCCGAGCCACCCGCCAGAACATGTCCCGCGGACTCTCGACCGGATCGCCGTTCTCGTTCTTTTTGAGATACCGCCGCCGCAAGACGGTCATCGCGTTCTCGAAAAGAACGGGCTCGGGCAGGTCGCTCGGAGTCTCTCGGACGGTTCGGGGGGGCGCCCCAAGGGCGACCTCGGGAGGGTGCATCGGCTGCCTCTTTTTCGTCTCTTTGATGGGCAAGTTCACTACCAGCGGTTTTCCACAAGCCGGCGGCTCGCGGCTATCCACAGCGACAAAAAATCGGGGTGAACAGTATCGTACACCCCTGACGTTCTCTTAATCCGGCACTTCGGGCCTGTAGCTAAAGCAGACCGGGAGGGACTAACTCTGGTTTCCCCTGACAATCCACATCGCGGCAGCACGCGGTGGAAAACTCAATATCTAGGGGCAAACCCAGTCTAACCATACAACATCTTGTGGTCAAGGGGGAGCGACGCCCGAGAGCCGATTATCGGGAAAAACGGTCCTCTCGACCCCGCGATGAGCGCCAGCGACCGTCTCGGTGACCCTCCTTTATCGCCTTGTAATCCGCCGCGGTATGCGCTATTCGGCCGCGAAGCTCCTCATCCACCTCGCGCACCACTTTTCCAGGCAAGCCCACCACGAGGCTGCGGGGAGGAACGATGGTCCCTTCCGCGACGAGGGCCCCCGCCGCCACCACCGATCCGGATCCGATGACGGCGTGGGAGAGCACGATGGCACCCATCCCGATGAGCGAGTCGTCCTGGATCTCGCAGCCGTGGATGATCGCTCGGTGCCCGATGCCGACCCGGTCTCCGATGATGGTGGGGCGATCCGGATCCACGTGGACCACGGTGAGGTCCTGAATGTTCGTCTCTCGACCCACGTGGATCGGCGCGATGTCTCCCCTGAGCACGCAACCGAACCAGACGCTCGCATGCTCGCCCAGCCGCACATCCCCGATCACGTCAGCCGAGGGCGCGACGTAGGCGGTGGGATGAATTGCTGGCGTGTCGCTCGTCGATAGTTCTTCCAGCCTCATTCCTCTCGGCTCCCCTCTTCCCTCACGTAGCCACTCAGAAACTCCTCGATTCCCCACAGCACGCCGCGTGCATAGGCATCCTGGAACTCTCGTGTCTTGAGGGCCGCCTCCTGGCGCGGAAACATCATGAACGCACCCTCGGCGAGGATGCTCGGCATCCATCGGAGCCGAGCCACCGCGAAGCTACCCCAGCGCATCCCCAGATCCCGCAGACCCATCGAGGCCAGCATGCCGGTCTGCACGGCCTGGGCGAGCGCCCTGGAGTGGGGGTGGTAGTAGTAGGTGCTGGTGCCCTCTTCGCCGAACGGCCGGAGTCCGTCGGGCAGCGCGTTGTTGTGGATCGACACGAACAGGTCCGCGCCGGCTCGTACGGCGAGGCCCGTCCTCTCGTACAGCCCCAGCGGCAAGGTGTCCCTCCGCGTCAGGATCGGCTCCGCGCCCGCCTCCTCCAGGAGTGCCGCCAACCGGTGGGCGATGGCCAGGTTCGCGTCGCCCTCGAAGAACCCCGTCGGGCCGAAGGAGCCGACGGGCGGATGCCCGGCATCCACCGCGATGCGACGTCCGTGTAGGGGGGCGGCCGCATCCACGATTGGCGGGTGGCGCAGCTCGAGGAGGAGCTCGGGTCGCCCGTTCGCGCCTTTCGCGTAGGTCAGTCGGTACCCCCACAGGGGTCGAGCGAGACGGACGGTGAGCTCGTAGAGACTGCCGGGCCGCTGCGCCCAGGCCAGGCTCTCCAGCTCCACTGCCCCTGTGCTCTCGGACCGGCCGTAGGCCATCCGCTCCGTCTCGCCCAGCGCGCCGTACAGGGTCAGCCGCAGCGTCCGGTCTTCCTGTTCCTCGACGTGAGCCGGTACCATCTGGTCCAGTGGAATCCGGACGGCGGTCACGCCCAAGGATCGTTCCTCCGCCACGATCCAGCCGACCCGCGCCTCGAGAACCCCCGAGGCCTCTCCCACGACCACGTGATCTGCTGTCACCCACGTCTCGAGATCGGGAGAGAGCCTGAGCCGGACTCGATCTCCCAACCGCCGATCCGCCTGCCCCCGAGCGCCGTCCGGGAAGAGCCATCGGTAGGGACCGTACGGTGTCGGACGACCCGGGACGACACCGCCGGATCCGTGCACGGGATCGGGCTTCTCCACCAGAGCCACGATCGGAAGCGCCTCCGGATCGAGGACGGCGAGCGGATACCGTCGTCGCTCGACCGCCTGGCGGGGACCGTCGGTCGCGACGACCCGCGCCTCGAGGGTGTCCACTCGACCCGGGCCGCACGCGAGGGCCGAGTCTCGGGCTTCGCCGCCGGCCGCCGGGTCTCGGGCCGCGGTGCACGGACGGTCGAGGATCTCGCGGATGAGGAGCGAGCCCCGATACACGCCGGAGTCGGCTTCCTGCAACGCCAGAGTGGCATCGCCCAGCGCCACGCTGACGCTGATCCCCGGCGTGGCGCGCACCGAGAATTCCAGTGGGTCGGCGGGAGTCAGCCAACGCTCCATCTCGGCAGGGAGGGAGGCCGAATCGATCCACACCGCTCCGGGCGGGCCCTCGAACGGCTCGGGCGGAAGGCGGACGCGGTGGCGGAGCGTCTCCGTCCCGCCCGGGCCGCTCGCCACCAGGATGTACTCCGCCGTGTCAGTCCGGCTTAGAGCTGGGACGGCGAGCCAGGCGAGAAACGCCCCGTTCGCCTCCACGGGCACCCTCACGCCGTTGATCCGCAGCTCGGCGTCTCCCGTGCCCACGGTTCCGAAGATGAAGTTGGAATCCCGGACGGCGATCCGGTCGAGGCTCCTGGGATACTGGACGCGAAGGGCCGGAGATCCGGTGAGCCGAGCCACCGGCGGAAGCCTCACGGGCTCCGGGGGCGGCTTTCTCCACGGCCGAGGTCCCGGAGCCTCTCCCGCGACCGCGGCGGCCGGTCGATGCGGGCCTTCGGCGGCGGGCCGATCGGGACCCTCGGCCGCCGGCTGGCCTCCCGGTTCAACCGCCTGTCGCGATGAGCAAGAGACCAGGATCGCCGCGAGCCCCAACCAGCCGGCGATTCGGGAGAGGGCGTGCCCGATGGGCCCCTTGCCTAAGGGGTTCACCCGGCCACCTTCCTGGGGGCGCTCCTCACCAGCCCCGCGATCCCTGCCGCGGCCAGCGCGGCGGTGAACAGGGCGGTTCGCCACTCGCCCAGCACGAATCCACCGACGGCGAGCATCCCGCCGAGGAGCGCGAGCGCCGCCCAGGCGGTGCGGATGAGGTCGTCGCCCAACCTCGTCACCGGCTGGAGATCCAGGCGCGCTGCGAACCTGGACCAACCCGGCCCTCCGGGCCGGACCCGGCGATAGAACGCCTCGAGCGTCTTCTCATCCTCCGGTGCCGTCAGGAACATGACGGGTATCCAGACCATGGCCGATCCTCCCGCCGTTATCGCCAGGCGTGCGCCGAAGCTCACGTCTCCCCAGGCTGGAAGATAGGAGATGAGCGCGATCGCGAACCCGGCGAACATGGCAGCCAGCTCCGCCCACGCGTTCACGCGCCACCAGAACCAGCGGAGGATGAGCACGGCACCGGGCCCGGTGCCGATCGCGATCATGAATCGGAACACCTTGCCCACGTCATCCGCGTAGAACGCCGCCGCCCCGGCGAGCGCGACGATGAGCGCCGACGCCAAGCGGCCCAGCGCTACCAGCTTCCGCGGCGCGGCCTCCGAATCGATGAAGCGCGCGTAGAGGTCGTTCACCACGTAGCTCGCGCCCCAGTTGATCTGAGTGGATACGGTCGACATAAAAGCGGCCACGAACGACGCGACGACGAGGCCGAGCAGGCCGACGGGCAGGTAGCGGAGCATGAGGAGCGGGTACCCGAGCTCCGGGTCGCCGCCCGGCTCCATGAGCTCCGGGAAGATGACGACCGCGGCCAGGGCGACTACGATCCATGGCCAGGCACGGACCACGTAATGGAGGATGTTGAACAGCCAGGCCGCGCGCTCGGCCTCTCTCTCATCGCGGCAGGCCGAGAGCCGTTGCACGAACTCGCCGCCGCCGTCCGAGCGCCGGAACGCCCACCACTGGATGCCGAGGTAGGCCAGGAACGTCCCGAAAGGCAGATCTACAGAGCCCGGCCGCGGCATCATCCGCAAGGCGTCGGCTCTTCCGACTTCGGCCAGCTGCCGCTTGAGCTCGACGACGCCGCCGATCTCCTGGAGGGCGAAGACCGCGACGATGATGGCGCCGAGCATGGCGAGCGCGAACTGGAAGAAGTCCGTGGCGACCACGCCCCACAGGCCGGAGAGACCGGCGTACACGAGTACGAAGATGCTGAGGGCGACGACGGCCCACAGCCTGGCATCGCCCGGCAGCCAGATCGGCAGCGTGCCGAACAATCCCAGCGCCTCCATGACCTTCCGCATGGCGAGCATCACGTAGCCGATGGCGATGCAGTTGATCGGCACGGCGAACAGGAACGCCCGGCTCGCGCGGAGAACGGCGGCGGGCCGGCCGCCGTAGCGCAGCTCAGTCAGCTCCACGTCGGTCACGACCTCGGCGCGCCGCCAGAGACGGGCAAAGATGTAGATGAGGAGGACGTGGGAGAGGGCGAAAGCCCACCACTCCCAGTTTCCCGCAATTCCGCGCCGGGCGACGAGGCCCGTCACGTACAGGGGCGTGTCCACGCTGAAGGTCGTGGCGGCCATCGATGTGCCCGCCAGCCACCAGCGGAGCGAGCGGCCGCTCACGAAGAAGTCCACCAGTCCCCCGCTCGCCCGACGGGCGAGCCAGACGCCCACGGCAAGGGTGATCGCCAAGTACGCCCCCACCACCACCCAGTCGACGGAGCGCATGATCGCCTAGACCCGGCGCGGCGGCCCGGAGTCGACGTCGGCCTCCAGAGTCAGCCGCCGAGCGGCCGCCCGCTCCATGACCGGCTCGGGGGACCAGGCGCAGAGACCGGGGACGCCGAGACGCTCGAGAAGCCGCCGATGGGCCAGGACGACCAGGCAGGCGGGCTCCCCTCGGTCCGCCCGAAGCTCTCCCCTCAACGCCGCTTCGGTCTCCGGACTCAGCCCCGCGTGTCCCTTGAAGGCCTGGGGCGAAGATGCGAGCAGGATGACCACCTGCTCCGATTCCCTTCCGGTTCCCGTCCCCGGAGCGTCTTCCAGCCGCGCCTCCCAGCCGAGCCCCTGGAGCGTCTCCGTGAAGGCCTCGCCCAGCGTTTCGGAACCGGGGAGCTCGCGGTCATCGCAGAGGGCCCGCACGATCACGGGCCGGCCCCTGCGGATCCCGGCAGCGGCCGCGGCGACCGGATCCGCCTCGGCCGGCGCCGACCCGTAGACCACGAGGCTGCGCTCCGCTAGCTCGCCTGCGCGGCCCTGCACGTCTCCACCCGGCTCTCCAGGTGCCGCTCGAATCGCTGCCTCTCGCTCTCGCAACACGCGACCGCTGCGAGCGGCCGCCTCCGACAGGCGGTCGGCGACCGCGGGATCCTCATCCCCGGCCCGCCGAAGAGCCTCCGCTGCGCCTGCTGTATCGTCCGGGTACAGCAAGAGATCGCAGCCGGCCGTCACCGCCTCCACGGCAGCCGACCCTTCCAGCTCGGGATCCGCGAAACCGCCCATGATGAGCGCATCCGAAACGACCAGGCCTTCGAAGCCGAGCTTATCGCGAAGCAGGCCCTGCAGCACGGCCGGGTCCCGGCTCGCCGGCAGCGTGCGATGCGACGCGGGCGCACCCGGTGAGAGGGAGCGATACGCCACGTGCGCGGCCATAACGGTCGCGACGACTCCGGCTGTCTCGACGAAGGGCTCGAGGTCCTCATTCAGCTCGTCGGGCGCGGCCTCTACGACAGGCAGCTCCAGGTGCGAATCGCTCACGGTGCGGCCGTGTCCGGGGAAATGCTTGGCGCAGGCGGCCGGCCCCTGGCTCTGACAGGAGTCGATCCATGCTCGGCCGAGCCGCGCCACGGCGCCCGGATCCGAGCCGAAGCTGCGCGTGCCGACGATCGGGTTATCGCCCGAGATATCCAGGTCGAGCACCGGGGCGAGCACCCAGTTGATCCCGAGCTCATTGGCTTCTCTCCCGGTGATCTCTCCGGCCACGCGAGCTGCCTCGACGGGGTCGGGAGCGCAAGCCAGCGCCGCGGGAGGAGGCAGCGAGGTAAGGCCGGCGAACTGTTGGCCGGCCCCGCGCTCGAGGTCGGCCGCGAGCCAGAGGGCACGGCCGGCGGCCGCCGTAATCTCTTCCAGGAGGAGAGCCACCTCCACGGCCCGACCCCCGAAGAGGATGAAGCCTCCCACACCCAGCTCCAGAGCCTCGAGCGCCCGTCGCCGAGTCTCTTCCACGGGCTCGCGGTCGAGACGCAGGGCTTCGATAAGAAGGAGGGCGGGTGAGGCTGAGCTCACGCCGGGACCCACTTGCCCAGGACGCGGGACCCCGGGGCGCCGGTCGCCCACCCCAGGTCGATCGGTATCCCCAGATGGTGCTGGCGGGCCAGCAGAGCGAAGGCGGCGGCCTCCCGCGCATCGCCATCCCAGCCGAGCGCATCCAGGGGCAGGATCGAGACGTCGGGCAGCAGCCGTTGGAGTCTCTCCCGGATCGACGGGTTTCTGGCCCCGCCGCCACACAGGTAGGCCTCCCCGGGTACGAGCTCGGCCAGCCGGTAGCCTCCAACGATCGTGCGCGCCGTGAGTTCCGTCAGTGTCGCGATCAAATCCTCGTCGCGCTGCTCGGAATGCCGCTCGAGCCACGCCCTGAGACGCGGGGCGCCGAACCGCTCCCGACCGGTGCTTCGAGGCGGGGAAAGCCCAAAGAAAGGATCCTCCAGCCATTCGCCGAGAGGGCCGTCCAGGCTCCGGCCGCTGGCCGCACGCTCTCCGTCGCGATCGTACGCCTCCTCGCCGGCCGTGAGCTCGCGCACCGCCTGATCGATCAACGCGACGCCTGGTCCGGTGTCGAAAGCGATCCGATCGCCCCTCCGGGTCTCGTCGCTCGCAGGCAACCAGGTCACGTTCGCCATCCCGCCGATGTTCTGAACGACCCTGGACACCGTCGGCGAGGAGAGCAGCAGCCAGTCGAAGTACGGGGTGAGGGGCGCCCCGTGTCCGCCCGCCGCCATGTCCCGGACACGGAAGTCTGCCACGACCGGAATGCCGAGGATCTCGGCCATCACGGCCGGCTCTCCCAGCTGCAAGGTGCTTCCGGGTGCATCGGAGGGAGGATCATGCCAGATCGTCTGACCATGGCTGCCGATCGCGACCAGCGCTCCCGGGGCCAGGGCGAGGTCGGCAAGCGTGATCTCGATCGCCTCCGCGAGACGCCGTCCCAGCTCGAAGTTCAGCCGGCAGAGCTCATCCGCTCGCGCGCCCTCCACGGCCGCCGCGAGCCGGTCGCGGAACGGCTCTCCGTAGGGAACGGTCCGGAAGCCGACCAGGGAGGCCTCGTTCGGGCTCTCCTCCTCCCCCGTGAGCTCCGCTACGGCTACATCGACGCCGTCCAGGGATGTTCCGGACATCACGCCGGCGTAGAGCACGCCCTCAGCGCCTCGGCTCGGAGAGGACGCTCGCCGACCCGGCCGACGGGCTCAGAAGGTCCGAGTGAATCCGCTCGCGGATCCTGATGGCGTGCGCCTCGTCATGGTGGGCGACGCCGCGAAGGAACTGGTACAGCGTGACGCGCTCGTCTCCGATGGTGGCCGACCGAGCCCATCCCGGATCGCTCAGCGGCTCGAGCAGGGCACACGTCCGTGATCGCTCGGCCTGGAAGAGGTCGAGGAGCTGCTCCGCGTCCCCTTCTGCCGCAGGGTCGGGAGAGGGCTCCCAGTCCTCGAACCCCGGTTCCTCCGTCTCCAGGATCCTATCGACACGAGGCCGGAAGGTGACGGTCTCGCACTCGACGAGGTGGGCCAGGTGTTCCCGCGCGCCCCACCGGGCGGTTCGCCTCTCTGCCGAAGCCTCGCGCTCGACGGCCCTTCGAAGGCGATCGGGCGCGGTGCGCAGGCGTGCGGTGAGAAGGCGTGTGTCCTCGTCGCCGAAGGTCTTCGGATAGCCAAGGTAGTATGGCAGCGGACCGTCCGCGAAGCGTTCGATCGCCTCGCCCAGTAGCCCGCTGCACTCATCCACGACACGCTCGGCCACGGCCCGGGAGGCCCGCAGCTCGTGCATGGCGATCGCGATCTTGCTAGATCCACCGGCGGCGCCCAGGAGCTGCCGGGCGGTATTTTCGTCGACGCCGCTCACCTCCCGGACGATGCGAATGCTACGACCCACGAGCTTCCGGCTCACCGCCTGCAGATCCACCATCAGGTTGCGATGCACCTTGCCGAGGCGGACCATCACGCCCGTCGTCAGCGTGTTCAGGACGAGCTTCGTCGCCGTCCCCGCCTTCATCCGCGTGGAGCCGGCGATGGCCTCCGGGCCGACGATCGGCGTGATGGTCACATCCGCGAGCCGCGCCAGGCTCTCCGGTGGTGGGGTAAAGCTCAGAAGCCCAATCCTCGCCCCCCGCTCCCGGGCCTCGGCGAGCGCGGCCTGGACGAAGGGCGTCGTGGCGGACGCCGCGATGCCAAGCACGAAGTCCTCCGCAGCGACCCTGAGCGCGTCGATGGATGCGCTGCCCGCCGCTTCGTCATCCTCGACCCCTTCGAGGCTCGCCTCGAGGGCGGGTGTCCCCCCGGCGATCACGCCTCTCACGAGGTCCGGGTCCGTGCCGAACGTGGGAGGGCATTCCGCCGCATCGAGGACTCCGAGGCGTCCGCTCGTGCCCGCTCCGACGTAGATGAGCCGACCCCCGATGCGGATCCTCCGCTCGACCTCATCGATCAGGCGAGCGATCGCCTCCGACTCGCGGGCCACGGCCGGCGCGACACGAGCATCCTCGGAGTTGATGAGCTCGACGATCTCCCTGACCGAGGCTCGATCGATCCGTGCCGTGGCGGGGTTGCCGGCTTCGGTCAGACGAGGGTCCTTCCCCAAATCGACGCCTCCTTTGCCGACTGATAACCGCCCTCTAACTTCGAGGGTGCTTCCGGCCGTCGGGCGAGACCCCTGCGGGCCGGACGATGAAGCGGAAGGTATGAGCCCCGACGAACGGCCGATAGGAGCGTGAGACCGGTTAGCCCCGAGGCGGCAACGCGCCTCACCGAACGGATCGAAGCGGAGCTGCGAGCCAGCTACGGGGACGCGCGGAAGCCACGCCTCGACCCGCTGGACGAGCTGATCCTCACGATCCTCAGCCAGAACACCTCCGACGTGAATCGCGATCGAGCCTGGGCGAACCTGCAGGAGAGCTATGCCGGGTGGGACGAGGTGCGTGCGAAGGGTCGTGAGCCGCTGGAGCAGACGATCCGTACCGCGGGCCTGGCCGCTCAAAAGAGCGAGACGATCCTGAGAGTGCTCGAGGTGCTTGGCGAGAAGGGGGTGCCGAGCCTGGATCACCTCCGGGGCCTGCCCGATGACCGAGCCCTGGACTACCTCACGTCGATCAAGGGCGTCGGGACGAAGACGGCCGCTTGCGTCCTTTGTTTCTCCCTCGGGCGCCCGGTCATGCCGGTCGACACCCACGTTCACAGGCTCGCGAAGCGCCTCGGGCTCGTGCCGCCGAACGCGTCGTCCGAGGAGGCCCACGAGATACTGAACGAGATCGTCGCTCCGGATCTTCGCTTCTCACTTCACGTTCAGCTCATCCGGCACGGGCGTTCCACCTGCCGCGCCAGGCGTCCGGAGTGCGGGCGGTGCGAGATCGCCGAGATCTGCCCCCGCGTCGGCGTGCACGGCGATTGAACGCATGTCGATAGCCCGCCGCCTCTCGTCCCTGCTCCTCCTGGCCCTCGGATCACTCATCACGCTCGGCAGCCAGACGGCGTGGGCCACCAGCGGCGCGGTCGGTCCCGCTCCGGTCGGACTGCAGGCGACGACGGCCGAGCGGGCCGACACGAGCACCGCCCTCTTCCCCGCGGGTTGGCCTTTCCCAGCTGACCGGGCGCCCGCGGCGGGCTCTCGGGGGATGGTCGTGAGCACGGACAGCCTGGCAAGCGCCGCAGGCCTGGCGGTTCTCCGGGAAGGAGGCAACGCCATCGACGCGGCCGTGGCGGTGCATTTCGCCCTCGCCGTCGTCTATCCGCAGGCAGGCAACCTTGGAGGCGGCGGCTTCATGGTCGTCCGCACGGCGGATGGACGAGAGGCGACCCTGGACTTCCGGGAGCGGGCGCCGCTCGCGGCCGAGCGCGACATGTACGTGGAAGAGGACGGAAAGGTCGGCTCCTCAAGCCGGACCGGCCATCTCGCCGCCGGGGTCCCCGGCTCCGTCGCTGGGATGGCGAAGGCGCACCGTCGCTTCGGCCGGCTCGCCTGGGACCGGCTGCTGGAGCCGGCCCGTCGCCTGGCGGCCGATGGATTCCCCGTGTCGAAGCACCTCCACGACGCGCTGACCGCGCAGGTGGAGAGGTTCAGCCGCTTTCCCGAGACGGCTGCGATCTTCCTACCGGATGGTCGCCCGCCCGCCCGCGGGACGGTGCTGAGGCAACCGGAGCTCGCGCGCTCGCTGGACGCGATCTCCGCGTCGGGAGCGGACGTCTTCTACCGTGGCTGGATCGCCGACTCGGTCGTGGCGGAGATGGAGAGGGGCGGCGGCCTGATCTCGAAGCGCGACCTCGAGGAGTATCGGGCGATCTGGCGCCGGCCGATCGTCATCGAGTACGCCGACCGGCGCTTCATCTCCATGGGGCCGCCGTCGGGGGGCGGCATCGTGCTTGGCGAGATGCTCGGCATGCTGGAGCACTTCGATCTGAGCCGCCTCGAGTACCGCTCCGCGGACGAGGTCCACCTGATGGCGGAGGCCATGCGGCGCGCCTACGCCGACCGCAACCGCCACCTCGGCGACCCCGACTTCGTGATCGTGCCGATCGACCGCCTCCTGAGCCCTTCCTACCTGGACTCTCTCGGGAAGACGATCGATTCGGCGCGGGCCACACCATCGGAGCCCGACCTGGCGGCCGGGCCGGAATCCGCTCAAACGACCCATTACTCGGTCGTTGACTCGGCCGGAAATGCCGTCGCCGTGACCACGACCATAAACGGCTCGTTCGGATCCGCAGCCGTCGTGCGCGGAGGAGGATTCCTCCTCAACAACGAGATGGATGATTTCACCACCAGGCCGGGCGAGCCGAACATGTACGGACTGGTCCAGGGAGAGTCGAACTCCATCGCCCCGGGAAAGCGGATGCTGTCAGCCATGACGCCGACCATCGTGATCGCCCCGGACGGCCGGACCGAGCTCGTGACCGGAACGCCCGGCGGCCCGACGATCACGACCTCGGTGCTACAGGTGGTCATCGCCCAGCTCGATCACGGGCTCGGCGCCCAGCAAGCCGTGAACGCTCCCCGAGTGCACCACCAGCACATTCCGGATCTGCTCTACTACGAGCGGGGCGGCCTCGAGCCGTCGGTGATCGACGAGCTGGAGAGTAGGGGCCACAGGCTTCGGGAGCGACCCGGCTTCTCGGGCGACGTCCAATCAATCTACGTCGGACCGGACGGGGTCAGGTACGGCGCGGCGGATCCACGGGGAGGAGGGACCGCGCTTGGCTACTGACCGGCGCTATGGTCCTCGGTCCTGGCGCGTCGGGTCCCGGGTCCAGATCACCACGGCCCCACAGGGGGCGCCGCGGTAGGCGAAGATCGCCGGCGTGCGTGAGTTCCCCGCGTAGACCTCGATCGCCTCGATGTCTTCGGGCGGGAGAAGATCGACGTTGAACGTGTCGAAGGGGTGCCGGATTCCGTCCAGATAGAGCTCCATGTAGCAGTTGTCCAGACTTCCCCGGGCGGAGACCAGGCGGATGCCGAAGATTTCGCCGTCGGGCGCGGGGACGACCCGGACCCCGGGAACCGCGTAGAATAGCTGGCTGAGCCGGCCGGGCCGGGCCCGCTCGATCTGCTCTCGCGTGATGAAGCTCCCGAAGCCCGTCGCGCGCCGATGATCGAACCCGGTCATCTTGCCGACGTTGTCGGCTCGCTCGATCCGGACGACGAGCTCGGGCACCGGAATGACCGTGATCTCGAGCTCGATGCTGAGCCAGACCGTCTCGCCATCCGCCACGGTGACGGCCACGCTTCCGGCGACATCCGAGACCATGTTCAGGTAACTCACGGTCAGCGTATGGTCGCCGGGCTGAACCCCCTCGAGTCGAAAGGAGCCGAGGCTGTCGGAGACCGCCTGGAGCTCCGTCCCCCGAAGCAAGATCGTGACATCGGAGAGCGGCGTGTTGTCCTCGGCCATGAACACGCTGCCCACCAGCGTGCCGGATGGCTCCTGGCCCAGCGCAGCATCCTGGGCTCCCGCAATGGCCACGGCCATGAGGGTCGACGTGAGGAGAGTTTCGGTCTTGCGCATGCCGACATGTCCCTTTCGCTCGCGTATACCGTAGAACGACTCTCTCGAGCGAAAGATCCACACGTCGTCGGCACGCGAGCTCAGGGCATGGCCACCTGCATCTCGAGCGGAGCGTCGAGTCTGAGGAGCATTCTCGAGCCCCGGGGCAGCACCGCATCCACGTCATCCGTCCCCAGCACGATCGCCGTTCCGGCGGCACCGCCGACGGCGGTTCCGATGATCGTCCCGAGCGCGTCACCGCCGATCACCCGGCCCAGTATGGCGCCCGCCACGGCCGCACCGCCGATCTTGGCGGCCTTGGCGCCGGTCGAGCTGCGGGATCGGGTCTCGGGGTTCGCCTCGAGGATGGAGACCTCCAGAGGATAGGTCTCCCCGTCGAACGACACCTCGTGGATGTCGAGGTTGATGATCGCCTTCTGGCCGTGGCTCCCGGACTTCTCGACCGCGGTGACCTCGCCGACCACCAGGGCCCCGGCGGGCACGAGAACCAGTCGACCGTCCGTCAAGGGATCCACGGTGGTCGCCGAGAACAGGTCTCCGACACGGTTGTGACGGGTGCTCAGCTCCTGGTTGAGGGTCACCTCGAACGTGGCGCCGCCGGCGACGCTTCGAAGCGCGAGTCCAGGCCCGGACGAGTCGCCTCCAGCGGCCGGCTCGCCCTCATTGGCGCTCGATTCACCGGTCGCCGTCGCCTCACCATCCGGCTCCGCCGAGGCCCGGTCCGCGGTGGCGGGATCCTCGGCCGGCCGGGTCTCGGGCGAGGAAGAAGGCTCCGCTGGCGGTGGCGGGGATCGCCGCTCCGCCGTCCGACGTACGGGGCGCTCCCCGGGCTCGCGGGTGCCACTCGGGCTGTCCCGCAGCTCGGCCGGAGCCGTGTCTCCGCTCATCGCCAGATCCAACTCCCGATCAAGCAGAGCGAGCGTGTCTACGGCGGTCTCGGGCTCGACCTCGGGGGCTCCGCCGCAGGCGACCGGCCCTGCCGCGAGGGCGCCGGCGACCGCGAGCGCCAGCAGCCCTGGCCAGCGGGAACCACGATCCGCTCCGAACCTCCTCAACTCGGTCATGCCGCCTATCCTACCTCTGCACGTTGAACGTGAATACCGCGAGATTTACCTTGCTGCGCTCATCGGCCCTCATCCGATGGACCCTTTGTGGGCGCGTGAGGTCACGGCAACTTCGCACATCTGGAGCCAATGAAGAGTCTTCGCGCTCTTATTCCCTACTTCAGGCCCTACCGCAGGGGAATCCTGGCGGGCCTCGTGCTGGTCGTGATCGGCAACCTCTTCACGTTGCTCGGACCCTACCTGTTGAAGGAAGCGATCGACGCGTTGGAGACGCAGCTAAGCAGTTCACTCATAGTGCGTTACGCGTTTCTGATCGTTCTGGTGGCCATCCTCGCCGGCATCAGCCGTTACTACATGCGGGAGCTTCTGAACGGGATCAGTCGCCGCATCGAGACGGACCTGCGAAACGATCTCTTCGGCCACCTGCTCCGCCTTCCGGCGCAGTTCTACGACAGCTGGCGGACGGGGGACCTGATGAGTCGGGCCACCAACGATGTGTTGGCCGTTCGCATGGTAGCCGGGCCAGCGATCATGTACGCGGTAAACACGGCCACGGTGAGCACGCTCGCGTTGCTGCTGATGATTTGGATCGATCCCGTTCTGACGCTGCTCGCCATGATCCCGCTGGCGATCCTGCCGGCCGCCGTCTTCCTGTTCGGCCGGCAGATTCACGACCGCTTCGAGAAGATCCAGAGCCAGTTTGCCGAGCTCTCCAACTACAGCCAGGAGTTCCTCTCGAGCATCCGGATCGTGAAGGCCTACACCCAGGAGGAGGCCCAGGTCAGGCGCTTCGCCCAGCTGAACGAGGAGTACCTGGACCGCAACATGAGCCTGGCGCGCGTCTGGGGCGCCTTCCACCCGTCCCTCATCCTCCTCACCGGCATCGGGGCGGTGATCTTGCTCTGGTACGGCGGAAGCCTCGTCATTTCTGGGCGGATCACGGTCGGCGACTTCGTGGCGTTCGGCTTTTACCTGACCCTCCTCAGCTGGCCGATGATCGCGCTCGGCTGGGTTACGAACCTCTTCCAGCGTGGCGCAGCCTCGATGCGGAGGATCAACGAGCTGATGTCGGTCGTCCCTTCCATCGCCCAAGATCCGTCGCCGCTGCCGATCGGGTCGGTCCGGGGGCGCGTCGAGCTCCGGGACGTTTCCTTCCGCTACCCGGACACCGAGCGCTGGGTGTTGAAGGACATCTCGCTCGTCATCGAGCCGGGACAAACCGCGGCGATCGTCGGCCAGACCGGGAGTGGAAAATCGACGCTCGTGCGGCTGCTTCCGCGGCTCTACGACGCGACCGAGGGCACCGTGCTGTTCGACGGAGTGGATGTGAGGCGGCTTCCGCTAGCGGCGGTTCGGGACGCGGTCTCGGTCGTTCCGCAGGAATCCTTCCTGTTCGGCATGCGACTGAAGCGGAACATCGCGCTGCACGGCGCGGAGGAAGCGGACATCGAGCGGCTGATGCAGGCGGTGGACATCGCCCACCTCACCGAGGCGCTCGCCGCGCTGCCCGAGGGCATCGACACGCACCTCGGCGAGCGGGGCATCAACCTCTCGGGCGGCCAGAAACAGCGAGCGGCTCTGGCGAGGGCGCTCTATCGCGATACGCCGGTGCTCATCCTGGACGACGCGCTGTCCGCCGTTGACTCTGTGACGGAGACGGCGATCCTGCACGAGCTGCGGCTGTACATGCGCGGTCGCAGCTCCATCCTGGTCTCGCACCGCGTGTCTGCCGTCCGGGACGCGGACGTGATCTTCGTGCTCGAAGAAGGGCGGCTCGTGGAACAGGGTCGGCACCGGGAGCTCCTCGAGCTCGACGGCGTCTACAAGCGGCTCCTGGAGCGGCAGCTGCTCAGCGAAGAGATCGAGCGCGAGGAGGCGCTCGTCAGTCGGACCGCCTCCTGAGCCAGTGTACCGTCTCCGACCCCGGCCGAGCGTCTAGATCCGTTCCACGATCCAGTCCGGCGTGAGGTTCGCCGCCCACGAGGCGAGCATCGTGAACTGACCGCTCAGCAGAAGCAGGCCGACGAGGACGAGAAGGGCTCCGCTTGTTCGCTCCACCCAAACGATGTGCCTTCGCAGCCGCTTGAACGTGGCCAGAAACCAGGTGAATCCCACCGCGCTCAGGATGAACGGGACCGCGAGTCCCGCCGAGTAGAAGGCGAGCAGCTGAACGCCCTCGTCCAGCGTCTGCCGCGTCGCGGCGAAGGTGAGGATCCCGCCCAGGATCGGTCCGATGCACGGAGTCCAGCCCGCTCCGAACGTCACGCCGACCAGGAACGACCCGACGTAACCCACCGGCTTGCGCTCCAGATGCATGCGGCGCTCTCGCTGGAGCCACCGAACCGGTGTGAGGCCGAGCAGATGGAGGCCGAAGAGGAGGACGATCACGCCCCCGATGCGCGCGATCCAGAGCTGATACTCCCTGAGGATCTGACCCAGAAAGCTGGCCGAGGCGCCCAAAGCCAGAAAGATCGAGCTGAAGCCCGCAACGAAGAGGAGGGAGTGGATCAACGTCGTGCGGCGAAGCTCGGCGTCGCCGCTCTCGAGCTCCTCCATTCCGAGGCCTGTCACGAAGGAGAGGTACGAGGGCACGAGGGGCAGCACGCAGGGGGAGAGAAACGAAAGCAGGCCAGCCGCGAAGGCGGCCGTGAACCCTATTCCCAGGGAGTCCATCTATGGGGCTGAGCGGCGGGAGCGGGCGCTCAGGTCAGGCAGTTTGGACAGGTCCCGACCAGCTCGAGCCGGTAACCGAGGACCTCGAAGTCGGTTCGAACGGAAACGGTCCGAAGCCAGTCGGGAGAAGAGGCCTGGTCGATGTCGGTGACGCAGCCACAGCTCACACAGCGTATGTGGTCGTGATCGTCCATCCGACCGTCATACCTCGCCGGACCGTCTCCCATCGTCAGCTTGGAGGCGATCCCGCAGCTCACGAACGCCTCCAGCGCCTTGTAGACGGTGGCCAGGCTGATGTCGGGGATCCGAGACCGGACGCTCGAGAAGATCTCGTCGGCCGTCGGGTGGCTCGAGGCGGCATATAGCGTGTCGTACACGGCGGCGCGCTGCGCCGTGAACCGATGGCCGCCCGCCCCGAGCGCGCGTCTGAACTCGCGCTCCAATGACTCGCCCGCCTCGCCGTGTATCGCTTCGGTCACGCCCTTCTCTCCGTTTGAACCGCTCGCTTATACAGAATGCGACAACGTAAGGGTCCCTTGGTGGGCGATCAAATGGGCCCATTCCGGAGGAATCCGGGAGGACGGGGAGAAGAGAAAGCCCGAGCTCGGGGCCCGGGCTCCAAAACGAAATCGACGCGGACTCAGTCCGTCGTGAGCTCCGCCCAGCGCTCGTCACTACCGCCGATCTCCAGGTGCAGAGGGTCCGAGAACTCGCCCAGCCTGCGCTGGAGCTGCGCCACCAGCAGCGGAACCCGGTCCGCCGGCACCAGTCCATGTTCGGTGATCCTCTGGCCGGAATTACCGTTCGGCCTGACCCCCGGCGAGAGGCACGCGCTATACAGCCGGCGTCGATCGCCATCGAAGCGCGTGAACAGGAAGAACTCCGTGGAGCCCTCTAGCGTCTCGAGCGGCGGAAACACCCAGATCTCGGCGATCTCGGAAGGGGAAACGGTCCTGCCCAACTCCCGGAGGCGAAGGTCCATGCCCTGGTCCTCGCCGCCCCCGTTCAGGGACACGCCCATCAGACCTCCTCGTCGTGGTGACGAGCCACCGCGGCGGCCGGAGCGACAGTGGCTACTGAGCGTCAGATGGACAGGACCCTCAAAATATAGGCCACGTGGGCCGTTTTCTTCAAGGTCCCGGCGCTGCGTCCGGATCTCCGTTCCGGGCGCGTGTCGGACCGAGCCCCTTCATCCGAAGAGCCAGTCTGGCGCTGGCCAGCACCTCGGCGCGCGACGCCTCGAGCGGGCCCGTGATGTGCACGCCGGCCGCCTTCGTGTGCCCGCCGCCCCCGTGCTCGCGCGCGATCGCGGCGACGTCGGCCTCTCCGTTCGACCGAAGGGAGACCTTGGTAGACTTGTCTGCCAGCTCTCGGAAGAGGGCGGCGATCTCTACGCCGCGGAGCTGCCGGGCATGCTCCACGATGCCCTCGAGATCGGCCGAAGCCGCGCGCGACTCCTGGAAGTCCTGGCGCCTCAGAGTGATCCAGGCCAGCGGCCATTCAGGATCCCGCTCGAGGCTGGAGAGCGCCCGACGCAGCAGCTCGAGACGCTCATCGGTCACCTGCCCGTACAGCTTTCTGTACATCTCCTGAGGATCCACGCCCGCCTTTAGCAGATCCGCGCAGATCTCGTGCGTCCGGGAGGTCGTGTTCGCGAACCGGAAAGATCCCGTGTCGGTGACGATGGCCACGTAGAGCGCCTCCGCCTCCGGTCGGGACAACGCATCATCCGGGGTGGCGATGAGGTCGTATACCAGCTCTCCCGTCGCGCACGCCGTGGCATCGCGTATCGCGGGATCCCCGATCGAGTGCGGCGTGGAAGGATGGTGGTCGATGACCGCGATTCGCCGGCCTCGCATCGCAGGAAACACGTCTCCGAGCCTCGAGGGCTCCGACGTATCCAGAACGATGAAGAGGTCCGCCTTCTCCAGGGCGCGCCGGCCCTCTTCGGCCTTGCAGGACCACGGGGTGAGGTGGTGCAGCAAGAACTTGAAGGTCTCCGGAAACGGCGTCGGATTGACGATCGCGGCCTTCACCCCGTGGCGCTCCAAATGGAGTGCCGCGGCGACCTCGCAGCCCGCGCCGTCGCCGTCAGCGTTGATGTGGGTCGTCAGCACCGGGTGGCGGGCCCCTTCGATCTCCGATCGAAAACGCTCGAGCTCCCGAGCGCTCGGATCAGGAATCGGGCACGTCCGATTCCGGCGCTTCCAACTCGACCGGCTCGTCGGAGCCCGACAGAATCCGGATGTAGCAGTATGCCGTCAGTACGGTCACGGAGCCCATGCTCAGGAGCATGAAGAACCACGCGAACGGAGCGATCGAGGATCCTTCCATGAGACGCCCCTCCTTCAGGACGCCGCGGGCCCGGGATCGGCGGCGGGCGAGGCTTCGGCCGCGACCGCCTTCCGCACCCACGCCTGGTGGATCAGGTAGAGGCCCAAAGCCAGCAGACCCAACATGACCAGTCGGCTGAACCAACGGTAGACGATCGTCTCGGGATCGTACGCGATCGGCGCATCCTCCACGTCACGCATGAGCAGCGTGGGAACGGCCTCCGTCACGGCCCACCAGCCCAGGAGGATGAAGAGGAAGACCGGGGTCACCCACTTGATGATGAACTTGTAGATGAGCGGGACTCTGAGGTCCGCCCCGATGTGCATCTCCTTCCAGCCGCGATCGATGCCGAAGATCCAGGAGAAGAGCACGATCTCCACCGCCGCGAAGATGACCAGGCCGAAGGTGCCGGCCCAATAGTCCCACACGTCCAGGAACTGCCGGTGATAGAAGAGCACGTGCAGGGTTCCGAGGGCGACCGCCAATGCCATCACCATCAGCACCGCGTGCTTTCGCGTGCGGCCGTACTCCTGCTGCAGGAAGGCGATCGCGGGACTCGAGAGCGCCACGCTCGACGTGATCCCTGCGATGAAGAGCAGGAAGAACCAGAGGAAGCCGGTGATCTGCCCCCAGAACTGGCCTCCCGGCAGTCCCTGAAACACGACGCTCATCGCCACGATGCCGAGGTCGTAGGTGCCGCCTTCCGCGATCGCGGTCGCACCCGCCACGCCGAAGAAAGTCACCGCGGCCGGAATCGCGATCGTCCCGCCGAGCACGACTTCGGCGAACTCGTTCGTGGCCCCGGTCGACAGCCCGGTCAGGGTCACGTCGTCCCTCTCCGTGAGGTAGGACGAGTAGCAGTGGATCGTACCCATCCCGAGGGAGAGCGTGAAGAACATCTGGCCGGCGGCCGCCAGCCAGACCTTCGCGTCCGACAAGCTGGTCCACTCGGGGTTCCAGATGAAGTTGAGCCCCTCCGCTGGCGTGCCCACGGCCGGGGGGAGCGTAAGGACGCGGATCATGAGGATGAACGCGAAGAGAAAGAGGATCGGCATACCGATCAGGGCGAGCTTCTCGATGCCTCCCGCGATGCCGCGCGACAGCACGGAGTAGAGGAAGACGATCGTGATGAGGAAGAACGCCACCGCCACCCAGCCACCGTGGATCGTCCCATCGAAGACGTCCTGGTAGGAATACAGGTACTGCGCCACCTGGCTGAACTCGCCCAGACCGAAGTACCCCCCCGTGAGGCTGAAGAAGCTGAACCCCAACATCCAGGAGACGACGTAGGTGTAGTAGATAAAGACCACGAGCGGCATGACGATCCCGAGCACGCCCAGATACTTCGCCCACTTTCGCTTCCGGTCGCCCAGCTCGTCGAACATGCCGGGGATCGTGGCGTGGCCGTGCCGACCGCCGAACCGGCCGATCGTCCACTCGACCCACATGAGCGGGATCCCGAGCAGCAGGAAGGAGATGAAGTACGGGATCATGAAGGTGCCGCCGCCGTTCTGCGCGGCCTGCACCGGGAAGCGGAGGAAGTTGCCGAGCCCGACGGCGTTCCCGGCCATGGCCAGGATTAGCCCGATCCGGGTCGCCCAGCGTTCCTGCGCGTGTGTGTGTGCGCTCAAGGCACCTCCCGCCTCCCTGCGTGGCAAAACAAGGCGATCACGCTATCCGCCGCCCGAGGACGGTGTCAAATGGGAAGGCGCTTTCGAAGCTTGGCCCAGCTCGAGCCCAGATGCACCCAGTGCGCGGAAGCCGTGCCCTCGATCTCGCCGGCCGCCGCCGACCGGACGAACCCCTCCGGCCCGTCGAACGGCGCGAGCCTTACCCTTCCCTTTCCGATCTCTCGAAGCGTGTGGGCATCGCTCCCGGCGCCAACCGGCAGTCCGTGCTCCTCTGCCCAGGCTCTGGCGCGCTTGTTCCTCTCCGGGTCGTGCACGCGCGCGTTGAAGACTTCTACGACGTCCACGCAATCGATGACGCTCGCAAAGTAGGCCTCTTCACTTCCCCGCCAGCGATCGAAGGGATGCGGCAGGTAGGTGATCCCTCCCTGCGAGCGGATCGCCTCGGCGACCTCCCTAAAGCTGCCGCCGGGAGGGATGTACTCCTTGAGGAAGAGGCCGATGAGGTCGAGGCCTTCTCCGGTCCGCACTTCCTCGCCGACGATCACGAGCTCCGGAGCCAACCGGTGAGCCTCGAACGCACCCTCGATCTCGTCGTGGTCGGTGATCGCGATCCGGTCGAGGCCGACGCGGCGCGCCGTGGCCACGACATCCGCGGGATTGCTGAGGCAGTCCTTGGAGTGGCGGGTGTGCATGTGGAGATCGACGGACCAGAGCCCACTCGAGCCTTCCCCGGGCTCGCCGGCGGGTCGGATCGAGTCCCAGGCTACGCGGGCCGCCGCTTCCAGCTCGGACAACGATCCGGCGTTCTCGACGACGAGGTCCGCCCGGCTGCGCTTCTCCTCGCCCGAAAGCTGAGCGTCGTTCAGCGCCGTGAACTCCTTCTCGGATAGTCCACGCTCCCCGCACACCCTCGATTTCCGCACCTCGAGCGGGGCATCGACGGTCACGACCAGGTCGCACATCCTGTCCAGTCCGGTCTCGAGGAGAAGGGGCACCTCCAGCACGGCGACACCGCGCCGCCTGGATCGTGCTTCGTCGAGCCGCTCGCTCAAGAGCTCCAGCACGGCGGGGTGAACGATCCCCTCCAGCCTCCGTCTGGCGTCCGAGTCCTCCGTCACGATGCGGCGGAGCGCGGGCCGGTCGAGGCTGCCGTCCGATGCCAGAATCCGGTCGCCCCAGTTCTCTCGGATCTGCTCGAGCGCAGGACGACCGGGCCGGACCACCTCGCGCGCGAGCGCGTCCGTGTCGATACGACTCGCGCCCCACGCCTCGAACAGGCGGCCCACCGTGCTCTTGCCCGATCCGAGCGTGCCGGTGAGCCCGACGAGCCTCATCGCTCGGTCAGCGATTCGGACTCCTCGCCGGACGCCCCGAGCGCTTCCAAGAAATCCTCCAGAACCGACGCCGACACGCGCTCGACTTCCGCCTCCGAGAGGCCCTCGAGCGGGATCTGTCCGCCAGCCAGCATGCCGTGCCCGCCGGCCGAGCCTCGATCGCCGATCACGCCCCGAACGAGATCGCCGGCGTGGGCGACCGGCTTTGAGCTGCGTACCGAAATCAGGAGCCGTCCACCGAACGTACCCGCGGCAACCACCCACTCTGTGCCTCTCGCACGGATCAGCAGGTCGGCCAGCTCCGCCACCATGTCCGGGTAGACGAGCTTCCCCGCGGGCGCGACGATGACACGCCCGTAGCGGCGGGCCTCCTCCAACGCCTGGTGGACCGACCTGAAGTACCCCTTCGGGAGTGGAGGGTGAAGGATGCGGGAGTAGGCTTCCGGATCGATGCGGGGATACAGATACAGGCTCGCGCTGATGTCCGCCCGAGAGGCCTCGCGTCCCAGATCGGCGGTCTCGGTCTGGATGCCGTAAAACAGGCCCGTGGCCAGCCGGCGGTCGGGCTCCAGCTCGGCGGCCCGCAGGTACTTGACGAGAATCGAGCAGTTCGCCCCGTACTCCGGTCTGACATCGGCGAAGGGCGACGCCTCGGTCTCGGGGCGGCGGGGATGATGATCGATGACGACGTTGGCGATCCGTCCGGCCGGCAGCGAGTTGTTTCCCGCCCGCGGCTGCGTGTCCACGAGGGCGACAATCGTCCCGGGGCTGATTCCGTTCTCTGCGCCGAGCCGCTCGAAGTCGACCTCGAGCTCGCGGATCAATGCCTGGTTCTCGGCCCGGCCCACGATGCCTCCGAAGGCGAGCGTGGTCCTGAGACCCTCACAGTGTTGAAGCAGAAAGCCCAGCGTGGCGGCGGAGGCGAGGGCATCGGGATCGGGGTTGTCGTGCGTGACGACCAGCAGCTCCTCAGCGTCCTCGACGGCATGGAGCAGGGCTGCTAGACGTTCGGTCTCCTCGCCCGTGACCTCATCCGGCTCGCGGGGGCCGGTCAATCCGAGCTGTCCCCGGACTCGACCCGGGATCTGTCGCTCGCTGCGCCGCTGCAGGCCGGCAACTCGTGAGCCATCAGCCGCTCCAGCCGAACGCACCCGTGAGGAACGGGTTGGTGCTCGCCTCGCGCCCCACGTTCGTGTCCGGTCCGTGGCCCGTATGCAGGGTGGTGTCACCGGGCAGCGTCAGGATCTGCTCCCGTATCGAGCGAAGAAGCTCCGCGGTGTCTCCTCCAGGCAGGTCCGTACGCCCGATCGATCCGGCGAAGACGCAGTCGCCGACGAACGCCCGGCCCTCGGCGGAGAGCACGACGCCGCCTGGAGAGTGGCCCGGAGCATGACGTACCTCGAGGTCAACCCCTGCCAGGGCGAGCCGCTGGCCGTGCGAGAAATGCTCGTCGGGCGGGGGGGGTCGCCGCATCGTCAACCCGAAGGCCGCGGCCTGCTGGGCCGACGCCTCGTAGAGGGGCAGATCGGCGGGGTGCAGGTGTACCGGGATCGAGTGCGCGCGCACGAGCGCTTCGACTCCGCCCACGTGGTCCACGTGGGCGTGCGTGAGGAGGATAGCGACCGGCACGCCTTCCCAGCCCTCGATCGCCTCCTCAACCCGCTCCGACTCGAACCCTGGATCGACGACGAGCGTCTCCCGTTCGCCCTCGCGGCGCAAGAGGAAACAGTTGGCGAGAAACGGCCCGAGCTCGAGCCTCAGGACCTCCAGTGGCTGGGACACGCGTCCCGCGGTGTGGGCGTCTCTAGGCGGAGAAGGAGCTTCCGCAGCCGCAGCCACCCGTCGAGTTGGGGTTCTCGAAGGAGAAGCCGGACCCCTGGAA
>JBDHFW010000016.1:0-25546 GCA_039590175.1 Gemmatimonadota bacterium | reverse complement strand
GTGAGCGCGGCGGCCTCGCCCGGGAAATGCTGGGCGAAGATCGCACGATACAGGTAGGCCTCCTTCGTCTCCGGGGTGCCGACGGAGAAGGTCTCCGCGGCTCCCGCCATCTGGTCGTCGCTCACCTTCCTCTCGGCCAGCGTCTTGAGCGAGTCGATCCATGTGTAGCCCACGCCGTCGGAGAACTGCTCCTTTTGCCGCCAGAGGATCTCGCTGGGAAGGAGGCCCTCGAACGCCTCTCGTAGCGGTTGCTTCTCGATCCCACCCTCGCCCACCATCTTGTGCGTGGTGGCGAACGCCATGGCCACGTCCAGGAACTCCCGGTCCAGGAACGGCACGCGCGCCTCGACCCCCCACGCCGCCATCGACTTGTTCGCCCGCAGGCAGTCGTACATGTGGAGGGTGCCGAGCTTCCGGACCGTCTCTTCGTGGAACTCGCGCGGGTCCGGGGCCTTGTGAAAGTACAGATAGCCGCCGAAGACCTCGTCGGCCCCTTCCCCCGAGAGCACCATCTTAATCCCCATCGCCTTGATGCGCCGGGCCATCAGGTACATCGGCGTGGAGGCACGCACGGTCGTCACGTCGAACGACTCGATGTGGTGGATGACGTCGTGGAGCGCGTCGAGCCCTTCCTGAACCGTGAAGACGAGCTCGTGGTGGACCGACCCGATCGCCTCGGCGACGGTGCGCGCCGCAGTCAGGTCGGGTGACCCCTCAAGCCCGATCGAAAAGGTGTGGACGCGGGGCCACCAAGCGGCCGTGCGGTCGTGATCCTCGATGCGGTGCGCTGCGTACTTGGCCGTGATCGCCGCGATCAGGGAGGAATCGAGCCCGCCCGACAGCAGCACCCCGTACGGCACGTCCGACATCAGCTGGCGGTGCACCGCCTGCTCGAGGGCAGCGCGCAGGTTCCCCAGCTCGAGTGGTGCGTCCCTAACGGCGTCGTAATCGCGCCAGACAGGTTCGTAAAAGCTCACGGGCTCGGCCGTCTCCGGGGTCAGGTAGTGTCCCGGTGGGAACGCGCGCACGTCTGGACAGACGTCGACGATCGCCTTCATCTCGGAGGCGACGTAGAGGTGTCCCTTTTCATCGTGGCCCAGGTAGAGCGGCATCACGCCGATCGGGTCGCGCGCGACGAGCCAGTCGCCGCTCCTGCGGTTGTAGAGCACGAACGCGAAGATTCCGCTGAGATCCTCGAAGAGCTCGGCCCCACGCTCGCGGTAGAGCGGCAGGATCACCTCGCAGTCCGAGCCTGTTCGGAAGGCGTACGACGCGTGCCTCTCGCGCAACTCGCGGTGATTGTAGATTTCGCCGTTCACCGCGAGCACGAGCTCCTCCGTGGAATCGAAAAGAGGCTGGCTGCCGCTGTCCGGGTCAACGATGGCGAGCCGCTCGTGGGCTAGCACGGCCCGCTTGTCGGCGAACACACCGCTCCAGTCGGGCCCGCGATGCCGCACCCGCGCGGAGAGCCGGAGGGCTCGCTCACGCAGCTCGGCGGGCTCCGAGCTTATGTCGAGGATCGCGACGATCGAGCACATGCGACTAGCGTACGTGAAAAGGCCCTTGCAGGGTCCGTATCCGCAGCCGCTTGGGGCTGCTCGATCGCATCCGCATCTGAAAGAATGCCGACCCGGGATTTCGGTTACGGTTCAGCGCGTGCAGACGAAGCTGGCCGAGCTTCAAGCAGCGCTTGCGGAGAGGATCAGGAATGAAGACGGTGTTAGAACCGCGGTTCCGATTCTCGAGGGACTTATGGCGCCGAAATAGGCCGCTTCTGCACACGTGGAGGGTTCGTGATCCGGAAGCTTCTGTACGACGACGACGTCTACGGAGAGTGTCTCCAGCGGATCGACGCGCTCACGCCGGATGCACAGCCGCAGTGGGGCGTCATGTCGGCGGGACAGATGCTCTCGCACTGCGCGGAGATCCAGGAAGTGTCCAACGGCAAGGCACTCGAGGGCACGCCGTTCATCGTGAGGCTACTGGGTGGATTCATCAGAAAGATGGTCGTCGGCGACAAGCCGTACCCCAGGAGCACGAAGACGCATCCGCAGTACCTACAGACGACCGAGAAGGACTTTACGGCCGAGAAAGAGCGGCTTCTGACCGCTCTGGAGGCCTTCCGCGCTGCGGAGCACGGCCCGGCCACGCGCCATGCCCTGTTCGGCGAGCTGAGCCATGACGAGAAGGGCTGGGCAAGCTACAAGCACCTGGATCACCACCTGACACAGTTCGGCGTCTGACCGTCCGGAGTATCGGAACGAAGCCAAGCGGTCACGGTGCCGAGAAGTCGCCAAGTACTGCGAGTCGGCGCCGGAGGGCTGAGCGACGTGCGCTGAGGCCCCTCAGCGCTTCCTGTCAGTCGTCTTCTCGACCACCCACCGGGCCGGCTCCTCTTCCACGGGGGCGCAGGCGCACAGACCAGTGCGCGTCCCCCCTTGCAGCCATTCCGCCGCCGTTCCAATGAGAGCTTCTGAGCGCAGGCCTCCCAAGGCCGAGTTACGCGAGAGCTGTAATGCTGTACCCGCGACCGATCGACCGGTCAGGGAGGTACGAAGAGAGGGCCGGACGGCCGTGTCAAAGAGCTTGACCCCGTTCCCACGACGCTTAGCCGACAGAATCCCATCAAGATGGTTGCCTGTGCCGTTTCGGGACCGCCTCGGGATTTCAGCGGGCGACCCCGACTCGCGGTTGGCGAAGCCGCTCGACAGCTCGATCCGATGGACACCCGACGGCTACGTAGACCACGCGCGCACCGTCGAGCAGCCCTTCGACCTCTTCGTCGACCACCTCGTCCTCCGTGACGTTACGGCCCACCTGTTGGGAGCACGCACCAACGGTTCCTTCGGGCTCCTGACCGGAAAGCTGCGTACCTGCTCCTCCTCGGAGATGCCGTACGTCAGGATCCGCAACGCACATCCTGCCGAGCAACCCTTCCCGGAAACGGAGGACATGGGGGTTTTTCGCCAGCACCTGAAGGGGGTAGCGGAGCAGGCCGAGTTGGATGACGAGGAGGTGCTGGGCTGGTACCACGCGCACAACCTTCTTGGTGTCACCCTGTCGGCGCGAGACTCCTTGCTGCACATGGAGCACTTCCACCAGCCATGGCATTGCGCCCTCGTCATCGTGCCGGAGCGACGGCGGCCAAAGGGTGGTTTCTTCACGAGGCTCCGCGGGGACGGCTTCTTTCGTCACGCCACCGTCCCCTTTTTCGAAGTGGGATCAACGTCGGAGCTCGGCGACCAGCCGGCTCCTTCGTACGTAGGCTGGCAGAACTACGAGGCGGATCGGCCGTTTACTCGTCTCCTACCCGATCAGCCGAGCGCCGCTCGACCCGGCGGCACGCGAGGAGTCGGCGGAGCACGGCCGCCTGATGATGAGCTGGAGGCTGATCATCCAGTCGTGGTCGAGCTAGTCTCGACAGGCCCCGCGGCCCCGGAGGCCCAACTCACTCCCGAAGCAATCGGAACGGACCCGCTCGTTTCTGAACCTGGCGACGGCGGTGCGGCTTCGAAGTCCGCGGACGTCGTTGTTGGGCCGACGGCCAGAGCGGCCGAAACGAGCGAACTGGGTGCGGGTGTTGAGGCAACAGAAGAACCAGCGGGTGCTGCGGAGGCCGAGGCACCGCTAGAAAGCGCTGATTCAAGTACGGGCGAGCCCGCCGTAGCGGAGACTGACGGCGACGGTGCCGACGAAAGCGCCGATGTACGTATCGCCGAGTCTGCGATCGCCGAGTCGGAGGAGACCGCGGATGCCCGAACGCGTGGACCTCGTCCGGCGCGGTCCCGGCCGGAGCCAGACGCCGAGCTGCCGGCTCCAGTCGAGGCGGCAAAGACGGAGGTGGAATCGTTGGAAGTAATAGTGCAGGAAGCGATCGGCGCTGGTTCCGCCAGCGAGCTGGAGGCCCAGGAGTCCGAGAAGGTCGAAGCTGCCGACGCCGCCGTCGCTGACGCCGCAGAAGACAACGGCGCCGGGCCCGACGCGGAGGCAGCCGTCGAGCTGGGCGTTGAAGAGGGACAGACTGGTCCGGCACTCGATCCGCTACTGAAGAAGCGGCTTGAAGCGCTGCGCCACGTCCGAGCCTTCCGGGAGTCGCCAGATTACAGCGCAGCGCACCCGGTCACACGGGAGGTTGCCGACCCGGAGGCGGGAGCCGACGCGGTGGCCGCTCGCGAGTTCCTGTGGCAGCGCTGGAGCAGGAGAAGCGCGAGGTCCGACAACGCCGAATGATCTGATTTCGCTCCTTGGTCCTAGTACCGCAGGTGCCACAGCAACCGTCTCACCACCACACCTCCGACCTTTCAGTCGAGCGAGGGTGAGAGGAAGCTACGCCCGCCCGAGGCCCGCGCCGGAGTAAGCCCAGACCATCAGCGGCTCGGCGACGAAGGTCAGCGGCTCGGATCTTCCCGCCTCCACGAACGTGAGGGCGAGCGCGGGCCCACTCGTGTCCATGTCCGAGGCGTACAGCCAGACGAAGACGCGGTGCGATCGGTTCGCTGCCGCGAGTGCCACGTGCTCTCCGATCGCCTTTAGCTCGGCTCGGCTCCCCGGCAGCTCGGCTCGAACCCAGACGCCGACGTCATCTCCGTTCCAAAAGGTCAGCCTGGTCGTCTCGTAGGGCGGTATTCTCATCGAGGTCTCTCGAGCTCACCGAGTCTCACCGAAAACCTCACCGGGATTCGGTGACAGGATGCGCTTGATCGGCTTTGTCTTACGCGAACGAGGGACGGGCCGTAAAAGGCCTCGCAGCTTGCCCTCGAGCGCCGCCCGGTCCAGCTTGAGAATCGTGACTGCCGGGCGAGCCTCGTGACCCGCCACGGTCGTGGCAGAGCGCGCAATAGTCGGAGGTGTTCCATGAACGCACGCGCACCGCTGTACGTCGCATCTCTCCTTTGCTTTCTAGCCGTGGCCTGCGCCCCACCTGCCGAACAGGCGGAGCCCTCCGGCGGCGAAGCCGTGTCAACGGAAGCCGACGTCGAGGCCATCCGAGGCGTAATGGACCGCTGGACGGCAGGCCTCAACACTGAAGACACCGACGCGATGTTGGCCCTCTTGACCGACAACACCAACCACATGGGGCCCAACGAGCCGGCGATCAGCGGGCACGCCGCCGTAGGCGGCTGGTTCGACGAGATGTTCGCCGGGGAGGGGGCACCCGTGTTCACGATCGAGACGAGTGAGGTGAGGGTCGCCGGCGACTGGGCGGTCGGACGAGGCACGTACAGCTTTACTGCGCCTCAGGAGGGTGGTGAGGAGGCGACGGTGCCTGGGAAGTGGATCATCATCTTCGAGCGCGGCGCCGACGGAGCCTGGAGGTCAGCCAGCACGATCTGGAACCTCGACGTGCCGGAGCCGGCAGCGGAGTAGCCAAGCCCGGGCCGGGCTCACTCGAGCATGCAGGAAGCCGAAAGCCCCGCATGACGGGGCTTTCGTGCCTTAGAGAGTCAAGGGAGCACCGCGCGGGAAACGGGATGTCGGTGGAGCCGAAGCCCAGCGTGCAGTCGTGAAGCAGGTACGCAACCAGGGGATCACGACAGCCCTCGCTCTGATCGTAGTCTGCGCGACACCCTCCGCTGCGCAGCCAGCCGAGGAGCTCTTCTTCGACGACTTCGAGTCGGACCTCGCCGGTTGGGCCATAAGCGACCCGGAGGCGATCCGCATACTGGAAACGGGGGATCCTTCACACGGCAACGTGCTTCTCCTCTCTCCGGCCCATGCCAAGCTTCATGCGCTGATTCGGGGCTCAGAGTCATGGCGGGGTTACCGGGTCGAGGGTGAGGTGCTCTTTCCGAAGGACGTTCACAACTACCTGGGGTTCATTTACAACTACGCGCAGCGCGGAGATCGCATCGACCTGGGGAGCATCTATGTCAAAGGCAACGGCAGCTACATTCGGGTGAATCCGCGCCGCGACTGGAACCCGAGCCGGATGCTTTACGAGGAGTACAGGACACCGCTGAAGGGCCGCGACACGATCCGCATCGGGGAGTGGCAGAGCTTCGCTGTCGAGGTGGTGGGCCACGTCTGCCACTTCTACGTGGGTGACATGACCGTGCCCAAGGTCACCTTTGACCTTTACGAGCACGCCGGCGGAAAGGCGGGATTCAAGCCACGGGTGGTCGGCGGTTCGACATGGTTGGATAACGTGCGAGCGACGGCGATCGAGAAGCTGACCTACCAAGGGGCTCGGCAGCCGCCCGGGATCGAGCATCGTCCGGATCAGCTCGTCACGACCTGGAAGGTGCTGGGGCCTCTTGCGGGAAGTGATCGCGGACTCGAACAGGCTACCGATCCCGGTCCGAGAGCCGTCATCGAAGCGGGCGTCGAATACGGGTGGCACGATTTCGAAGTCGATCCTCGCGGTGCGGTGGTCACGGGTCGCGTGACCGACTTCCTGGGCGGCCGCACGGTCGCCTACTTCCTCACGACGATCGAGATCCCCGAGGGTGAAGCCGGCCGCTTCGAGTTCAGCTCGATCGACCATCTGGCGTTCTGGGTGAACGGCAGGTTCGAGGGATATTCGTACAGGGATCGACTCGCCTGGCACGACTTCGGTCGAAACCCGGACCACCCTCCCACTGCCGCGCTACCTCTCCAAGAGGGCATCAATCGGGTCCTGATTCGGGTCCGGGGCGGCGTGTATGCCAGCGGCGGCTTTTTCGCCCGCGTCGTCCTCGAATGAAGGAATAATCCTGCTGGTCTCGACCGGCGGGGCGCGGGACCACCGGATGATCACATCCCGGTTGCATAGGAGGTTCCATATGGCCGGCCGACCCCTCGCCGCCAAGCTGCTCCTCGCCGTCCTGGCAGCAGCGTGCCAGGCTCCGCCGCCCGAAGCGGTATCCGCGTCCGAAGGGGAACCGCCCGCGCTGAGGCCGTCGATCCTGCATTCCACTCTCGAAGAAGCGGATACGGCGACCCCGGAGGTCTCCACCGCGGAGCTGATCGCGGTGCTGGCCAAGGGAAACGCCGTCCTTCTGGACACGCGTCCTCGCCTCGAGTGGGCCATCAGCCACATCCCCGGCGCGCTTAACGTGGCCCCAAAGCCGGGCATGCCGATGTCGGAGTACACATCTGACGCCGCCGAAGTGGGTCGGTTGGTGGCGGGTGAGAGGGCTACACCTCTCATCCTCTACTGCAGCGGCCCCTTCTGCGGGAAGAGCAAGCGCGTCGCGGCCGATCTCATTGCCGAAGGTTATACGGACGTGCGGCGCTACCAGCTGGGGACGCCGATCTGGCGAGCTCTCGGTGGCGTGATGGTGATCGAGCCCGAGGGTGCGAGGCACGTGTTCGAGCAGGACCGGACGGCGGTCTGGATCGACGTCCGCGACGCCGAGGACTTTCAATCCGGCACCATCCCCGGAGCGAGAAACCTGCCCCGCAGCGGCGTGTTGCCGGGCAAGGACGTGGGCGAGGTGAGAGCGGCCAAGGATGACGGCCGCCTGCCCGTCCGGGATCACAACACGAGGCTCATCGTCTTCGGGGCCGACGGCGCGCAGGCGAGGGCCGTGGCGGACGCCCTCGCGCGAGAGGCCTTCCACAACGTGACCTACTTCGATGGGAGCTTGGAGTCGCTTCAGGCAGCTCTAAACTGAAGCTCGTCCGCCATTTCCGTCGAGGCCGCTGTTGTTCGGCTGCGGTCGGCCCGCGGGTGTCCCGAACGTCCGCGCACCGTGGCCCCGACGACGAGTGAGGCGCTCACGAACACGAGATTCTTGATGATGTACTGTGCCTCCATCGTGAGAACGAACGGCTCGCGCACGAACATCTCGCTCGGAAACAGCACGAGCGGCGTGACGGTCCCGCACATGTGCACCAGCAGCGCCACCAGCGTGAGCCTGAGCGCTTTGCCTGTGAGGAGGCCGACGCCTATCAGTGACTCCCAGACCCCAAGTACCGGTACGCTGATCGCCGGCTCGATGGCTCCGTTGGTCAGCGCCCATATCGTTTGCCCGGCAAGCCCTTCGGCGGGACTCAGTCCGGGAAACAGCTTGAGGGCTCCGAACCACAGAAAGACGACGCCGAGGGATGCGCGCAGGAGCAGAACGCCGTGACGTGCCATCCATCCGGCGGCCCGCGCATCCAGGCGGTCGAGGCGTCCCATGAGATCGTATCCGTCAGCGCTATTCATCTCGATTCCTCCTCTGTCCGGTGCTCCCCTTCTCAGGGGCGCTGCACCCCTTCATAGGAGGATGCGCGAGACCGTTCGGTGACAGGACAACCGGCTGCGCGGAGTCGGTGGTGGAGAAGAAGCAGAGCAGGCTATTGGGCGGCGAGCAGGACTCCAACCCACGAAGGATGAGTCATGGCACGTGATAAGGAGGAGATCAGCGCCGCCGAGCGCTTCGCACTTACCTATGCGCAGCCTCAGTCGGAAGTGGAGCTTCGAGTGGAGCGGGAGGTGTTCGGCGCCTGCATCGGCACCGACGGCTACACGACGGTCGAAGAGGCCGACGTGCTTCTCGATCGACTCGCTCTGAGCTCCGGAGCGCGCCTTCTGGATCTAGGGTCCGGTCGTGGCTGGCCCGGCGTGTACTTGGCGGAGGAGAGCGCGTGCGACGTCGTGCTCACCGACGTTCCGGTCAGCGCGCCGCGAGAGGCCCTGCTGGCCGCGCGAAACCGCCGTCTGACCGGCCGTTTCGCGGCCGCGGCGGCCGGCGGCGAGGCCGTGCCGTTCAAGTCACAGGCTTTCGACGCGATCGTTCACTCCGACGTATTCTGCTGACTTTCCGACAAGCTCTCCGTGCTGAGAGAATGCGGTCGCGTGCTTAAGCCCGGAGGCAGGATCGCCGGATACGTAATCCACGTCGCGTCCGGCCTTTCCACACAGGATTACCGCAAGGCCGTCGAGCTCGGGCCCAGCGAGGTCGGGGCTCGGGAGGATCCGGCACGGCTGCACCACTTGGCCGGTCTTGCGGAGGTCGAGCAGGTAGACACGACGGATCAGTGGCTCGCCACGACGTCCTCGTTCATTATGGCGCGGGAGCGCCATGAGAAGGGCCTGCGTCTCGCCGAAGGAGATGAGGCATACGAGGAGGAACAGGCCAAGAAACGGGGTCTGGTCGAGGGAATGACGGTGGGGATCCTCCGTCGCTGTCTCGTCTACGCGAAAAGAGCCTGACGGTAGATCCCTAACGGCGGCCAGGGCCGCCGGCACGCCGTGAAAGCGTCAGCCCGTCCCGAACCAGCGTTCGAGTCGCTCGGCCTCGAAGGTGCGCTTCTCCTGCGCATGTGCTTCCGAGACGTCACGGAGCTGGATCCGCGGCTCGGGCGCGGCGAAGAAGTCGCCCTCGATCAGCGTGGCGCTCGTCTTCCCCATCTCCATGAAGCAGAAGCCCTGGCCGTCGAAAGCTGATGGCGCAGCCTCGCCGTGGACTTCCGCAGCGATCGCCGCAGCCACGATCCGACCCTCGAGCTCGGCCATCACCCCCGCCTTGGGGAGCGCCAGCCCGTTCGCGAGCTTGATCATGGTCACGTCGCCGATCGCGTACACGTGACCGTAAGAGGTCCTCAACGTCCCAGGATCGACCGCGATCCAAACGCCCTCTCCAGTGAGTCCACTCTGGGCGACCACGGCCGGCGGTCGATGCGGCGGAACGCCGATCAGGAGGTCGAAGACCAGCTCGCCGTCCGCGTAGATGACCCGACCCTCCTCGACCCGCTCCACCTTTCTGCCGGTGCGGTGCTCGATTTGCCGAGCCTCGAGCTGCTGGCCGAGCCACTCGGATCCTTCCGCTCCCGCGTTCGGCATCAGCAGCGGCTGAACGGTGGTGACCACGAGCCCGATACGGTCGCGCAGGCCGAGCCCTCTCAGGTGGTCGTCGAGCAGCATCGCGCACTCGTACGGCGCAGGCGGGCAGGTGTAGGGGACGCCAGCGATCACGATGGCGAGCTTCCCCTCCTCGAGCCGCCCCAACGCCGCCACCAGCCCCGGGACGGCGCTCGGGTCCCATACGTTGTGGCCGTGCTCCGCGAGCCCGGGCACCAGATCGGGGCGCGGCTCGGCCCCGAGGGCGACGACCAGGTGGTCGGCCGCGATCCATCCCGAGTCGGTTTGCGCCGCCCGGCCCGCAGGGTCGATGGTCAGGATCTCCTGCTCCAGGAAGCGGAGGCCCGGCTGATCCAACGCCCCGCGTGAGCGGCTTCCCTCTTGGAGGCTGCCGAGTCCGACGAGCGCCCAGAGCTTCCGCAGTCCCATGAGAAAGTCCGGACGCCTGTCGACAAGCACGATCTCGTGCTCCGAGCCCAGGAGCCGCCGAAGCTCCGTTGCTACGGTGAGGCCACCGAAACCGGCGCCGAGGATCAGAGTTCGGGTCATCGGATATCTACCTTTCCGCTGGCGGACGAAGCTCGACAGGAGGTCGAGCGCCGTCTCTCGAAGCCTATCCTCAGCGTGAGCCCTTCACCCGGTCCCTAAGGTCGTGGATGTTCTGCCGCAGCTCGAAGTAGGGCGCTCGCTGGTTCCGTGGCACCCTCACCTTCGCGCTTCGCTCATCGATCTCCTCCAGCTCCGTCAGAAGCGTCTCGCGATCTGCGTCGTCGAGCCCCTTTTCGATCCGTTCGAGGCGTCGGTACAGCTTTCTCAACGTAACGGTGAAGCGGAGGCCCAGAAGCTTCGGCAGGAGGCCGAAGATGGCGAGAGCCGATCCCGCGAAGGTGGCGATGGCCCAGCGGAACCGCTCCACGAGGGTCCCGAGCCAGAACGGAAGAGCCCGATTGAGGCGTGAGGGGCCTTCCTCGTAGTACATGTCGGCCGCGTGGCTGAGCGGCAGCGAGACGATGGTCGGGTTCGGGAAGTCGCGGCGGCCGGAGAACAGGGTAGGCTCCTTGTGCACTTCGCCCGCCGCGTCCACTACCACGTGGATGAGCGCGGCAGGGAGGTCTTCGCGAGCCACGAGGTTCATCGCCCCGGCCAGGAGCGCGAGGTCTTCGCTCGGGATGTTTCGCGCGAGATCGAGTGTGCCCTCCGTCAGCTGGAGATCTGTCAGAAACGCGTAACGTCTGGCATAGGCCGGCGCCCGGCGGAAAGCGACGGGCCTGAAGACCGGGGACGCGATCAGCGAGTCGAGAACTGGTGAACCGGGCGCGCCGGCCACGAAGACGCCGTCGAAGCCGCCGGCGCGCAGGGAAGTCGGCGTCGCATCGCCGGCGGCCTCGAAGGAAACCAGCTCGACCTCGTCCAGAATCCCGTTGTCGCGCAGCAGCTGCCGGGCCAGCGGTCGGGCCATGCTCCCCTCCGGCCCGGCCGCGATCCGGAGTCCGCGCAGCTCGGCCACGGTTATCAGCCGGCGTTCCGGTGGAGCGAAGAGCCAGAACGGCTCCAGGTAGAGGCCACCGAGCGAAACCAGCTTGTCGCGCACGCCTGTGGTGTCTGTCAGCGAGAGTTCCGCGCCGGCCTCGGCGAAGCCGACCAGCGCTCTTTCTGTGGTGTCGGAGAGAAGGCGTTGGAGGTTCTCTGTCGTGCCGCCGGTTTCCACGACGTGGGCCCTGACGCCACGTCCTTCCATGTAGGTCTTGTAGCGCTGCCCATCCTGGTAGTAGGAGGAGCCCGCCGGCCCGGTCAGCAGATAGATCTCGTCGGGGATCCGCGGCTTGACCAATCGAATCGAGACGATGCCAGCCAGAAGAAGGAGCCCGGCCGGAAGCCAGAGGCGAACGAGCCGACGCTGTGTCAGAGCTCCCCCCGTTTCGAGCGGAGCCTCACCCATTCAGTAGCTCGGTCGCCACCCGGTATTCCGTGAGCTCCGCCTCGTAGCCCCAAGAGCGGAAACGCTCGACCATCCGGTAGGGGCAGGGCTTCGCCCATCCTGGGGCTAGCCGGCGCAGGCTCGGCCGATGGCTTCCACGTGTCGGTGGTCCGTCCCGCAGCAGCCTCCCAGCACCGCCAGGTGCGGCAACCGGTCCCGCAGCTCGCGGTACTCTCGACCCAGCGACTCGGGGTCTCCCTCATCGAGCTCGGTGGCTTCGTCCAGCTCGGCGTGGCTGAGGGTCGACGCGTTGGCGCGTAGACCCATGATCCGCCGAACCCAGGAGGCACCCGGCTCGAGCGCCCCGGCGAAGTGCGTTGGATGGGCGCAGTTGATCATGTAGTAGGCGGGGGCCGCGCCGGTCCGCGCATCGACCTCCTGGATGGCCGCGCCGAGATGCTGGCTCGTGGGGAGGTGGCCGTCGGTCTCCACCGTGAAGGAGATGGCGGACGGCATTCCAACGTCCTGTGCGGCGCGCGCGATTCCCACCGCCTCATCCGTGTAGTTCAGGGTCATCGCGCTGACCATGTCGGCGGCCGTCCCGGCAAACGTCTCTATCTGAGTGCGGTGGTAGTCGGCAGCGGCATCGGCCGACATCAGGTGCGTCGGGTTGTAGCCATCCGCCCTCGGGCCTATGCAGCCGCTCACCACCATCGGCGTACGATCGGTCTCGCGCTCCTCTCGGATCTCTTCGAGAAACGCTACGGCTCGACGGTTCGCGTCCGCGAGCGCGTCGGTCGAATAGCCGAGCTCGGCTCCCCAGTCGGCGTTCGCCCGCCAGGTCACGGCTTCGAGGACGAAGCCGACGCCGAGCTCGGGCGCGATGGATAGGTAATCCTCATAGTAGCGCTTCAAAGTGGTGCGGCCGGCCTCGTCGTCCAGGAGCGGAAACGCGGCGAAACAGGGTAGGTCGAGCCCGTCGTGGAAGATGAGGGCAGTCTCGAGACCGCCGTCGGTCAGGAACAGCTCCCCTTCCAGCTGCGGGAGGCTCAATAGGGTCGTCCCGTGATGACCACTCCGCCTCCGACGCCTCCGTAGGGGTATCCACCCCAGCCACCACCCCAGCCGCCGTAGCCACCGTAGCAGCTGTAGCAGCCGTACGGATTACCGTACACGCCGACGCCGACCGACACCCCGGAGCTGGAGCACCCGGCGAGCAGGCCGATGGAGCCGACTACCGCGGCGAGGGCCAGCCAACTCCGAATCATCGGTCCTCCTTCGCATCGCCCTCGCGCTGGCCGGGCAAGGGCCACTCCTGTACCGCGATGATGCCACCTGCGGGGTCGGCGATAAGCGCGGCGCTACCTCGGCGGACCGCCTCCGGCGGAAGTATCACCTCGCCGCCGAGCTCCGGGACCCGTCCCACGATCTCTCGAACCGAGCCCACCGCCACGTATGGGAGCCAGGCGGGATTGGCGTCTACCGGAGGGAGCTGGCCGATTCCGGCGTGTGGTTGTCCCCCTCGGCTCATGACGAAGTATCGGCGCGTCTCGTCGCCCGTGAACTCGGAATCGTAACCGAGCACCGCCTCGTAGAAGGAGACGGCCGCGGCCGCATCGCGCGTCCACAGCTCCGTCCACAGGAACTCGCCTGCGCCGTATTCGGCGGTGGTCGACGGGTCGCCACCGGTGGCACGGAGCAGGACCAGCGCCGCGCCCTGCGGATCATGCAGGACGGAGTAACGGCCTCGGTCGGGAAGGTCGGATGGCGGTACGTCGATGTCGGCGCTCCGGTCGCGTGCAGCCTCCACCGCGCCGTCGACGTCCTCCACCGACACCGAGCTGAACCAGCGCGCGGCCGGCAGGTCCCACTCGGTCTTGTCCTCGAGGATGATCCCGCCGATCGCCTTGTCATTCAGCGTGATGACGGTGAAGAGGTCATTCTCCGGGTTGGACCGGAATCCCCAGCCGAACAGCTCTCCGTAGAATCGCTTCGCGGCAGCGACATCGTCTGTCACGAGATCGTACCAGACGAACCTGCCGGGCTCGTGCCGATTCGTCGGTGTCGCCGAGATGGATGGAAAGACGGGCGGTTCCTGCGCGGCGCCCGGGCTCGTGCCGAATGCCAGTAGAGCCAGAAGCACCGGCAGGAGAACTCTCCCTCGGAAACTCCGGAAAACGATCGTGCTCAAGATCCGACCTCCGTTTTGCACCTGATGAGTTCCACCGGAGACAGACTAGATGCATCGTGTCCCCGTCACAACGGCCTACTGCACTGATGCTGAGCTGCACCGGCGGTCGCTTGGAGTGAGATGCGAAAGGGCCTGCAGGAGATCAAGGAAGAGGCGGAGCAAGAGCCCTCGGAACGGGCCCCGGTCGGCTACCCGGCTAGCAGGCGAAGAGCCTCAGCTCGGATAGCTCATCCGACTCCGCAGCCAGCGTCTCGAACTCCGGCACGCCGTAGACGGAGCTGAAGTAGTCGTGCAGCACGCGGGCCACCTGGGCGATCGTGCGCTCGCGTCTCCAGGTCGTGGAGTGGAGCGTGTTCACGAACACGGCCACGACGAGATGGCCGGCGCCGTCCGGCAGCGTGATGATTCCCACATCGTTGATCGCCGCGGCCATGGTGCCGGTCTTGTGAGCGACTTCGGTGGTTGAGGGGAGCAGGCCCCTCAGCCGCCGCCGCCCCGTACGGGTGCGGGTCATCACGCGGAGCAGCAGCTCGCGTGACGTCTCCGTCAGGCCCGCCCCGTCATAGATGAGCGCGAGGAGCTCCGCCATCCCGTCCGGTGTGGCCGTGTCTCTAGGGTCGTGACCATACCGCTGGCGAGCCGCCTCACGATGCTCGACCGGCAAGGCGTCTCTCATCCGAAAGTGGCTGACGCGGTAGAGCTGGCTCTCCGGCACCTCGCCGGAGATGCCGACGAGATCCGCGAAAGTGCGCGCCTCCGACCGATCCACCCTGACGCCCTCGACCCCCAACTCCCGGACTCGCCGCGTCGCCTCCTCGGGACCACCCGACATCCGGAGGATCACATCCGTGGCGGTGTTGTCTGAGATGCCTAGCATGAGCGAGAAAAGACTGTCGACGGTCACTCTCACCGATCGACCCCTGGACCACCTCGCGAGCGGGCTGTTGCCCGGTCGAAAGTCGGTCGGCGGCACCACGATCGTCTCGTTCAGGGCGATCTCGCCGGCATCCACGCGACGCAGGAACTCGAGCGCCATGGGGATCTTGGAGACGCTCGCCATCGGATACGCCCGGTCCCCGTTCAGGGAGAGCCGTGTTCCCGATTCGAGGTGGATGGCCGCGATTCCGACGTTTCCTCTCACGCGACGGGCGATGCGCTCCAGCTTGCCGTGCACCGAATCCGGCACGGAGCATACGGCGGGGCCGTAGGAGATCGGTGCGACCTGCGCCTCGAGAGGAGAGGTGTCGGTCGCGAGGAGTCCCAGGACCCCCGCACAGATGGCCGCAAGTTGCCACGCAGAGACGGGTCGCGCCGCGCGAATGACCCCCATGCACTCCTCCGGTTTGACCGCCACACAGCTGGAAAAACCGCAACGTCGCTCGGAATCGAGAGTTGTGGACCCCCACATCAGAGGCGAGTTCCATGCCACACTGCTCTCGATGTCCGGTAGCGACGTCGCCTGCGCATCTTTAAGCGGCGGTGGTGACGAGGGTGGTGACGCGCGCACGGCACTGCTGCAAGTTTATGGATTGGATCCGAGCGTACTTTGACAGGAGGATGATGATGGCCATTCGACTGGGCGATACGGCGCCCGACTTCACGGCCGAGACCACCGAAGGCACGATCAGCTTCCACGACTGGATCGGTGACTCGTGGGCGATCCTGTTTTCGCATCCCGCGGACTTCACGCCGGTCTGCACCACCGAGCTCGGCTACATGGCGGGCCTCAAGCCGGAGTTCGAGAGGCGGAACTGCAAGATCATCGGCCTGAGCGTGGACCCGTTGGAGGATCACCTCCGCTGGTCGGAGGACATAGCCGAGACGCAGGGCAACGCGCCGAACTATCCGCTGATCGCCGACGGCGACCGGAGCGTGGCGGAGCTCTACGACATGATCCACCCGAATGCCGACGAGACCTTCACGGTGCGCTCCGTGTTCGTGATCGGTCCGGACAAGCAGGTCAAGCTCACGCTCACCTATCCGCCCAGCACGGGCCGCAACTTTGACGAGATCCTCCGCGCGTTGGACTCCCTCCAGCTGACGGCGTATCACGCCGTGGCGACACCGGTGAACTGGAAGCAGGGAGAAGACGTGATCATCGGGACCGGCCTCTCCGACGATGAGGCAAGAGAGAGATTCCCGGAGGGATGGACCGCGCCGAGGCCTTACCTGCGGATCGTGAAGCAGCCGCATTAGCGACCGCCCGGTGAGAGATGACCTCGCTCCTCTCCCGCCTCAAGGAGCGTAAGCTTGGTCAGTGGGCCCTCGCCTACTTGGCGGGGGCCTGGCTGATTCTGCAGATCCTCGACTTCCTCCGCGAGAACTTCGGCTGGTCGCCCGTTGTCGTGCGCAGCGTAACGGTGCTGCTTGCCTTCGGTTTCTTCGCGGCCATTGTGCTGGCTTGGTACCATGGCGAGAAGGGCCGGCAGCGCGTCAGTGGGCCGGAGCTGCTGATGCTATCGGCCCTGCTGGTGATCGCTGCCGTCGCGATGAGGCAGGTGCGAGGCGAGGGGCCCGATCCTAGCGGAGATGGGTCCGTGGCGGCCGGTGCCGGCGCCGCGCGGATCGCGAACCTCACCACCTCCCGCCTCACCGCCACTTCGGGCGTCGACGCCCAACCCTCGTGGTCACCGGACGGAGAGGCGATCGCGTTCTCCTCGGACCGGTCCGGGAATCCCGACATCTGGATTCTTCCGCTCGGCGGCGGCGGCGAACTCCTTCGGCTTACGGACGATCAGGCTGAGGACGCCCAGCCCGCCTGGTCGCCCGATGGTCGTCAGATTGCGTTCGCGTCCTCCCGCGGACACGGCGCCCGCCTGGATCAGAGCGTCATCCAGTTCGGCTATTCACTCGGAGGCGGCATCTGGGCCGTGCCCTCTTATGGCGGGAGCCCGACGCCCGTCCTGGACGGGGCATTCAACCCGGCGTGGTCCCCGGACGGAAGTCGTCTGGTCTTTGACGCCAGCTTCGACGGACCACGCCGAATCTGGACGGCGCTGGCGGACGGCACCGACAGGTTGCGGATCAGCTCGGACAGGTCCGAGGGCGCGGCCCATCTGAGGGCGCAGTGGTCGCCCGATGGGAGATGGATCGTGTACGAGCGCCAGGAAGGAAGCCTGACCACTTCCAGCGACCTCCAGATCGTCCCCGCCTCCGGCGGGAGTCCCGTCGAAGTGGCTGCCGACGGAAGCCGAAACCTCGCCCCGTCCTGGGCGACGGACACCACGATCGTCTTCACGTCCGACCGAAGCGGGACCCTCAAGCTCTGGATGCAGCGGATCGACCGACCGACGGCGGAGCCGAGAGGAGGCCCCGCCCAGCTCACCACCGGCGCGGGAAACGAGATGGACCCGACCGTCGCTCCAAACCGGCGGTCGATCGCGTTCGGAACCACGCGATTCGTCGAGGACTTGTGGTCCCTGGATCTGAGCTCCGGGGAGGCTCCGGTCACGGCCGAGCCTCGCCCTGTCCTGGAGACGTCCTGGAACGACGTTTCACCCGCTCTCTCGCCGGACGGCCTCAAGCTGGCCTTCGCGTCGGATCGCGGCGGCGGAAGCGGCCTGTGGACGCTGGATTTGGCGGGCGGGGAGCCTCGAGCGCTCACCAGGGGTCTGGGCCGCGACATGCAACCCGCCTGGTCGGTAGATGGTCGAAGCGTGGCGTTCTTCTCGGATAGAGCGGGCCACAACGACATTTACGTCGTCACGGCCGGAGGCGGATCGCCTGTCCGCCTCACCTCGGATCCCGCCGAGGACATCAACCCCTTCTGGTCGCCGGACGGGAGCCGGATCGCGTTCATGTCGGACCGTACGGGCCGGCAGGAGGTGTGGGTGATGGAGGCGGACGGTGGAAACGCCCGCAGGCTCACGGACGTCGGGGCGACAGCGCACACGGCCCGGTGGTCTCCGGATGGCGAGTGGATCCTCTTCACGGGGATGGTGGAGGGCAACCGCGACGTATGGGTCGTCCGCGAGGCCGACGGCGAGACGCAGCGGTTAACGGAAGGGCCGAGCCAGAACGCCCACGGTCTATGGTCCCCGGACGGTGCCACGGTTTACTACCTGGAAGATCACAGGATACTGTGGACCGTGCCGTTCGTCGCCGGGACCCCGACGCTCGTCTTCGACCCCGGTCCCGGACGGCGCGTGGACTACACGCAGCTCTCCCCGGACGGGCGAACCCTGTACTTCACCATGCAGCATGCCGAGGGGGATCTCTGGCTTCTCGAAGGTCTGCCGTAGGCCACGGTCGCCTGCTTCGATCGACCGGGCAGGCCGAGCTCCTCACATCTGATCCCAGCCCCAGATCGCGTAGGCCGCCTTCCTGTCCAGCGCGTGGCCGCTCGTCTTGAGGGTGAGGAGGATGCTGCCCCGGTGGTGGCTCTCGTGCGCGATGAGGTAGCCGAGCGTGGTGAATATCCCCTTCTTGAAGCCTCGCCGCTTCGGCTCACCCGAAAGCACTCCCGCCAGAAAGGACTCCACCGCGCTCGAAGAGGCGGAGAGCGCCTCCTTGAGCTCGTCCTTCGTGGGAGAAACCTTCGTCTTGAACGTCATGAGCCCGTCCGCGAGATCCTTCGCCCGCGTCTGGAGGTGCCAAACCCGCACGTTGTGCATGTGCGCGAACTGACCCGCCACGTTCCTTCCGCCGTGCTTCGAGAGCGTGGAGTTCATCCCGTCATCGCCGATGTGGTCGATCAGGTAGAGGGTGATCCGATGGTTGGTGCGCCAGGCTTCCAGCAGGTCGTCGAGCACGCAGGTCTCCTGTCGTCGAGGGTCCGTCTTGAGATTCGGCCTGGAGAATCCCGAGTTCAAGACCTGGACGCGTACCTCCTGCCTTCCAGCCCGGGGTTGACATGCAACCATATGGTTGCATATTAGGGGATATGAGTGCTCCGTTCCACGCGCTGGCCGATCCGACGAGACGAGAGATCCTGGAGCGGCTGCGGCGTTCCGGTCCGCTTTCGGTGAGCGAGGTCGCCGAGGACCTGCCCATCACGCGGCAGGCAGTGACCAAGCACCTCGACGCGCTCGCGGCGGCCGGTTTGGTGCGAGTCCGCCGCGTGGGACGGGAGCGAATTCACGAGCTGGATCCGGAACCGCTGCGCGAGCTGCACCTGTGGCTCGCTCCGTACGAAGCCGAGTGGGATCGGCGTCTGGATCGACTCAAGAAACACCTGGACACGGGCGAGGAGGAACGATGACCGATTCCACCGAGACCATTTTGAGCGTCGAGCGCACGCTGGAGCTCGCCGCGCCCCCGGAGGGTGTGTGGCGCGCCTTGACCGACCCGGAGGAGCTGGCCCGCTGGTTCCCCGACCGGGTGGATCAGGAGGGGTTCGGCCCCGGGGCAGAGGGCGCGTTCTTCTGGGAGAACCACGGCGCATACGCCTTTCGGGTTGAAGCGGCGGAGCGGGCGAGGCGACTCGTCTGGCGTTGGGCACGGGACGCCGAGACGCCGCTCGATGAAGGGGTCACGACGCAGATCGAATGGGTGCTCGAGCCCCGGGCCGACGGCGGCACGACGCTTCACCTCTGCGAGTCCGGCTTCGTGCGGTCGGAAGATCAGGAAGGCAACTCCAAGGGTTGGGACGCGGAACTCGGCGAACTGGTGGAGCTTCTCTCCGGCTGAGGCCGGCGGGACTACTGCGCCAGCCGGACGAGCAGGTCCCTGGCCACCTGGTCGAAGACGCCCTGCAGCTCCGAGGCGGACGGCGCAAAGTAGGATCGGCCGCGAGGCTGGTTGCCGTCCGCCACACCGTCCACGTTCGCCAGAAGCTCCAGGTAGTCGAGGTCGGGCTGGAGGATCGGGTCGCCCGCGTTCGGGTTGCCGAGCGCGATGGTGTAAACGAGGACGCCCTGGTCCCGGATGGCGTCGGCCATGACGATCCCCTTCTGGCGGCCCTCCTCCCTGACCTCGGATTCGCTCCACCCGTAGCAGTTCGCCGCTCGGGCGCATCCGTCCGGCGAGGCGAGCCTGTTCATCGACAGGTTGTCGGGATCGTCCATGTAGCCTCTGACCGTGCCTCTGATCACGGTAGAGACGGCGATCATCCGGTCCTCGCCGCCGATCATCCCGCGAAACGCGGTGGGACGCCCGTCGGTGAAGAAGACCACCACCTTCACCGACTTTTCCCTCAAGTTACCGGCCTGCATCTGCTCAAGGGCCATCCGCAGTCCCTCGCCCGTGTTCGTGTCGCCGACCGAGTTCATGTTGTCGACCGCGCTGGCGATCGATGTCTTGAAGAACTGGTCGATCATGACGCTGTGATCCGCCCGAACCTGGAAGTGGACGAGGCCCACCTGGTCGATCACGTCGTTGAAGTAATCCACGAAGCTCTTCGCCGCGCTCTGGAGATCGTCCCATGCGTTCTGCGTGGCCAGAGAGCCCGACTGATCGAGTACGAGCACGAGGTCGACCGGCGGCACCGCGGCGACGGCTGCCGCGGCGACGTCGAGCTCCTCCCAACCCAGGATCCGCATCAGCGTCACGGGGACCGGACGGTTGGCGCTTGCCGACACCGTCTGTTCGCCTTCGGCGTTGGTATCGAATTGGAGGGAGAAGCTGACGCCGTCGACGCCGTCTAGAACCCCGTTCAGGGCGGCCACGGCCGTCCCATGTTGCCGGGCGGTGGTCTCACCGAGCCGCACGGCGGACGCGCCGGCCAGAGCGGCAGCGTCCACCGCACGGGTGAGACGGGCCTTGACCACGTAGCTTCGGCCCAGGTCGATAGCCAGGCCTCCGAACCCGATGACGCCCACCAGAGACACGACGACGAAGACGAGCACGGCCCCGCTCTCTCCCGAGTGGCGGGCCTTCACTCGACCGTATGCCTTTGACCAGATTCGATGCTTCATCAGCGTACGTCTCGATGCCCCGAGTTTCCTCTCCGCGTCCAGCTGCCTCAGAGGCATTGGGCATCATCCGTACCGAAAGACCAAGCCCTTCGGCCATCACAGAGTCATCGTCGTAACAGATGGTTTTGTTTGCTCTTACGGCCGTATAATGTCGGCGTATACCTATCCGTAGGGTGCCGGGGGATCGAAACTGGAAGCAGGAGAGCTCCGGCGGGGTGCCAAATCGTGGTATTCGGCCACAGCGGACAGCGTACGAGTTGACACAGAGTTTGGGTTCAGGCCACCCCTTAGCGCTCTCGAACCCGCTCTCTGGGTGCGACGACAAGTCGTCGTCTCACGTTTACCGTCCGAGATGGGTTGGTAAATTGCGCCTTACGGCGATGACCCTCGTCACGGTTGCCGGCACCCTGTGACACGGGCCGAGGTCGCGGCGTCGGAGCACCTGTTTACGCTGAGCCATGGCGAGGTTCATTTCGACATGGAGTTCGAAGGTACGGTCTTCATGCTCACCAGAGGTGACCTCATCGTCGCCGACATGACGGCATGGGAGGGTGAAGCCCTGGAGATCGGCGGTCGCTTCCACGAGCTGGAGGCGGCAAGACTCCAGCTCGGTCGCCGTTTGTAGATTCACGACTCGCCATATTCTTGGCGAGCACGGCATGCACGTCGCCCTACCTCAATCCGTGTCGCGGAAATCGCGGGCCCGCTTCAGCATCATGCGGTAGACAACGGATCGAGGCAGGTGTCTTCCTAGCCAGCCGATGAAGCGGTTGGCACGGCCGTTGATGCAGACCTTCTCCCCTCTCTCCGCGGCATCCAGCGCCTGCACGGCGACCTCCTCGGCGCTCATCCACATGTAGTCCGGCAGCTGGGAGACCTGCTCTCGCATCTGGTTGACGTCGTGGAACTCGCTGTACGTGAACCCAGGGCAGATCGCGGTGACGGTCACTCCGTGCTCCTCCATCTCGAACGCCAGCGACTCGGAGAAGGAGATCATCCAGGCCTTGACCGCTCCGTACAGCGTGTGCCCACCGGTGCCCGGAAGCAGACCGGCAAGGGATGCGATGTTTATCACCCGCCCGTGCCCCCGCTCCCGCATCGGCCCGGTCAGACGCCACGTCAGCTCTGCCACGGCTCGGACCATCACCTGAAGAAACGTCTCATGCACCTGCCAGGGACGGCTCAGGTAGACGCCGGTCACGCCGTACCCGGCGTTGTTGACCAGCACATCCACCTCCAGGCCTCTATCTTTGAGCGCCGCCTCGATGGAGGCGGGCGCGTCGGGTCGGGCGAGATCGGCCGGTACCACGGCGGTCCGCGCGCCGTACTCGGATTCCAGCTCCGCGGCCAACTCGTTCAGGCGCTCGACCCGACGGGCGGTCAGGATCAGATCGTAGCCGCGTCGAGCCAGCTCCCGTGCGATCGCCGCGCCGATCCCGGCCGACGCCCCGGTCACGAGGGCCGTCTCGCGGCGCGCGGCCTCGGCTCCGGCGCTCGTCAAGCCGGGGTCGCTCGTCACGACGACGTCACTCCCGGGAGCTCTTTCAAGCGGATTCGTCTCCTCCCTTGGACCCCCGAACGAGCTTGTAGACGACGAAGCCCACCACTCCGAGCACGAGGAGCGTCGGAATCCATCCGATCAGGCTGTATCCGATCCCGAAGAGGAGAACCGCCGTGCCCCCCTGCAGCCAGCCGACGACTTTGCCACGCCTGCGAGCGCGGGTGAGATCCCGATCCGTATAGAGCTCAGGCAGATAGTCGTTCACGATGCGCTCCAGTCCTCTCGTCCTATTCCCCTCATCACCCTACGAGATACGGGCGCCGAAGGTTCGGGGCCACAAGGCGTTTGGTCCTGTGCACCGAGCGGTCCGGCCAGCCGGCCTTCCGCCAGGCCTCCAGCAGCCGGACGATGTTGCGTTCGGCGTCCGGGTTGTTTCGCTCGCCCCAGCCGGGGGCATCGAAGCCCTGCTGGACGTCGATCAGGAGTAATGCTGCTTCTCTGGGGATCATCGCTGTCTCGTGGCTGGCGGGGTGCGGTATTCATGCTGTCTCGAGTCTCAAGGTAGGCCGGCGCTCCTTCCAGGCGAAGTGGGTCCGGCGTCCGCGCGCGGCGTTCATCCTCGCGATGAAGCTTGCCGGAAGACCGTCGGTCGCCGATGTGGATCGAACGCTGGTGATCGGATCCTAGCGCACCGTACAGTTGCGCATTGAGGAGGCGGGCGCGATATCCTGTGCTCCTCGATGCCATGCTCCCGAGCCGACGGGAGACCCTCATTCATAGGAGGCAGACCATGCCGCGTAGTACTCTAGCAGTCCTCACAACACTTGTCCTGGCGCTGCCCCTGTGCGCTCACGCCCAGGATGCCAAGATCGCAAGCGCGGAAAGGGCCGGACCGCCTTCTGTCTCCAAGGACGCGACCATCCTGGACTGGAGCGGAGACGTCATTCGGGAGGGCACGAACGGTTGGGCCTGCCTCCCGGACCGACAGAACACGGAGGGCGAGGACCCGTGGTGTGTGGATGGGTCCTGGCTGAACTTCCTGCAGGCCTATGTCACAAAGCAGGAGCCGTCCTACGATCAGGTGGGAATAGCCTACATGCTCGTAGGCGACGCGCCGGTGAGTAACACGGACCCCTTCGCCACCGAGAAGACCGACGATGCCGATTGGGTCGAAGACCTGGGTCCGCACCTCATGATCCTGGTCCCGGACAAGTCATCGTTCGATGACCTCACGACCGACCCCAACAACGGCGGACCGTGGGTCATGTGGCCGGAGACCCCCTACGCTCACATCATGGTTCCGCTGGAGGGCCCTCCGAAATAGGCCTCTCAATCCCGTCGGGGCGTCGGCGGGAAGAGCGTCAACGAGAAGAGAGGGGTGGTTCCGGCGCGAGCCGCCCCTTTGCTTCCTTCGCATATCCCATTAACCCCACCAGGAGTCGACCGACATGAGGCCCGATGCACCCGATTCTCGCCGCAGCCATCTCGTTCCGCTGATCCTCGCTCCGGCACTGCTGGTGGGCGTACCCGGCTGCGCCGCGCCGGGCGCCGACGATGAAGCGAGCCGGGATGCACCCCTCACCTTCGCCATCTCCGTGCCGGAGGGCGCTGCCGAAGCCCCGATCGACGGACGGGTCATCCTGATCCTGGCGGCGGACGATGAGGCGGAGCCTCGGTTTCAGGTAGGCGCCGGGCTTGACGCTGCTCAGGTCTTCGGGGTGGACGTCGAGGCCCTCAGCCGGGGCGAGGCCGTCCTGATCGACGCGGGCGTGCTCGGGTTCCCGAAGGAGAGCCTGGCCGAGGTGCCACCCGGGGAGTATTCGGTGCAGGCGGTTCTCCACGAGTATCAGTCGTTCGATCTGGCCACCGGCCACACCGTGAAGCTTCCGATGGACCGGGGAGAAGGACAGCGCTGGAATCGGGCGCCGGGCAATCTCTACAGCACGCCGCTGCGGATACGCGTCGATCCCGCCGACGCGCGGCCCATCGAGATCTCTCTCGACCAGGTGATGCCTCCGATAGAGGAACCCGAGGACACCGAATACATCAAGCACGTCCGCATTCAGAGCGATCTGCTCACCGAGTTCTGGGGACGCCCGATGTACCTGGGCGCCCATGTGTTGTTGCCCGAGGGATTCGATGAGAACCCGAATGCCCGCTACCCGCTTATCGTCTTCCACGGGCACTTTCCGTCGGACTTCGGAGGATTCCGAACCGAGCCCCCGGATCCGGATCTGGAGTGTGAGTACTCGGAGCGGTTCGACGTCGAGTGCTATAACCGGATCGTCCAGCAGGAGGCTTACGACTCCTACAGGTCCTGGATATCGGAAGAGTTTCCCCGCTTCATCATCATCGAGGTGCAGCACGCCAACCCCTACTATGACGACTCGTACGCGGTGAACTCGGCGAACCTCGGGTCCTACGGAGATGCGATCACCTACGAGCTCATCCCATACATCGAGGAGCGATTCCGCGGGATCGGCGAGGGATGGGCCCGTTTCCTTTACGGAGGCTCCACGGGCGGTTGGGAGGCGCTGGCCGTTCAGGTCTTCTACCCCGACGAGTACAACGGCACCTTCGCCGCCTGTCCGGATCCGATCGATTTTCGGGCCTACACGCTCGTCGACATCTACGATGAACCGAATGCCTACTACGTGGACGGACCCTTCAAGAGGATCGAGCGGCCCGTGCACCGGAACTGGCTGGGCGAGGTCGACCAGACGCTCGCCGAATACAACCATCTCGAGCTCGTGCTGGGAACGAAGAACCGCTCGGGTGACCAGTTCGACATCTGGGAAGCTGTTTACTCACCGCAGGGCGATGACGGCTATCCGAGGAGACTCTGGGACAAGCGCTCGGGAGAGATCGACCACGAAATCGCCGAGTACTGGCGAGAGAACTACGATCTACGCCACATCCTCGAGCGGGACTGGGAGACGCTGGGGCCGAAGCTGGAGGGAAAGATCCACATCTACGTCGGCGACATGGACAACTGGTACCTGAACAACGCGGTCTACCTGATGGAGGAGTTCCTCGAGAGCACGAGCGACCCGTACTACGGCGGAGAGGTGGACTACGGGGATCGCTTCGAGCACTGCTGGAACGGGGACCACGAGAACGGCAACCACATCTCCCGGCTCCGCTACAACACGATGTACATACCCAAGATCTTGGAGCGGATCGAGAAAGCGGCCCCGCCGGGCGCAGACCTGGCGAGCTGGCGGTACTGAGGCGGAGCCGAGGCCGAGGGAGCGGAGTTGGAGGCAGGCCGACCCTGCGTACGCTCCACGCGATGAGCACCAGGCAGGAGGGC
>JBDHFW010000015.1:0-28432 GCA_039590175.1 Gemmatimonadota bacterium | reverse complement strand
GCACGGCTCGCCGCGATCGGGGGCGCCAAGCAGACGGCCCAGCTCATCCCGCTCTGCCATCCCCTACCCATCGAAGCCATAGATGTGGAGATCGACCTCGACGACGACCTTCCCGGACTTCACCTTCGCGTCCGCGTGTCGGCAGAGTCCCGGACGGGCGTCGAGATGGAGGCGATGTCCGCCGTGGCGATCGGCGCGCTGGCCGTCTACGACATGGTCAAGGGAATCGATCGAGGCCTGGCGATCGGCCCGATCCGCCTGCTCGAGAAGCGCGGCGGAAGAAGCGGCACGTGGACGGCCGCGGAGGAGTCGAGCTAGGCTCAGTTTCCGGTGGGCCTTACCATCCGCCGGGCACCTTCCTCTCGGCGAATGGCCACGACCGTTGCGCCCTGCAGGTGGCGACAGGTGGGCGCGGGACGTCGCGACGCGGGTCATTCGGGCCTCGGCGGGCGTGTGTATCAATCCCGTAACCGACATTTTAACAACATGTTACGCGATTATTGACTCGAGGGACCTGGCCGCGACTGGAACGGATGGGAGCGTTGTGGGGTTCACGCAGCGAACCAACACCGCAGCGGGCCGGCAAGCCAGCGGCGAGCCCGGTCTCATCATGAAATCGACACCGGATTTCTCTCGACCCAAGCTCGATAACCGAGTCACAAGGAGCCGTACATAGATGCCTTCCGCAACCCTGGGGACCGGCTTCGAAGCGGGCGCGCTGGGGAGCCTGCCGCGATTACCGGAGCTCTCACCGGTCACATCGGAGCTCCGCCGCCGACTTCTGTCCCCCTCCGGAATCACGCTTCTGGCCCTCTTCACCTTTTTGGCCGGAATGCTCGTAACCACCGTGCGGACGCCTTCGAGCGCGGAGGTGGACAGTCTGGAATCTGCGTTGTTCGCCCAGGCGGCCCAGCTGGCGCAGCTGCGCGATCAGCTGGCGATCAGCCAGACCGAGGGGAACCGTCTCCTCGCCGTGCAGCGCTTCTCCACCGAGTACGAGATACCCGCGGACCTTGCCGCCGCCATCTACAGCGCCTCGATTGCCGAGGGGCTGCGACCCGAGCTCGCGTTCCAGCTCGTGAAGATCGAGTCGGGCTTCCGCCGCACGGCGGTGAGCTCGGCCGGTGCGGTCGGACTCACGCAGCTGAAGCCCAGTACGGCTCAGTGGGTCGATCCGACCACGACCCGTGAGATGCTCTGGGACACGGGCACGAACTTGCGTGTCGGCTTTCGGTACCTGAGCATCCTGCTGAGTCAGTACTCGGGGAACGAGCGTCTCGCTCTGCTCGCCTACAATCGCGGGCCAGGGCGAGTCGGAGAGCTACTGGCACTGGGGAGAGATCCAGCCAACGGATACGCAAGCCGCGTCCTGGCACGCTGACGCAGCCCTCGGGTGCAGTCGAGGCTTGAGAGGGACTCCACCGAAGAAGAGCGTACAATTGACTGACGACTTCGGACTACTCGGACGCATTGCGAACCACGACGCCCGGGTCGGTGTCCTCGGACTCGGTTACGTCGGCCTTCCGCTCGTCGTGCACTTCGCAGAGGCCGGCTTTCGATGCCTCGGTCTCGACGTAAAGCCCGAGATCGTCGACGGCGTGATGCGCGGCAGGTCGCACATCGACGACGTAAGCTCCGATCGCGTCGCGGCGCTCGTCGCCGACGGTTCCCTCGAGGCGACGACGGACTTCGACCGTCTGGTCGAAGTGAATGTCGTGGTGATCTGTGTTCCGACACCACTCTCGAAGGTCGGGGATCCGGACGTTTCGTTCATCGTCTCGGCCGCCGAGCAGGTGAAGGGACGGCTACGGCCCGGCCAGCTGGTGATCCTGGAGTCCACGACGTACCCTGGTACGACCCGAGAGCTGCTTCAGAACACGCTCGAGGAGACGGGACTCGCGGTCGGGCAGGAGTTCTTCCTGGCGTTCAGCCCCGAGCGCGTGGACCCCGGAAACCGGGACTTCACCATCAAGAACACGCCGAAGATAGTCGGCGGGTTGACGGAGCGTTGTCACGAGCTCGCGGTCGCCCTCTACCGGCAGGTCGTTGACGAGGTCATCGAGGTCTCCTGTCCAGAGGCGGCGGAGCTCGCGAAGCTCCTCGAGAACACCTTCCGGGCCGTGAACATCGGCCTCGTGAACGAGATGGCCGTCATCGCGGACAGGCTGGGCATCGACATCTGGGAGGTCGTGGACGCGGCTTCGACGAAGCCGTACGGGTTCATGCGCTTCACCCCCGGGCCGGGGCTGGGCGGCCACTGCATCCCGGTCGATCCTCAGTATCTGGCTTGGAAGATGAGATCCCTCCGCTACCGCACGCGATTCATCGAGTTGGCGGCCGAGGTCAACGCCGAGATGCCCCGCTACGTGGTCGCCAAGACGGCGGAGGCGCTGAACGTGGCCGGCAAGGCGGTGAACGGCAGCCACGTGCTGCTGCTGGGCGTCTCATACAAGGCCAACGTGGATGACACTCGCGAGAGCCCAGCTCTGGACATACACAAGCTCCTGCGAGAGATGGGTGCCATCGTCTCCTACCATGATCCCCACGTCCCATCCGTGCACATCGATGGAGAGACGTTCGAGTCCGTGCATCTGGCTTCCGATGCGCTCGCGGCGGCCGATGTCGTCGTTGTGACCACCGATCACGAGAGCGTCGACTACGAACTCGTCCTGGAGAAAGCCGAGATCGTGGTCGACCCGCGAAACGCGCTCAGAGGACGAACGGGACGAGCCGTGATCTACCCCGTGGCCGGCCCGGCTCGAACGGTAGGCACCCCGCCGGTGGAGGTCGGAAGCCCCGCCTAGTCGCGTTCCACTCACCCTTCGGCGGGCGCGCGACCACTACCTGGACTTCGCGGTCTAGCTCTTCCTGATCAGCCGCTCGCCGGAACGGTTCGGCGGCCGTCATCCGCGAGCCGCCGAGAAGCGGCCGCAGCCAGCCTAGCCGCCTTCATGCTCAGCGAGGCAACGTGTGCCCCCGGATGGGTGAGCCGCAAACCGACGGGCCGGGCCTGGCGCATGGCGGCCAGAAAACCGGACGCGTTCGTGAACGCGGACATCTCCGTGTGCGCCCGCCCGACCTCAAACGGGAAGTGCGCGTCGGAGCTCGCCGCGCGCGGTAGCGCACTCGCTCTCGCCGCTGAGTCCGCCGTCCGGTTCCAAACGTTGAGAAAAGCTCTGGCGTTGAAAACCTCGACGATATCTGCGAAAGCGATCGCCCGTCTCAGGTGCCAAGCAGGGCGGTAGGCGTACGCGTAGGGATGCGGAGCGTAGACGACGCCGTCCTGATCCCGGATGCGCTCGACCACCTCTTCCATCGGTAGGCCCATCGGAATCCGCTCACTCAGGAAGAGACCGATCAGCTCCGTCCGACCCCGGCAGCGGATCTCTTCTCCGACGATCACGAGGTCCGGCGCCAGCTCGCGAGCCTCCAGGGCGCCCTCGATCTCGCCGTGATCCGTCACGGCGATGCGGTTCAGGCCGGCGTCGCGCGCTCGCCGCACCAGCTCCGCCGGCCTCAGGCTGGCATCGGGCGATCGGCGCGTGTGCGTGTGCAGGTCGACCCGGATGGTCTGTGTACTGGGTCGGCGGTGTGGTGTCATCTAAGTACTTGTCCTAGTTGCTCTTTAGCCAGCCCGCGCGAGACATCCGCCTCGCGCGGGCGCGCGCTCGGGCAAGCTTCGGTCGCAAACGGACGGACCGGCGTTCGCCGTGACCCGGCAAGTTCCTGTTAGACCCGCAAGTCGCGGGCCGGATGGAAGGGTCATCTAGAGCAAGCGTCAGCGTCTGACGGTGTACGGAGCAGCGGCTGGCCTGAGAACGTCATCCAAAGACTGGGTTGCGCCCGGATTCAGCATTTGTCCTATAGCGTGCTTGCTCCGACCATGGCTGGAGGGGGCGTCTTTGAGGGCCGACGTGCTTGACGTAAACGCCACTCGCTCAACACCAGCTGAGTGTGCCATGAGCAGGAGACTTCGCGTACCCTCGTCGTCAATCCGCGCGGTTTGGCTATCTCTTCGGAACGCGTAGTAAAGGCGCATTGAACCAGCACCTGAACCCCTTCGAGGCTCTCCCGCCCCTGCGGTCCGGAAGCTCAAAGCAGTAGGTTCAGACGCGTTCCGCGTCGGTGAGTGCGTGTGGTGGGTTTACGTACAAAGCTCGTATCGCCCATCCCCGGGCGCGAAAGTTGCGATCGGGAGGCTATTTACCTAAGTGATACGCTCTCGGTGTAAGAGGTTCCAGTAATGCCGGATGGCCTGACACTGACGACCAGCCCAAGCGAGACCGCCTGCGCTTGCGAAGTCACCGTCCTCATGCCTTGTCTGAACGAGGCGGAGACGATCGGTATTTGCGTGCAAAAGGCCCTCGACTGTTTGGCCAAAAACGGCATCGAGGGCGAAGTGCTGGTGGCCGATAACGGTAGCACCGACGGATCACAGGATATCGCGACCGGACTGGGCGCGCGAGTGGTTGCGGTGCCTGAGCGCGGCTACGGCAGCGCGTTGCGCGGCGGTATCGCGGCCGCATGCGGGCGCTACGTCATCATGGGCGACGCCGACGATAGCTATGACTTTACCGCGTTCGCTCCGTTCGTCGAAAAGCTGCGCGAAGGCCATGAGCTGGTGATGGGTAATCGTTTCAAGGGCAGCATCAAGCCCGGCGCTATGCCGCCGCTGCACCGCTATCTCGGCAACCCGGTGTTGACCGCCATCGGCCGACAATTCTACCGCAGCCCTGTCGGCGACTTTTATTGCGGCCTGCGCGGCTTCGACCGTGAGGCGGTGCTGGGGCTGGGGCTCACCACCTCGGGCATGGAATTCGCCATCGAGATGGTGGTCAAGGCGACCCTTCAAAAGCTCAAAATCGCGGAAGTGCCAGCAACCCTATCGCTCGACGGGCGTTCGCGGCCGCCGCATTTGCGCAGCTGGCGCGACGGCTGGCGTTCTCTAAGGTTCCTGCTGCTGTTTTCGCCGCGCTGGTTGTTTCTTTATCCCGGCATGGCGTTGATGTTTATCGGCCTGGCGTCGCTATTGTGGCTTCTGCCTGGTCCGCGTCAGCTCGGCAGCATCACGCTCGACGTTCATACGCTGGTGTTTAGCGCCGCGGCAATCATTTGCGGTTTCCAATCGGTGGCCTTCGCTGTGCTGTCAAAGGCCTTCGCGATTGATACAAAGATTCTACCCGAGGATCCGATGACTGTCCGCTTCAATGCGCTGTTCAGCCTCGAGATCGGGTTGCTTATCGGCGGGGCGCTGCTCGCCGCCGGTTTTGCCACCGCACTCTACGCCTTAGGCGCGTGGGGACAGGTGTCGTTTACCGAGCTCGACCCGGTGCTTGCCATGCGCATCGTCGTGCCCTCGGCGACGGCAATGGTGCTGGGCCTGCAGATCGTGTTCTCAAGCTTGTTCTACAGCGTCCTCGGACTCGAGCGGCAATAAGCAAAGTCCGCGGCCTCCGGCGTTCAGTCTTTATCGTGTGAACCCTGATCGGATGCTTACGATAGAAGGTCTCGAGCCACGCCGGCGGCAATCCGTCGATCCGATGTTACGTGAAGGAGTTTTCATGTATCGGTTAACGGCCAGATTGGTTTAGGGTGCGACCTCGTTTTTGGATTCCGCTGGACCGTTTATCCGCCCTCTCGGTCCCTGAAGGCGGGAATAAATGGATACCTGCCTGCCAATTCACTCCCCGTTCAGGTCGCCCCATCCAACCTCCGGAAGATCACGCACCTGTCCGGAACTCGTATGTCGATACTCCCAAGGACGTTTCTGCTGATCAAGACCTGCTCCAACGTGTAGTCTTCGCGGTCGAATCGCGCTATCTGCCGATAGGAGCCGCGGCCCTCAAACAGTTTGTTGAAGAACTGTAGACGCTCCTGCCCGCCATGTGCGTGATACACCTCACTAGCGTCCGACTTTTCTAGATATCGTCGATACTCTGAGGAGCAGGTCGCAATGAAATCCGGCCTTCGAGCCACCTCGGAGATGTTCTCGTTCGTCAGTCGCTCGAAGCCCTCGATGCCCGAATAATAAGAGAATGATCCGATCCTTTCGTGAGGGCCCACATTCTCCTCGGCCCATTTCTGCATATCCAGTCGGATATCATTCTCGTACAGCCTCGCAATGCCAAGCACATTATACATTTGATACCCGAGCACAACCGCGATGACGAGGCTGGTCATCAGCCGATTCCTGCCTATGCTTCTCGCACCTTTGGCCAACCCAGCACCGGCAATCACGGCCACAACCGGTAGGAGGAACAGAATGTGTCGGGTAGGATGTAAGCCGAGTCTGAGCACAAAGCCCAACTGCACTACAAATGGTAGGCTGAGAACGGTCAATGGATGTCGAAGGATTTCCGCGATCTTGCCAAGCGTGCTCCCGCGATCACTTCCAAATCGGCTCCTGTTCTGTGCGACCTTGACAACCCCGGCGGCGAGTCCTGCGGCGAAAAAGGCAGCTCCGGTCAAGCCGACCGCCGCGCCAAACGCTCGCGTATACGCGAAAGCATTACCGATGGGTGAGAATGAATCCACGATCTGTATGTTGTCGTATATCACCAAATAGGTGAATCGCTGGAAGTCCCAAGGAGTGAAATTGAAGAATGAAGCAACGCTGAAGCTGCCGGCGATCGCGAGAAGTGCGCCGAGCGCTCGATTCAGCTTGGCATCGCCCGAGAACAGGACGAGAACGGGCATTACGAGAGTGGACACGAAGAACTTGAGCGCCAGGCACATACCGACGCCGACCATCGAGAGGGTAAACAACACCTCTCTTCGCTCGAGCATGTAGAGATAGGACAGAAAGACGGTTAACAAGAAGTAAAACGTAACGGCAGAATCCGCAGTCCCCAGGGCTGAGTAGAGTATGGACAGTGGCGCCGTGGCAAAGAAGGCAGCCGCGAGCAAAGCGGTGAGGCTCGATCTGGTGAGCGACCAGGCGACAACTGCCACGAGGCCAACTGTCAGAACACCGTAAAGCAGGCTCACCAAGCGAGCTATCAGAACATAATCAGAGCGGGCGGGCGGTTGCTTGGTGATAAACTCCAGCACCTTCTTGCCAACGTAGATATGTGTCGGCGTGCCCGTGACGTACTGCTTTTCCGAATCGCCGAACGCCGCAGCCGTCTTGATGTGATGGTCCTCGGCTCCCGTAGCGCTGAAATTGTAATCCCATACGGTACCGTGAAGCCACGTTACATTCGGCAGCCTCAGAGCCAGGCCGAGAAGCATGAGCAGCACGATCCCGACGACGAGGGCTTTAGGCATACGCACAGTTGAACGCGTCGGTAGGACTCTGCCGACTTGGCTGGGATTAGCCACTTGAGCGCTAACGCCTGACGGTCAGTCGGTCGCCGGGGTGGATAGTCGAAGAGTTCAGGTTGTTCCACCGCATGAGATCGGTCGTCGACACGCCGTGGCGACGCGCCAGAGACCACAGGGTGTCACCCCTGCGCACGGTTACGGTGGCCGGGCCGGGGGCGGTTCTCGTCGTGCTTTGGCGCGAGGAACTGGCCAGGCGAGTCGGACTGCCGCTGCGCGGCACGACCAGCTTTTGGCCGATCTGGATCCGGCGCGGGTTCACGTTGCCGTTGGCGGCCCGGAGCGCCGCCACCGACGTGCCGTACCTCCTGGCGATCTGCCCCAGCGTCTGCCCCCGCGTCACGACATGCATCAGCCAGGTGACTCGCTTGTCCGCCGGTATGCTCGCGTAGTTGACCCGGAACGCATCCGCCTTGCCCGGCGGCACCCTGATCGTGACCTCGCGATCCGGAGGAGTCACGTACCGCAGGTACTCGGGGTTCAGCTTGCGCATCACCTCCTCTTCGGTCTCCGCCGCCTCGGCCAGCACGTCCATGGAGGTCGCGTCCGGCACCGCGGCCACATCGAACTCTAGTGGCGGCTCCGCAACGATGTCCCGGAAACCGTACTTCTCCGGGTCCTTGGCGATCATCGCGGCCGCGATCATCTTCGGCACGTAGCTCCGGGTTTCGCGCCGAAGCGAGGTTCCGCGGGTCAGATCCCAGTAGTCGCGTCTGCCAGTCCTGGCAATGGCGCGACGGACGCGACCGGACCCCGCGTTGTACGCCGCGGCAGCCAGATACCAGGAGCCGAACTCGTCGTATAGATCCGAGAGATGGGCGATCGCCGCATCGGTCGACTTGAAGGGGTCGCGTCGCTCGTCCACCCAGTAGTCCACCTTGAGCCCGTACAGCCGGCCGGTCCCGCGGATGAACTGCCAGATCCCCACCGCCCGCGCCCGGCTGTAAGCGCGCGGGTTCAAGCCGCTCTCGATCATCGCGAGGTAAACCAGGTCCGTCGGAAGGCCTGCCGCTCTGAGCCGCTCGCGGATCATGGGGCCGTACCGCCCGAGGCGTGAGAGATACGTCGAAAACCGCTCGTGGATGTCGCTCTCGAAGTACTTGATCCACCGATCGACCTTGTCGTTCATGTCGAGCGGCAGCTCGTACTTCAGGTTCTCCGGATGGGTAACCAGGCCGAGCGGATCGGGCCCGAAGATCTCCAGGAACTCGCGCCGTGTTGCCTCCTCCAGCGCCTCCATGGTTTGCTGTTCCTCAAGATAACCCTCGACGGCGGCGGTCGGGTCCGCCCCCTGAGCCTCTGCCGTGAGGGCGACGTCTTCCGCGCCGGGGGCCGTGAGCTCCGAGGTGGAAGCCGCGTTGCCGGCCTCAGCCGCAGCCGGGGCGCCGTGACCGGCATCCACTCCGGCGGTCGTCGCCGGCTGCCCGTCCGCGGGGATAGCGTCCGCCGCATCGGCGACGGGTCCAGTGGCCTCGCCTGGAGACGATTCGGTGCCAGGGGCCTCTGCGTGATCGGCATCCGTGGACTCGGCATCCGTGGATGGCGAGCCGGGCGCCATCGAGGTCGGCTGCTTGGGGCCGCACGCGAGCCCCGTCGCGAGAGCGAGCAGGAGCGCCGCGTTCCACAGCCTTTTGGTTCCCCTCATGAGCCTACGCCCTCCCGACCGAATCACCCGACGAACGAGTCGCTCCAGCACCGTGGAACCGAGTCGGTACACCGCATTCCCGGCTACGAGCCAGTCGACAGTATCGGATGATGTTAAGCAAGTCGGGCTAAATACGGTAGTTTGGCGCTTCGCGCGTGATCACGACGTCGTGGGGATGTGACTCCCGCAGACCGCCGGGTGTGATTCTCACGAGCTCGGCATCTCGACGAAGTTCCGCGATGTCGGAAACTCCGCTGTACCCCATTCCACTTCGCAGACCGCCTACGAGCTGAAAGACCGTATCCGCCGCCGGACCCTTGTAGGGGACCCTTCCCTCGATGCCTTCCGGCACGAGCTTTCGGCCGGACCGCTCCTCCTGAAAGTACCGATCGGCCGATCCCTCTTCCATCGCCGAGAGCGAGCCCATTCCCCGAATCGTCTTGAAACGCCGACCCTCGAGGAGAATAGACTCACCCGGGCTCTCGTCCGTACCCGCAAGCATCGAGCCCATCATACACGATGAAGCTCCGGCGGCGATCGCCTTGACGACATCGCCCGATTGCTTGATCCCTCCGTCCGCGATGATCGGTACTTGCTCCTCGACGCCCTCGGCCGCGTCGCGAATCGCGGTGATCTGCGGCACGCCGACCCCGGTGACGACGCGTGTCGTGCAGATCGATCCCGGACCGATTCCGACCTTCACGCCATCGGCGCCGCGCTCGAGCAGCGCGCGTGCGCCCTCCCGGGTGCCCACGTTGCCCGCGACAAGCTGGGCGTCCGGCAAGGCGGCACGAATCCTCTCCACCGCATCCAGGACGCCCTGGGAGTGACCATGCGCGGTGTCGACGACGATGACGTCGCACCCCGCCTCGGCGAGCGCCCGCGCCCGGTCCAGGTCGGTCAGGGACGCGCCTACCGCCGCGCCGACGAGGAGGCGGCCGTGGTCATCCTTGGAGGCGTTCGGGTACTGCCGACGCTTGAACACGTCCTTCACCGTGATGAGACCCTTCAACCGCCCCTCACCGTCCACGACCGGGAGCTTCTCGATCTTGTAACGGTGCAGCAGGTTCTCGGCGCCCTCCAGGGAGGTCCCGACGGGAGTCGTGATCAGGCCCTTGCTCGTCATCACCTCCCGGATCGGTCGATCCAGGTTCGTCTCGAACACGAGGTCGCGGTTGGTGAGGATGCCGACCAGACGGTTGCCCTCCTCCACGATCGGCACGCCGCTGATCGAATACTCCTCCATCAGGTCCGTGGCTTCGCGCAGCCGCGCATCCGGGCCTAGGGTGATCGGGTTCAGGATCATCCCGCTCTCGGATCTCTTCACGCGGTCGACCTGAGCGCACTGCGCGTCGATGGACATGTTCTTGTGGATGATCCCGATCCCTCCCTCGCGCGCCATTCCGATGGCCATGGCGTACTCGGTCACCGTGTCCATGGCGGCCGAGACGAGAGGAATGGCGAGGGGGATCTTCCTGGTCAGTCGGGTCGAGACATCCGCCTGGGCGGGATGGACTTTCGAGTGCCGGGGAACCAGGAGAACGTCGTCGAACGTGAGCGTTTCGCGCAGCTCCTGGGGGCTCATCGATCCCTGCGTGGATGATGCGAGGACAAGGAAAAGCCGCACCGGCGGCGGATCACGAGTGGTGACCGACCCTCAATGCGGCTCAGCGAGTGGGCATCCATGGATAATGGTAGGCGCGCAGCACGCATGACGTCAACTTCAGATCATCAACCCGTTTATAGCGAGGTGTCGAGCCACTTGGTCTCACAACGATGTCTGCTTGCCCAGGGGCAGTCGACCATGGCACTCTGAGAGGGTTCGTCTACCGCGCTCCCCTGTGAGCCTGCTCACATGACGACAGGACGAGCCGCCCTGAATCGCGCGTGCTAAGACGTATTACTGCTGGCTTTCGGTGCATGCCCGACTTCCTCATTGTCGGTGGGCAGCGATGTGGCACGACATCCCTCTATCGCTACTTGCTCGAGCATCCGCGCATTATGCCACCGTCCACAAAGGAGCTGCATTTCTTCGACTTCGGTATTGATGGTGGTGAGCTACTCTATCGATCATACTTCCCGCTGGAGGTGAGCAGGTACGTCCGGAGAGCCGCACCGCTGACGCGGGCCCTCGCCTTCGAAGCGTCGCCCTACTACATGTTCCACCCGCTCGCTCCTCGACGAATCGCCAGCATGTTACCACGTATCAAGCTCATTGCACTTCTGCGTAACCCCGTGCATCGCGCGTACTCACACTACCATCTGGAAGTTCGGCTCGGCGCCGAAAACCTAAGCTTCGAAGAGGCCATCGAGGAAGAGCCCGATCGCCTCGACGGCGAGGAAGAGCGAATGCTGGAGGACCCGACGTACCGGAGCTTCAATCATCAACACTTCTCCTATGTGACCCGAGGAAAGTACGCTGATCAGATTCGAGCTTTGCTCGACCTTTTTGGGAGAGACCGCCTTCTCGTGATCCGGAGCGAGGACTTCTTCGAGGACCCTGGTACAACGCTCGATCGGGTGGGCGCTTTCTTGCAGATTGGTCCGTGGAGACCACGCAGAGTCGATCGGTTTCATCGCGCCCAGTACGATACAATGTCCCTGTCAACGTACGAGCGGCTCGAGACGACCTATCGCCCGCACAACCAGCGGTTGAGAGACGTCCTGAACCAGACGTTTGCCTGGAAGCGCTCCGGAGACAACACCTTGGCGAGAGGAGTGGAATGAGTTCGGTCAACGAGCAGCACCTTCGTGGCTCTCAGTCGCCGTTGCTCTTCTCGCTGGCGGCTACTGCGACGTTGTCATCTGCATGTCACGCCACTCAGGATCCCGTCTTACCGGATCAGGTAGCGGAAACGATCGCTGGTGATTCGTCGTTCATCGCGCAGCCGCCAGATTTCAAGCCACCCGTTGCGTTTTCCGTCGCCAATCGCGTTCCGGTGGTTGATTTCCTGGCGTATCCCATCCCGGACTACGAGTCAAAATGGTCGCACTGGGGCACGGGAGTCATTCATTCCAACGGGATGGTCTACAGCGCTGTCGGTGACCGGCGGGGGATTGACGGAAATACGTACCTGTTCGAATTCGACCCATCAGCTCGTAGCATACGACGGCTAGCTCACCTGCAAGCGGCAATGAGCGGTTTTGTACCTGGTGACTTCGGTTTCGGCAAGATCCACGGACGGGTGGATGAGGGTTTGGACGGCCGGCTGTACTTTGCTGGATGGGGCGGACGGTGGCGCGATGATCCGAAGTATGCAGGTGGGCGCGTCTTCTCCTTCGATGTCGCACGGCAGGAGTTCTCGGACCTGGGTGTCCCAGTCCCGTCTTGGGGAAGTCCGTCCACGCGACTCTACACCGATGGGAGTCTGCTGTACGGGGAGTTCCAGAACATCGAGCGTACGGAAATCGATTTCGTAGCAGTCGACGTTCGATCCGGACGCGTCATCTTCCGTGGCGGTCACGACGGTCCGCTGGAGGACCAGCCCAGAGCTTTCTTCGTAGACGCGGACGGAAACGCGTACTATGGAAACGGCGGCGGAACCCTGGAAGTGTACGATCGGGCGGCCAACTCGCTGAGGCCTTTCCCCGCCCGCATGCCGGGAAAGGCTCTCCGACGTACGACTCGTCCTGCGGCGGATGGCGTTCTGTACGGAGTCACGAAGCGGGAGCACGTGCTGTTCCGACTGGATCCAAGCGCCGAGACCATCACGCCCCTGGTCGAGCTGTTCACGGAGGTAGCCGCGATGGATCTGGATCCGACGGACCGCTATATCTACTACGTAGCCGGGCAGAACCACTCGGACGCCGACGGCACTCAACTAGTCCAGGTAGATCTCGAGTCCGACGCCGCGCAGAAGGTAATCGCCTTTCTCGACGGTCCTATCGAGGAGCGTTTCGACTACTCGCTCGGCTATCGACGTGCCAACCATCCGGCGCCGGCGCCGGACAGCTACAACCTCATTGTGAGCGGCGACGGGCGTACCGTGTTCGTGACGTTCAACGGCACGGTGATACCGAGTGGCCGTCATCTCCCCGCTTTCCTGGCCATTCATGTCCCGGAGGGAGAAGCTGTGTTCCTGCGCTCCACTGCTGACGTTGCCGGACCCCTCTCGGCGAGGCACTAGAGCCGCGTCAACACTCGCTCAGCCCGCCGCTCAATTGCCCCGGCGAGCCGCGCCACTGAAGCACCTCCCCTCTCCAGAAGCGTGTAGAAGCTCAAGCGAAGAGGCATGGAAGCCGCAGCGCGAGTCCGCCGTTGATAGCCGAGTTCCCGCATGAGATCAGCGGCAATGTGCTCAACCACTCGGACCTCCTGTTTGCCCATTTCGACACACCAGGCGTCGGCATCTCCCCGGCGAAAGAACCCCTCCGATTCCTCGTCGAGCGACCACGGGCACTCAACGTCTGGAGCGGCCCGTCTCAGATTCTCTATCGAGCAGCGCGAAACGAGTCTCTCACAGTAGTCCTGGTCGGCGGCGAGATCCAACCATGTGAACAGCTTTTGGAGCTCGGCAGCACCATCGTTGAGTAGATCCTCGAAGCGAACTTCCGTGTATCGCGACGTCACTTCCGCGATGGCTCGACCCGCTTCGACCGAGCGCTTCCAGTAGCGCACAGCGCGTACCGATCCACCCGATGGGCCTTTCCACCACGCATCGACAGCGTGCCGGAACGAGCTGGCAACCGCTCGGGGATCCCGAATCACATGGATGAAGCTCGCCTCCGGGAACAGTCTCGTAATAAGGGCGGCATGAAAGACGTGATCAGGACTCTTCTCCAGGACCACCGTCGCCTCTGGCTTGGTCCTTCGAGCACGATCCCAGACTTGGTCGGCGAACTGCCGGCAGATATCTGTGAACTCCCGATCCGATAGGACTCGGCTCAGCCCCGTTCGCCGAATTCCCGTATTCAGACAAGTTCGCTCGTCCCTGAAACGCCGATCCAGATGACAGAGGTACTGGCTGAAGAGCTGGGTCTCCTGGCACGTCGTGATGCCTGGGTGCTGGTAGAGGAGAAGCTGGAGCCAGGTGGTTCCGCTCCGCGGGGCGCCGACAATAAACGCCAAACTCACGGAATCTCGCGTAGGCCGGGTAGTCGCTCGAACAGGCTAGCGCCTTCTTGCCGCTTGAATTCGAGCGACGCCCTCACAAACTCCAAGAACGCGGTTTGAGTCCGGTGGGCGTCCACACGCGTCGTGTTACCGTGGTGAAGGCGTCGGTACACCAGCACGTCGCCCAGCAAGTCGACGACGATGCCCAGCCGGGCTATCCGAAGCCACCATTCAACGTTCTCGCCCACCCGCCGGTCGGCATCGAAGGGTCCGACTCGATCGAAGACCCGTGACCGGGCTAGCAGCGTCGGAATCGCGTAGCCCGGCCGCCGTTCCCCGCGAAGACCTGGGTTAGGGTCGGACCAGGGCCGGGAGTAGGCGGTGGGCGACTCGAAGTTCCGGAAGAGGGTCACGCAGATCTCTACGTCCGGAAGCCGCTTTAGGCGGGTGAGTTGTCTTTCGAGCTTCTCCGGGTGCCAAAGATCATCCGAGTCCACCAGGCCTATGAAGTCACCTTGCGCGGCCTGTATCCCTCTATTGCGTGCCGCTGCCGCGCCTGCGTTGTTCTGAGTGATAAGCTCCACAGCCGGTGCGTATGATTCTACAACCCTACACGTCTCATCGGTGGAACCATCGTCCACGACAATTACTTCCGTCGGCGGCCGGCTTTGCTGACACACGCTGTCCAACGTCGCGCCGATAAATGGATCCGCGTTGTAGGCCGGAATGACGCAACTGACCGTGGGATCTGCCGTACGTGGATTCGACTCGGTCACAGGCGTAGCGGCCTATCGTTAGGGCCGCCTTCGATTAGGCGTTCGAGACGTCCACCGGCGCGCGCCTTGCCGCGCGTCAGCCACGATACTTGCGGCCGAAAAAGAGTCGAGCCCATCAAGAGACCGTCATGAGTCGAGGACATCGCGTGCGGCCACGATGCTCGCGTTCTGTCTTGCGCGCCGAGCTTCGAGCAAGCCGCTGAATACCAATACTAGCTGAGAGCAACCCGCGCCCGCGACATTATGGCCTCCACCAAGAATGACCGAATCCGCTGTTAACGCTGAGAGTGCCATGTTCTCGAGACTCACGCGGTGGTGGCGAGGCCGACTGACCTCCAAGACCGGACGACTCAAGTCCCTGTCCGAGGAGTTCGATCGGCTCTTCGAGCCTGGTTCCGTCCCGCGCATGGTGGCGACCGGCTTCCAATTCACCGAAGGACCGGTTTGGCAGAGTCGCGGCGGTTTCCTCCTCTTTAGCGACATTCCGGCCGACCGAATCTACGCACTCGACAAGGGCGGCCGCGCGGCCGTGTACAGGGAGCCAAGCGGACATTCGAATGGCCTCACCTTTGATGCGGCCGGTTGTTTGCTTACTTGCGAGCATGGTAATCGGCGTGTCAGCCGCGAGGAACCCGGTGGCCCCACTACCGTGGTTGCCGATCGCTTCCAAGGCAAGCGGCTCAACAGTCCGAACGATCTCGTGGTGAAGTCGGACGGCAGCGTCTACTTCACCGACCCGCCGTACGGGGTTCGGCCCGAGGAGCAGGAACTGGCTGTGCACGGCGTGTTCCGCGTATCGGCCGGCTCAACAGATGTCGAGCTCCTCGCCGAAGACTTCGTCATGCCGAACGGATTAGCTTTCTCTCCGAGCGAGTCCCGCCTCTATATCGACGACTCCGCACCCGAGCGCCGACACATCCGGGTGTTCGACGTCGCGACCGACGGCACGCTCGTAAACGGACGTCTGTTCCATGACATGAACGTCCAGGAGCCCGGCGCTCCCGACGGCATGAAGGTGGACGTCGATGGCCGACTCTACTGCACGGGTGCGGGCGGCGTATGGGTGTTCGGCCCCGATGGAACGCATCTCGGCACGATTGTCACGCCCGAAAAACCGGCCAACTGCGCTTGGGGCGACGAGGACTGGCGCACGCTGTACATCACCGCTCGCACCTCGATCTATCGCATCCCGCTCCGAGTCGGTGGTATCGCATTGCCACACTGATCTTCATCCACTCGGATCTACAGGGTCGTGGACGATGTCGGGCTCAAGCAGCTGGCGCCAAGCCGGATCGGTTCAACGGCTAAGCGGCAGTGCCCGATCGGCGCCCGAAACGACCCACCGCTCGTCGCGCGGCGGCGGCCGCCCTCCATGCCAGTCTCCGAGCTCTCAGCACCGGTCGCTTTCGGTACGACGGCGGCGATATCAAATAGGCGACGTCGGCCGTCTCTCGCTGCAGCCCGGGTACCAGATCGACGGTCGCAGCGCGGCTCATGACACGATCGAGCTCCGCCGCCAGCTGCGGGACGCCCAGAGCGCTCGCGCTGAGCGAGAGCTTCGGCCCCGACTCCGCCACGTACCGGCGACGACGCTCGAAGTTGGGCCCACACAAGATCTCGTCATCCAGGTAATGCTCCAACTCGTTGGCGAGACGGATGAGTAGCGCTCCCTTGTCGAATCGATCCAGCGAGGACAGCCGCTCGGTTGATCCCCTGATCAGATCCCCCCATGGGAGGTTCGTGTACCGCCAGATATAGGACTCCGCATCTTCGCCAGCGGCGAGCCGCACGTACCTTCGGTTGGAGGGAGAGGGGCCGGTGCGCGTCCGTCCGAAGTCTCCGTGGATGTACGCCGCATGCAGCAACCCGGCGATTACCAGCTCGACCGGACGACTCAAGGAGGCAAGCACACTCGCCGTGCCGACCAGGTGGGAGAGAAACGGGCTTCCAGAAGGCCGGTAGAAACCGCTGAACAGTTCGGCCGCGAGTTCGTGCGCGCGCCGTACGCGCAGGATGTCATCTAGAGCGAGTCCTTCCCTGACGAGCTGAGCGTAGAGCTGGCGGTTGGTCTGCGCGTACGACGGCATTGTCATGAGCCTAATCTCCCTGGGCAGAGCTCCGCCGATTCTTGGGGCCTGCGCCCCTTGGCACGAGTGCCCTGATAAGGCGGCCAGCTCGGCTGGCCACTCGATAGGGATACACCAGAGGGAGAAGCCACGGCCGCTGCCGAAGGCTGTACGCTTCGCGCAGGTATCCGGTCGACGGAGCCACTATCCACCTGAGCAGGCGCAGACGCTCGTGCCTTGACGCCGAGGAGTCGAGGAGACCCTTGATTCCACCTTCTGGGGCTGCGCGAGCGGCGTATAGCACGGCATCCCGCTCGATCTCGCTCATCTTCCTCGCCGCTTCGCGGCAAGCAGCTGCGGCCTCCTCGGAGACCACGCTACCGAACTCGCTCTCGAGGTACGAGACGACCATGTTTAGGGCGATCGCGAGGCCGCCGGCCGAGGCCACAGACGAGATGTATGCCCAATCCATCCGACCGCGGTGGAGCAGCAGCCAGGCGTCACAGGCCCATACCCTGGATAATCGTGACGCCGCGAATACAGCGGCGCCGCAAGCGATCAGAAGGCTGTCCTCCGGAGCCGGAACGAGGCACGGGACGGAGGCGATCTCGGCCACTCGGCTCCGATTCATGATCGAGGCGGCCGGCAGCACCAGTTGTGGGCAGCCACGGAGGCTCGAACGAACGACGACGGGCAAGCCGGATGGATGAAGGAGTGTCGCCTTCCCCGACGCCGCACTATCCCGATAGAAGTGAAGGCCACGGGCTCGTAGCACATCCTGGGCAGCGCCGAAGGCCTCCGGAGACACGAGGATCTCGACGTCGTGACTATGTCGGTGAACCGGGCTCTCGTACACGGTCTCTCCGAGCGCCGTACCCTTGAGCACGCAGAACGGCACCTCTCGTGCGGTTAGCGCGCGAAAGAAACCTCCGCAAAGGTGGCGGAACTCCTGGCTTCGGAGTTCTTCGTGCACGTGAGCGGTTCGCAGAACCGTGCGCACTTCGGAACTGAGCGAGACTCCTGCTGCATCCAACGATTCCGAGAGAAGTGGCGCGAGGCGCCGAATCTCTCGGCGTCGCTCTCGGATCAGGCCTACGAAGTCAGAGGACCCTCGCTCGAAAGCCTGCCACGCCCGACGAGTCTCGTCGCCTCCGAGTAGGGCAGCACGGAGTAGCTGAGTCTCCTCAAAGGCCGGACGTAGCAGCGCCGACGCACGCAGCAGGAAGGAGGTTTCGGACCCGCGCTCACCCGCGCGCCGCATCATGTGACGGCCACCGCTATGAGCCTCATTCACGGCGAAGGCCTAGGCGAAAAGCTGCGCCACTCGATCCGGGATTCGCTCCGGCGCTCCACCGAGCTCGAGCCAGTGACACGGGACGCTCTCGACAAGCCGGCCCAGAATCTCGAGTCCGTCGCGTCGCGCGTGCGGAAGCATCAGCAGCGAGGTCGGAGCGAGTCTCAGCAAGGCCTCACCCTTTCTGGCGACACGCATCCGGGGCTCCGAAGCACCTGTCACGACAGGCATCACGATGTGTTCGATCGGCGCAACCCTGGACAGCCGTTCCGGGCAGTGATCCCCCAACAGCACGAGCCACTTGTCTTCTCGAGCAAGCTTGGCAGGCTGAGCCAGCGGAGCGAGTTCCGGGAACCTCCGCAGTTGGCTGGGCTCGAGGTGGGTAGAGCAGTAGAGACTGTGCCCGTCAAAAGACCCGTCTGGCAGAGCCTCCAGGCCAACGTAGTCATCGCTCAAGTACGAGAAACCCGCGAACATGCAGCTGAGTGATGCCGTAGACTTGCCCGAACCGCCCTCACCGACGAACAAAACCCCTCGGCCGTCCAGAGCCACGAGGCCCGCATGAACTGTCTCGAGTCCGAGGTCCCGGTGCCACAGGAGCAGCGGTGAGTGAAGCGGGCGGCCGAGCTCGTAGAGAGTTAGACGGTTCGTGTCGGCGATCATCGTGGCGATGCTTCTCTCTCTCCTGTCGAACCCTATCCAACTCTCCGGACGCAGGTAGGAGACGAAACGTCCATCGGACGAGGCCTCGACGGGCGCCATCTCACCCGGCTGGAGATTGGAGAACGGGTTTCCTCCCGTTGTCACGATCTCGGTCTCGTCCCACATATTCACAGTCAGCGCGATAGCTGCGGAGGCGTCTTCGCGAACCTGCAAGTGAGCGAACGGACGAAGAATCCGTCCGGACAGGTTTTCTCCGACGACGCGGAACTCAACGCGGCGTCCGCCGAAGATGTAGAAGCTCTCGTGGACATCAACCGCCCGGTCATGACAAGCCTGCGAGAAGCGGTCGGCCAGAGAGTTATATGCCTGCGCGGCACCCACCGACGACGTCGGCTCTGTGGCTCGGACTGTGCGCGGCTCGTTCACGCCGACATCGCCGTGGCGTGCTCGCCTCTGTCCTCAGGCGTTGCCATCCGTCTCCGGGCCCTGCCAAGGAGTCGCGCGGAGACCCGGCATGGGAGGATCGAGCGCCAGGAGATCCGCCATGTCCCGGTACGCGTTCAGCTCGGGCGTCGAGTAGGGCTGAGTGGCTGGTCCGCCGTTCGCCCACGCCGCCATGTCGATGGGTTTGGGAGCTCCCTCAGCCAATCGAAGTAGCCGTTCCTCGATCAGCTGGGCGGCGAGGCGCTCGACGTCGTGCGCCGCGTCTTCGGCCGAGACGCCGTAGCGAGAGGTGATCGCGGTCTGCACCTGTCCGAGCGTGATCCCCTCCGAGAGCAGTGACCAAATGTCAGCGCCAGCGCCGTCCATGCTGTAGTACATTCCGCTCTCGAGATTGATGATGATCGCCTCGCCATCCATCACCTTGGCTGCGACCTCTTCTTCGTTGAACACGAGCCAGCTATCGGACCGTAACATCTGCTTTCTCTCCACAAAGCCTAGCGTAAAGGTCATCGTAACTGTCGACGTGGCGCTGCCAGCTGAATTGGCGTATCGCCAACGACCTCGCCTCAGCGCCCATCTTCGTGGCAGCCGCAGGATCATCCAACATCCGCGCGATCGCTTCCGCCAGACGCATGTCGCTGTCCGGCGGCACCAGGTATCCTGTCCGGCCATCCTCGACTACTTCGGTGAGGCCGCCAACCGCAAATGCGACAACGGGTCTGGCAAGGAAGGCGGCCTCCAGGGCCGTCAATCCAAACGCCTCGAGCCTCGATGGAACCACAACCACGCTCGCCTCGCTCATCAGGGCCGGAACATTCTCCGGCGAGACCCAGCCGGCGAAATCTACTGAACCCGCGACACCCAGTTCGACCGCGAAGGACTTTAACTCGGCGAGCACCGGACCGTCTCCGACGAGCGCAAGACGAATGCCGGAATACCGATCGATCAAGCGAGAAAAGGCTTTCAGGGCAATATCAAAGCCCTTTCGGCGATCCATTCGACCCACGCAGACCAGTCTCGGCGGAGCAAACGACGGCGCCGCCACGGAGGCCTCGGGCACCTTGATCGCGTTCGGTATCAACGTGTTACGTGCCGGGATATCCGGAACCAGGCGTAGCGTCTCATCGCGCATGAACTTGGAACAGAAGGTGACCCAATCCGCCGCTTCGAGCGCTCGATATAGGACCGAATCGGTTCCACCGCCGACCGTGAGACTGCCGTGTTGTTGGACCGTTAGAAGAAAAGCCGAACGGTGTGCATTTCTGGTCAACAGGTGGAAGAGAAGACTGGGCCCCAGCAGGTCTGCGTGCACGAGGTCGGGCTGGAATGAGCGCTTCAACGCGACGATTTCGCGCCTCACCTCGGCGAACAGTTCGAGTTTGCCTGGCTGGAGAGCCTCCCAGAAATGGAACCGGTGAACGGGGATGTCGCCGAAGCGATCGACGTCGGGAAGGTCGAGACCCAGGTGCGCGGCGACCACCGTGTACTCGTGCCCTCGGGCAGAGAGATCGCCGAGAAGGTTCGCCGCACGCACCTCTATCCCGCCTATGTGCGGCCAAAACCCGTCCGCCCAGTATAGAACCTTCACGAGCGACCCGGTTCGACACCCTCGCTGACCGATACAGCGTCCCGGGCCACACCTCGCCCGAAGGGCTCCACATGGCCCTCGTAGTCCTGCGCATTCTCTTCAGGCGCCCAGTCGAGTAGTTCCTTCGTGTAGGAGAGGTCATAGGGAGAGGAACTCTGCCCGGAAACGCCGTACACTGCGTGGAAGCCCTGAATATCGGCTAGCAAACACCGACGTAGCAACGAGGCCAGGTCCTTCGGTCCCACCCAACGGCGGCGGAATTCGACCGCGCCGGCGGGTTTCGGTGAGTAGCAGCCGATGCGTACGGCGACGAAGCAGCGCAGCCGCCCTGCATCCACCGCGGCGCGGCCGAGAACCTCACCGATCGCCTTCGAGATGCCATATGCGGTTAAAGGACGAGGGGGACAGCTCGAGTCGAGTTTTGGACCCTCCGGCTCATAGCACTCGGGAGCCAACTGTAGCTCGGCGGCCCTCACGGCATAGTTGGAACTCGCGAAGACGACCCTCGGCACACTCTGGCGAGCAGCAGCCTCCAGAACGTTGCGCGTGACCTCGACGTTGTGACGTGCGACCTCTTTCCAGCTGGCATCCGGAGCGGGATTGGCGGCCAGGTGAACGACGCGGTCGCATCCGGAGAAGGACGCCTCCCAAGAGCGTCGGAGACCGAATCTGGGTGGGCGCCGTGAGAGATCGGCCACCAGGGTCGGTTGGTCAGAACGGCGGCGATCGATCAGCCTGCACTCACACGCAGGCGCCAAATCTGCGGCCAGAAGCCTTCCAATCCGTCCTGCAGAACCGGTGATTACGGCTTTCATCTCGACCGGCTCAGTCCTCCGTCTCGCTTCTATCTTGGCCCTCCTCCACGGAACCAGGGAATGCATACGGCGCAGCTGCATCGGTAACTTTACGCCGTCTGTCCAGACTTGCTTTGATGATCGCGAGATGGGCGTCCAGACTCTTCCTGGCACCGATGCGACTGATGCCGGCCGAATGCATTCGCCTGTAAAGCACAACGTCGGGAATCAGGTCTATCACGACGCCGTGCTCCGCCGCCCGTATGAACCACTCCACGTCGTGTCCGTGCCGCAGCTCGGGATCGAAACTCCCGATCTCTTCGAAGACGTTTCGACGCGCCAGCATTGTGCTGCTCACATAGGCAGGAATCGGCCGCGACCGACGGCGTCCCTCGTATAGTCTTTCTTCCTCTCTGAGCTCCTCAACCCAGAAGTTCCGTGCGTGTCCGACGCATACGTCGAGGTCGTCCAAGCATTCAAAGCGTGCCAGCTGAGAAGCCAGCTTCTCCTCTTGCCAGAGATCATCCGCATCGAGAAACGATACAAACGAGCCCGAGGATTCTCGGAGTCCGCGGTTGCGGGCCGCCGGGGCACCGCTATTGGCCTGGCGGATGTATCTCACGCGGTCGCCGAACTCTGCCACCACATCGGGGGTTCTGTCCTCCGACCCATCATCAACGACGATGAGTTCGGCAACAGGGTGCGTTTGACGAAAGATGCTTTCCAGCGCCTCGGCCACGTACCGCTCGCCGTTGAAGACCGGGACAACGCAGCTAATCGTCGTCTGCATCAACTCTTCTCTTTGCTCGAATCGGGCCCTGACCCGCTTGCTTCGCCCCGCAGCCCATCTAAGTGCTCCTTCACAAACCCGAAGAACCAACTTCGGTATGCTTCCGTGTCGCTTCGAAGAAGGCTATCGGGATGGACGCGACGGTATACGAGCACCTCATCTAACGTATGCAGCTCTTTTCCCCCAGCCACGGCCCGCTTGAACCAGTCCATGTCCTCACCGTAGCGCAGCTCGACGTTGAAAGGCCCGACTTCGGCGAAAGTCTCGCGTCTCAGCATAAGCGTTTGGAGCATGTATCCGGCGAGTGACCCGGAGAGAGGATGATCACTAAACCTGCGCGCCTCTTCAGCGAGTTCTTCCACCCAAAAGTACTCCCAGTGCGTCGTGCACAGGTCACACGCCGGGAACCGGCCGAAGTGCCCGAGCTGAAGCGCCAGCTTTTCACGGTGCCACCTGTCGTCCGCGTCCAGGAAAGCGATGAAGTCCCCTGAGGCCTCGACTACTCCACGGTTTCGGGCGGCTGATGGCCCGCGGTTCTCCTGTCGTACGGAGCGGATCCAGCTACCGAAGCTCTCTAGAATTCGGGGCGTTTCGTCCTCCGAGCCGTCGTCAATGACGATTACCTCCGTTCGCGAATAGGCCTGGCAAAGGATGCTCTCGATCGCCTCGGCGACGTACGGCTCACCGTTGTACACTGGGACAATGCAACTTACGAGTTCCGAGCTCACGGCATTGTCAGACAACGATGGCGATGCCATTTCTCCCCACTCTCGGACGGGATGGTCGCTGTGGCGTGCTCGCTGCTTATGTACGCATCTCGTCTGTCGTAGCAGCGCTACACCGGGCCTCGGGCTGTACGCTTGTCCGCGCCTCGCCGAGCGGACAACGGCGCGCTCCGATTCCGCAGCTCATGTGCAAGGCGTCGCCAGCCGCGTACGAGAAGCGAGAAGCGGAGGAGGAGGCGCCTACGGAAGGATCGCGGCGCAATCACACCGGACGGCACGTGGATGTCGGTCCCTATCGCGAGCGGAAGCGCTGCTCCTGCTTCTTCCTGCCGCTTGATCAGCTCAGAAAGCTCGCCGTAGCCAAGGTAGCTCGCGATCTCGACCAGCAAGGGCGTGGCACCCCGATCGAACGAGCGCTGCTCCCGCCGGTCACGACGGTAAGCAATCCCCCGATCGGAGTGATGGTCAACATGATCTGCGAGGCGTAGGAGCACGGCATCCTTCGTCACCGCATCCAGTTGGGCGAGGCTGTCTCGGAGACGCTCGACACCGTCCACCGTCCAAACAAGAGTCGCGAACCGACCGATGCGTTCTTCCACCTCCACGCCAACAGCACTGACGATCTCGGCGCGCCGCGCCGCTGTCACTCCGCGCGTTCCATCCCCAAAGTCCCCGTTGTAATACGCATTGTGCAGGAGGCCGGCCGCAACCGTCGCCGAGGAAGTTCCCATCGAAGCCAGGACGCTCGCGGTACCGACATCGTGACACAGGTGCGGCTTGCCGGATCCAGCATACTGGCCCGAGAATAGGACGGCTGCCAATCCATAGGCGCGTCGAACGAGAGACACGTCAGCCTCGGACCACTGAAGCCGCTCGAGCTGCGAGTACAGCTGCAGGATCGTCTGGGCGTAGTGCCACACCCGGTCATTCCCTCCAGTATCCGTCCGTCGCCTCCTCCTCGAGAAGCCCCACCGCTTGGGGGTCGTCGCTGCCCGGTTCGGGGACCGGAGCGGGACGCTGCGGCAGGCCGGCAGGCTTCGGAGATCTCCCGAACGACTGTGCCTCCCACATGCGCCGGTACAGCGCACAGCCCTCAAGCAGCTCATCGTGCGATCCGAGGCCTGCCATTCTTCCATCTTCCAGGATGAGCAGACGATCCGCGTTGCGTAGTGTGGAAAGGCGGTGCGCGACGACGATCGTCGTGCGTCCCCTCATCAAGCGGTCAATGGCCGTCTGGACTCGCGTCTCCGCAATCGAATCGAGGCTGGAGGTCGCCTCATCCAGCAGCAGAATGGGAGCGTTCTTCAGGATGGCTCGAGCGACGTTTATGCGCTGGGCTTGACCCCCGGACAGGCCGTGCTCGCCAATCCCTACGATCGTGTCGTATCCATCCGGGAAAGCGAGGATCTCATCGTGAACTTCGGCGGCGCGAGCGGCCTCTTCGACCTCTTCGTCCGTGGCGCTCGGTCGGCCGATCCGGATGTTGTCGCCCACGGTCATGTCGAACAGAAACGGAGTCTGGGTTACGAGGGCCAGCTTCTCGTATACCTCCGCGAGGCGGTACTCCCGCAGATCCCGCCCGTCAACGAGGATCTGGCCGGCACTCGGATCGTAGAAGCGGGCTATGAGGTTCAAGAGCGTCGTCTTGCCCACGCCGGACGGGCCGACGATGCCGAACGTCTCTCCTGACTGCAGCTCGAAGGAAATGTCCTCGAGAACGACCTCGTCATCGTATGCGAAGCCGACGTCCTGTACGTGTATCTTGCGCGGCGCGGACGCGAGTGGGAGCGCGGAAGGACGATCGGCCATCTCCGGCCGAGCATCGAGTAGACGGCTAATCCGGTCGACCGAAGCCCCGAAATTCTGTATCTGCATGTAGTTGGTATTCAAGTTGTTGAGAGGGCCGTGGAGCGCTCGAACAGCCATGAGAAAAGCGAGCAAAGCAGGCCACTGGAGCGTACCTCCGACGACCTGCAATCCGCCGACCACAACCACCAAGACGATACTCAGCCCTGCCGCGGACTCGAGGACGACGAGGGCAAGAGATCGCACACGTACCATCTCGATAAGCTCATCGAAATACTGGCGACCTTTCCGGATGGCACTCTTCGCCTCCCGTCGTTCGCCCCCGTAGACTTTGATGATTCGAATCCCGCGGAGTATCTGGAGAATGACATCGAAGAGGACATAGCCCGTGCGCCGGACATTGTAGGACTGTCTCAGAGTCTTACGCGCGACCAGCACGATCGGCAGCAGCGCCAGCGGGAGCACGACAAGAACCCAAAGGAAGAGGGTCGGGCTCAACGAGAACGCCGCCGCGGCCAGGGCAACGGCAAGCAAGCCTTCCAGCAACAGGGTCGCGATCGAGATGACGACGATTCTCAGGTTCGATACATCTTGACGGACAGCCTGGATGATATCCCCGTGACTCTGCTTGTCAAAAAACGGTACGGACATGGACAACAGGTGCCGAATGAGCTTGTCCATCATCCCCAGCTCGAGGACCTTCACGATTCTCTGCTGGGTGACCTGGTTGTCGTAGTTAAGCATGCTTCCACCGACATACGCGGTCACGAGAAGAGCGGCCACGATCCACAGGCTGGGCTCGGCACCAACCGCCCCCGTCAGCCACCCGGCGACGCCCTCCCCGCCACCACCGATAGCTCCGGAGAGGAAATCCTTGATGAGGAGTATCACGAACATCGAGGCGCCCGCACGCCCCATGGCGGTGATCGTAAATCGCGCGACGAGGCGCTTTTCCGACTCGAATAGGTGGAGGATGTATCGTCTAGCAGGGAGCTTCACGGACTATCAACCCTTGCGATCCAAGTCACGATCGACGCCTCGGACACCAGCTACCAGAAAGCGAACGGGCGCCACCAGATAGAGTAATGCTTGGAGACCCAACATCTTCCCAAGCGCCCGAAGGCGGACTAGTAGGCTCGGCCGCGGCACTTCCCGCTTCTGGTCGCCATGCCATAGCCATGCCAGTGGATCAGTTGCTCCTCTGCATATGTCGAGAATCATCTTTCGTCGGCTCCGGCGGTCGGGTCGCAGCCAATACCTCAAGAGAGATCCCGTGGCCCACGAAGTGACGAATCGTCTCTTCAAGAGCGACCGTACCGGGTCCAGGAGGGCAATGTGGTTCGACACCGGCGAGCCGACAAGACGTCGTGCTGAGAGGAGGGTCAGCCACAGTGGCGACTGTAGCCCACTTCGGATGGCAGTTTCGACCAGAGAATCCCATTCGAGCTGGCTTCGTTCTCGAACCACCCTGTCTACATCGATGAGTCGCGCAATGCGCGGGAACACGTCGTCAGCATTTTGACTCGCGACGTGGAGGAGAAGCATTTCGGGAGACGGTAATCGGAGAGTCCCTCCGCCGATCTCCGATACGCGTTGGGCGGTGCGGTGGAAATGAATGGGGTCAAGGCGGTAGGGGGAGTCGGGACGCTGCAGAGCCCAATGGTTCTCCACGACAAAGCCTTGAGGGTGTATCAGCCTGTAGTGGAAGTGATGATCCCGGTAGCCCTTCGTAGCCTCTTCTGACTTGGCTCGGTAACCACTCTCGAGGAGCACTGCGGTCGCAGTCTCGACCTCCGTTGGCTGAAACAGAAGATCGATATCCCCAAACTGACGCTCCGCGGCGTCTTGGTAATACGTCGTGCAGAGACCCGCACCCTTCAGTACGACGGGTTGGATGTCGTATCGTTCGAGGACCGCGAGGACTCGATCGCGTTCAAGAACCCACAGGGAGGCCCTTCGGCGTAACAGTCGAAGCGGTTCGGAGAGATCTTCGAGGGCCTCGGAAGAAAGCTCGTCTTCGACGTCAATTCGCTCGAGAGCAGCGAGCGTCACACCGAGGACGCCGTGTCGCATGGCCAGCTCCGCGTATGTCTCTCGGAGTCTCAGGTCGTTCAGTGCGGCAAGGGAACCGCGGAGTGGCGAAGGCTCGAACCTGCAGAGTCGAACCATGAGCTGAAGCGCGAGCGTCGGGTCTCTTCGCATGCCTTAACGCGCTCCCTCGCATTCCTGGCGCCATGGGACTCGTCGACGGACGAAGGGTACCCTAGACTCTGAAGGGGCTCGCCATCGCGAAGTCCGGCGGGCGCGCCCCGGCGACAGGGACCGCCTACTGTTGGGGATCAGATCGGCGTCGGTCAAGCGACGTTTTGAGATTCCTGAGAAGGACGTCACGGCTGGCCAGGTCCCTACGTGTCAGGTTGCCGGAGTGGAGCCGGCGTTTGGCCACTAGGTCGGGGAGCACCTCGTAGGGCACCCCGGCGTCTCTCATCCGCAGGAGCCAATCAGTGTCTGAGCCCGTGCGCAGACCAGGATCGAAAGATCCGAGGTCCTCGAACAGGCGCCGTCTCGCCAACGTGGCGCAAAGATGAAAGCCTGGGAGCTCTTCAGCGAATCGCATCCCTTCAAACTCTTTGGCTTCATCGGCCAGTTCATCCATCCAGAAGTTTTGGATATGACCGAGGCAGCACAGGAGCTCGGGGCGTTCGGTGAGGCATACGACCCGACGACCCAGCTTTCCCGGAAGCCAAAGGTCATCGGCATCCAAGAAGGCGATGAACTCCCCACCAGAGTGTCGAAGCCCGAGGTTCCGGGCCGAAGCAGGACCCGCATTGTGTTGCCAGTAGTACCGGAGCGGCCCGTCGATGCCCCCAACGACCTCACGAGTCGAATCGGTGGAGCCATCGTCCACTACGATGATCTCGATCAGCGGGTAACCCTGGCCGGCGATGCTATCGAGAGCTTCCTGGATGAAGCGCTCGCCGTTGTATACGGGCATGATCACGCTGACCAGACCAGTCTCGCGTGGTTCAAGGAAGCGGACCGTGAGATCTATGCCCACGTTTGCAGCGAACGGGCCGATACCTGCATGGCACCTCTTACATGAGCGACCGGCCTATTCGTGACATCGCCGCGAAGATCTCAAGAATAGGCGCGTTTCTGCCTTCCCGTCGCGCCATGCGGCTCACCGGAGCACTGTCCGCCGCGGAGGGAGACAACACCACCCTTGTCGCAACGAGAAAGGACTTATGGGCGATCTTGCACGAAAACATCGTGCCTTTCTGGTGGCAAGTAGTCGATTCGACGTACGGCGGTTACAGCCTTAACCACGACCGGAAGGGGCGCTGGCGCGGCCCCGTACCAAAACGCTTGGTCACGCAGGCCAGAATGCTCTGGTTCTTCTCCCGGCTGTCTCTCGAGTTGACTCCCCCCCGGCGCGAGAGGGCACTCGCCGCTGCTACGGCCGGCTTC
>JBDHFW010000014.1:0-26912 GCA_039590175.1 Gemmatimonadota bacterium | reverse complement strand
CGAGACCGACATCGACAGGTGATCGGCGATCCGCGGGCTACTCCACGCCTTCCGCCTCAGACGCTCGATCTGCCGACGGCGGGCCCGTGGCGTCCGGTTCGGGTGGTGATGCGGCCGCGAGCTCCGGTCTTGGAGTCCCGCTTCCCCCTCTTGCCGGTACCGCTTCAGCCACTTGAACGCCGTGCGCCGGCTTACCCCCATCTCCCCGGCCACGACCTCCGCCAGCTCTCCCGCCACCAAGCGCTCCACCAGCAGGGCTCGCCCCGCAGGCGTCAGCTTCGCATTCTTGTGCACGTTCACCGGAACCTCCGACGAGTGAGTTTGAAGGCTCATTCTTTCACCTCCAGCTTACTCGTTGGATTCCGGTGAACAACTATCCTGCGACGCACACCTAGGGTTATTCGTACCCCTCTCTGCGGTGTGCATGATTGGCACCGCGAGTTGCGAATCCGGCGTCAAGTCCGAAGCCCAGGGGGACGGTGCCACCTCTGCTGCTTTGTCCGAGTTGACGATTTATTTTTCCGACGAGCAAGGAGTTCTGACCGACTGCGCTGCCGTTAGGCCGGAGCCGTGGGCGGTCCCCGAGGCGCAACCCGAAGACTTGCCAGCGTTGGCAATCCGCAGAGTGCTACGCGACGTCGGTCCGTCGGAGGTCCTCCACCGCCAGGGAACGTTGCGACTGATCGAGTACTTCCGTGGTGTTAGGATAGAGAACGGCACTGCGATCGTGGCGTTTGATGTGGAGGCGCTGGAGTACCTAAACAGTGCAGCTTGCGCACAAGGTGCGATCAAGACACCCATAGTCCGTACCCTGATCGAGTTCCCCAACGTCGACGATGTGGCCTGGGAGATCGATGGCGAAATCTTTACCGCTTGGGACGCGTAGCGTTGGGAAACGATGTCGGCTGAGTTTCCCGTCCCTGGCGTGGAAATGAGCGCCCGGTTGGGGCGCAGCCGAATTCCATGAGACTTGTTGCAGCGTTGTTGTTTACCCTGGCTGCCGTCCTTTGGCAGCCCATGGCAGCAGGCGGCCAGGTCTGCGCTCTACCCGATTCAGTGGGTCAGGCCTTACCCGATACCGTTCCCTCACCAGGGCCGTATGCGACCATTCGGGAACAGGGCGTTCCCTTTTCAGAACTCGGGCTTGGCGTAGGGCACCTCAGACCTACGGATGCGACCTGGAAGTGGGACTGGTTGGCCGAGATCGCTCTTCCATTGTCCGAGACTCCCGGTGCGGCGCCCTGGGGATGGATCGCAAGGGGCTGGATCATTGATTTAGGAACGGGTCGGATCGCCCCCTTGACGGTGTCGGGCTTGATCGAGACCGGATATGAAGACGCGACGTTCATGGTGCTCGAGAGCGCCGGTGACGGGTGGCTCGAGATTCGATTCGCTCCCGAGAGCTCGGAGAGCGGAGTCGAGACCGCGTGGGTGCCCGAGTGTGCGCTGCCCGGCGAGAAAGTGGATCTGCATCTGGAGACGTGGCGAGACCGCTTCTTGTCGGATCGAATCTCTCCGCTCTTCTTCCGCTCCGATGTCCCTCACGTCCTGAGAAACGCCCCTCGCGAGGACGGTGAGAGGCTTGGCCTGATCACAGGTGACTATCACCTCGAGCCGCTGGAGATCGCGGGTGATTGGATGCGGGTGGTCGTGAAGCAGCCCTCAGACTACTGCGCGCTGGACATCGAGCCCGTCGTGAAGAGAGGGTGGGTAAGATGGTGGTCGGCGGACCAGGGGCCCTGGGTCTGGTACTTCACCCGAGGCTGCTAGGAGCTTCTGAATAGCAAGCACTTGAGGCTGACAAGTGTTAAGCAGGCACTTGAAGGGGATGAGTATGGATGCACGACAAAAAACCTCACTGGGATCAGCTCTCGCCACGGTTGGAGGTGCAGGTATCGCCCTCTCCGCCATACTTGGCTGGACCTCGCTCGTTCGCCCTTGGGGCTTCCTGTTGGGCTTCGTTTTGGGTGTGGCGGCAGGTGCGGGTGCTGCGTTGGCGATCGCGGGACTTCTTGAGTACAGACGCTCGCAATAGACACCCGATGCACTGGAGCGCACGTGAATGAAGAAGTCCACGCGGTTACCGGCGCGTTCGGGTATTCGGGTCGCTACATCGCCCACCGGCTACTGGACGCCGGACACCGCGTCGTAACGCTCACGAACTCGCGTGGGCCGGATCCCTTCGGCGGGCGCGTTTCGACCTTTCCCTTGCGGTTCCAGGATCCCGTCGCCCTCGCCGAAGCCCTCCGTGGCACGGCGGTTCTCTACAACACCTACTGGGTTCGATTCGACAACAAGGCCTTCAATCACCGCGAGGCCGTCGCCAACACGCTGACGCTCTTCGAGGCGGCGCGCGAAGCCGGCGTACGGCGAGTCGTCCACGTAAGCATCACGAACCCGTCCGCTGAGTCGGATCTGCCCTATTTCAGCGGCAAGGCCGAGCTCGAGGCGGCGGCCAGGTCGTCCGGCCTATCCTATGCGATCCTCCGGCCTACTGTCCTGTTCGGGAAGGAAGACGTCCTCATCAACAACATTGCGTGGATGCTTCGGCGGTTCCCCGTCTTCGGTGTGTTTGGCGATGGGAAGTATCGTCTGCAACCCATCTATGTGGATGATCTGGCGGCGCTTGCGGTTACGGAAGGCGCTCGGAGTGATAACGTGATCGTTGAAGCGATCGGTCCCGAGACCTTTACGTATCGAGAACTGGTCCAGACGATTGGCGAGATTATCGGTCGTCCCCGTCCGGTGGTGTCCGTCCCTCCGAGCGTCGCTTACTGGGCAGGTCGGGTGCTTGGGGTGGTGAAGGGTGACGTCGTTATCACTCGGGAGGAGGTACGTGGGCTGATGGAGGAACGGCTCTACGTCGACGCCCCGCCCGCGGGCTCGACGCCCCTCACCGAGTGGGCTCGGCGGCATGCCGAGACCCTCGGCGCACGCTATGCCAATGAACTGGCTCGCCGGAGTCGAAACGGTCAGCCATGATCTGGCCGCCACCAACTCGCCGGCAAGCGTTTGTCGAAGAGTTGAGGCAACGCCCCCGCATGGCCAGGGATCGCATTCTCGATCAACATTCCCAAGGCATCCGAAGCGGAAATCCCGGAGTGACCGTTGCCAAGATGGGGGGAAGCCATCTGCAATTCGCATATGAGGAGCTACAGGACGGGCGTGATGACAGACGTTTCCGTCCGAGGATCGGGCTCGCGACGGACTTTCCAGACGACAGTGACACGGAGGCATTCATGCGTGACACGATCACCGTCACGCCGCTTGTATTCGACTGGACTGCTACTCGGTATTGGACCAGTAGGTACGGGAGGGACGTCGTGACGAGCCTGTTTACACGCCTCGCTCGGGCGTGACGAGGCCTGGCCATTGGATGCCAAGCAACTGTTCTTCGAGCGGTACCGAGGGTTTCAGGAATACCCCGCGCTGCTCCTCGACGGACTGAGTGAGCACCAACTTCGGAACTCCCCCCATCCTGGTCTCAATCCGATCAGCTGGGCGTTGTGGCATGTCGCCCGCTGTGAGGACGTAGGGGTCAACCGGCTCTTGACGGATGGCACTCAAGTGCTGGAGGACGGCAGTTGGCCCGCCCGCCTTCGGGTGTCGGATCGGCGTATCGGGACGGGTATGTCCAAAGCGGAGGTTGCGCGCCTCTGCGCCGAGATCGACTTGGCCGAGCTTACCGCCTACCGGTCGGCGGTGACGGATCGGACGGAATCGGTGGTCGGAGACCTGCCGTCCGCGGACCTCACCCAGTGGCTCAAAGAGGAGAAGCTCCGGCAGGTGTTCGTGCATGAGGGCGCTGGAGGCCCTGCGGCGGAGGTGCTCGTCGAGGCCTACGCCGGGCACACGAGGGGGTGGCTGCTTGGCCACATCGCGTTGACGCATCATTTCTACCACATCGGCCAGGCGTTTGGGATCCGCGCCATGTACGGCGCGGCGAATCCCTGGTAGCCGTAGCATGACGATGGAGCTCGGTGGAACCGTAACGATCAACGGCGAGCCGTACGGCCCCCCGGAGGGGCGATGATCTGGACAGCGGTGCTCTTCGTTCTGCTCGTCATAGGCGGAGCGGTTTGCTTGCGGTGGGGAGCGCGCTGGGGATCGACGCCCGAAGAGCGTGCACGCCGGTTGCCGGGCGACGAGTACCTCGAGGGCGGTCCGCGAGCCCGAGTGGCCATGACGCGCGCCATCTCGATCAACGCGCCGCCGGAGCGCGTCTGGCCGTGGATCGCTCAGCTGGGGCGTGGTGCTGGCTGGTACAGCGTCGAGTGGCTCGACAACGGCCGAAGGGCTTCGGCGTGGCACATCGTCTCCTGGATTCCCGAGCCTCGATTGGGCGACGCGACGGCCATCGGTTACCTGCGTCACATGGATCCAGGGCAGGTTCTCGTCTGGTGGGCGGACGGCGCGCGGTTTGTCGGCTCCAGGGCCCGCCTGGTGGCTTACTTTGGGCTGGGGCGTGAAGGTCGGGGTACGCGCCTCATCACCCGGTGGTCAGCCGATGCGGCCGGCCCCCTAGCACGTCTTGCGCTTTTGGTGTTTCGGCTTGTGGACTCGATCATGGCGCGCCGGCAACTGCTGGGGATACGCGACCGGGTCGAGTACTCCGAGTCTGATCACGCGACGCCGAGATACCCCGAGACCGGAGCTCGAGATCAGTACCAACTCTACGAGGTTTTGTATGCGACGGGTGAGAGCGCCGGGGTCGCAGGCAGGGAGAGCGGTGCTCGCTGGCGTCAATCAGCCATGGAAGACGGCATCCTCCAGGGAGAACGTCGGCTCCGGGTTGCTGCCGAAAGTGCGGACCCTTGATGCGCGACGGAAGATCTGCGAAATGAAGCTACCCGGGCATCTGTGCCTCGTCGGCTTCTTGGGTGCCTGCGCTCAGACCGAACCTGCGAGTCCCTGCGAGCCTTTCTTCACAGCGCTGGAGAACGTGCCGTACGTCGTATTATCCATGAGTACAGGAGCTTTCGTGTCCACTTGGGATGGGATGGAGTACAGCGGCTGTGAGATCGATTTCGAAACGAACGACTCTCTCAGCGCAGGCGTGTCCATCCCGAGTTTCGACGCTATCCAGGATTCCGAGATGTACCGCCTCGGTTGGCGGATGAGTCATGGGATCACAGCTGATGGGCCTGGGTCCGGCGTCTTTGGCATCGAGAGGGAATCCGTGCTTTGCGTCGTCAGGTGGGCTCAACCGGCCTATATCGATGACGACGAAGAGTTCGTCCAATCCGAGACATTTAGCATGAAGGTCCAGTGCCGAGAAGTGTGACCCCGGGGGGTGAGGTTCCTCGCCTCTCTGTTGGACCGACGCGTATCCGGTTGGGAGGTGCTCGCTGGAGCTAGGGTTCCTGTTACTCCTCGCCGCAAGCGCGGCGACCGGGCTCGTCCTTCGGAACTTCGTGCGTCTGAAGGTTGCTCGCGCCTTCCTCGCCCTTGGCTTGGGTGCCCTCATCCTGGGGGTCGTCGTGCTGGGACTCACGGTTGTTGGATGGGCACCATTCGGGACCTGGACGGGCGCTGTTGCCGCCGTACTCCTGTTTCTCTTGGCGGCGGTTGTTATCCCGTTTGCGCTGGCGGTGGGCTGCTGGCGCCTGGCCCCGTCGCAAGCTCCACCCTTGGAGGATCCCGATGACGAATGAGTTCCCGGTAGAGGGTGTGGAGCTGACCCTATTGCTGGTGGTTGCTGATATCGAGCGGGCGAGAGCGTTCTATGCTGATGTCCTGGGTGCGAAGCTGTTCAGGGAGTACGGCGGGAGTTCGGCGGTCCTCGAGATTCAGGGCAACTGGCTTCTGCTCGTGACCGGCGGTGGCCCGACCGAGGACAAGCCCGACGTCGTGTTCGCGCCACCCCGCGATCCCAATCGCGTGAGCCACCAGCTTACCATGCGCGTGCCCGACTGTCAGGCGGCGTATGAAGCCCTGGGATCTCGCGGCGCGGAATTCCTGACGCCTCCCGTGGATCGTGGCGGTGAGATTCGTTGCTTTTTCCGGGACCCGGATGGACACCTCCTCGAGATAAGCGAGCTGAGCAGTACTTGATCGTCATGGACCGCCTCAAGAAGATCTGTATTCTGACGCTCGTTGCGCTGTTTCTTCCTCTGATTATCCTTTATGCGGCCGCGTACCTCCTTTGGCGCGTCGTCTGGGGCTCGATCCTGCGGTTCTGGTTCTGGCGCGCTCATGCCGCCCGAGGGCGCCCGGTCCTCTTTGTCTATTCCGAGAGCCCCAATTGGCAGGCGTACATTGAGGAGAACATTCTTCCCCGCATCAGCGACCGCGCTGTCGTCCTCAACTGGTCGCAGCGTCGGCTTTGGTCATTGACGTCACCCTGGGAGGCGCGATTTTTTCGTCGGTTCGCGGGAGATCGCGACTTCAACCCACTGGCTCTGGTGTTCTGCTCGCGCGGCCGGATCAAGGCAGTCCGTTTTCATCAGGCGTTCCTGGATTTCAAGCACGGCAAGGCCGCTGCCCTTCGAGCAGCGGAAGCGGAGCTGTTCGTAGACGGATTACCGGATGAGAAGTGCTACGACGTCCCAGATAGGTGATCGCCGTGCACGGACCGATACCATCGAGCCGTGAGTCGCCTTATGCGCCTCGTCGCCAGAGCGCAGCCTTCTCGTCCACCCGTTTGATGAAGGGGTCCTTGCCGTCCATGTAGGCGTCGATGTCTTCGGGGTGGGCCAGGGCGAGGGCTCGCTTCAGGTCGGAGTACTCCCGCGCGATATCGGGATAAGCCAGCATGAAATCGCGGAAGCCAAGGTGGCGCGCCAACTCGGGGTCTCCGGACTGGAACGCGTGTACCTGGTGGGACCGGACTCCGTTCGCATCGTCCTTTGGGAAATAGCGGCGGCCCGGGATTCCGAATTCACCCATCGACTCATACCCAGCTCGCTCCATCGCCTCGTTGCACGAGTCGACCGTCGCGATGTCAGCGACCTCGATAAGAATGTCGATGATCGGCTTCGCGAAGATGCCTGGAATCGAGGTGCTGCCGATGTGATGTGTCGCGACGACGTTCTGGCCGAGGCAGCGGGCTACGAGCACGGATTCGCTGGCGAACTCCTCCCTCCATCGCACATCATGAGGCACGACGACCACTGCTCCAGGCATGTTCTCAATAGTCCCTTTGCAGCCGGCGAGCGCTCAGCGCCGCCGCTGATGGCTGACATTTCATGAGAGTTAGGACCTCTCTTCGGCACGTGGCAACCGTCGCCGATAGCCGCTCTCTGTTCTCCTGTGGGACCCTGGGCCGACGAGTAGGTTCGCGTCAGCCAATCGTGGTCCGGCGTTCGGACGGTCCCGAGGAAGGAGGTAGACACGATGGAAACGCCGAAACCGACGAGCCATCACGGGAAACTCGAGATGCTGGTGGGTCGCTGGCGGGGAACCGAGACGATGCATCCGTCGCCGTGGGACCCGCAGGGGGGCACCGCGACGGGGCGAAACGACAGCCGGATGGCGCTGAACGGATTCGCCCTCATTAACGACTACCAGCAGGAACGCGGCGGCGTGATCACGTTCAAGGGGCACGGGGTCATGACCTACGATTCGACCGAGGCGTGCTACGTACTCCATTGGTACGATAGCCTGGGATCACCTCCTGAAGTCTTCACCGGCACCTTCGAGGGGGATGTGCTGACGGTCGGACATGGCGGCCCCGGAATGCATGCGCGCCTGACGTACGATTTGACCCGGAATGGGGTGCTGCGCTCGCGGATGGACTTGTCTGAAGACGGCGTGGAATGGGCGACATTCTTCGAATGTGACTATGAGCGGGAGTAGCAGCTCAGAGGCGAGAGCCTACACCTTCGATTGGCGTGCCGATGAACACGCCGGCGTCACGAGCCTGCTGGTGCGCGAGCAGTTCGGCTCCGGCATCCGGCGGGTCATGAAGTGGGGTGTCGTCATCATCCTGGTTTTGGGGGCCGTCGTGGCCATGGCGACGGCCATAGCGGGTAGCCTGGCCGAGGCGATGCCGCTCGGAGCCTTGGTGATCGCCGTTGCGGCGCTCGTGTTGGCGTTCGGGAGGCTGGCCGGTTGGATTCAAGCCTGGCAGCTGAAGCGTCACGATCCCAACGTCGCCCACCCGATCACCCACTCCCTGGATGAATCGGGCTATCACGTCTCCACACGAACGACCGACCTCGACATCAAATGGGGGGGTGTGCACAAGGTCCGGGAGACGCCCGAGTTGTTCATGTTCTACTATAGCAGCCGATTGGCGTACTACCTGCCGAAGCGGGCCCTGCCGAACCCCGAAGAGGTCGCCGAGCTGCGCGCTTGGGTTCGGGCCCAGCTTCCGCCCGAGGTGGCCTACGTTGAGTCTTAGTTGATGATCGCGTCCCAGAGAAGATGATTGCGGCCGCGTCCTCCCGGCTGGTCTTCGGCGTCGGCCTGCTCTTTCTCGGTGGCCCCGGGGCCGTCCCGCACGGCGCGGAGTGTCCAGCCGGCTTGCGGGGAGCCTGGTCGGGGACGCTGGCCGTCGGCGAGCTGCTCGAGGTTCGGTTGGGCGTCCAGGAGCGAGCACCGGGCGACTACGTGGCCACCATCCGGTCCCGGCAGTTCGCCGAAGAGATCCCGGTCTGGCGTGATGACGAGCGACTCCGGTTCCAGTCGACCAGGCTGCCTATCGCGTTTGACGGCATGCTGTCCGACGACGGGACGCGGCTGGGTGGCTTCATTCACTATGGCTCGACCCTTGCCCGGATGGAGTTGCCGACGGAAACGGGATCGGCGAAGCGGAGTTGGGCGGCCGTGTGGAGCCCGCTGCAGGTCCCCGAGGAGGCCCTGTCCTTCGACCTGTACATCGACGACGATGGTGCCGGCGGTCTGGGCGGCTACTTCTTCTTCCGGGACCAGCGACTCCCCGGGCTGTGGGGATACGGCCTCGAGTGTCGCAAGGATCTCGTCGTCGCCGGGGAGAAGAACCTGAGCCTGTGGCTCGAGGGTCGGTTTGATCCGGCGCGAAGCCTCCTGAGGATGACCGTGAAAGGGCTCGGCGGATCCGTTCCGATCACGTTCGAGCGAATGCCGCCGGAGCTCGTGCCGCCGGTGCCGGACGCCCCGGAGGCACCGCCTAGAGAACCCGGGAGCGCAGGCTACGTAGAGCACGCGCCCGAAGCCGTGGGCGACGGGTGGCCGACCGCGAAGCCGTCGGAGGTCGGTTTGGACGTCGCGGTGATCGGTGATATGGTCCGGGCCATCATCGACGAGGAGATGGCGCTCACGCACAGCGTGCTGATAGCGCGCCGAGGGAAGCTGGTGGTGGAGGAGTACTTTTACGGCTTCGGGCGCGAGACATGGCATGACATGCGATCGGCCTCCAAGACGCTCGCCTCGACGCTGGTCGGTCTGGCCGTGCAGGAGGGGAGGATCACGGGATCAGACGCGCTCGCGCTCCCCTTCTTCTCGAAGTACCGGCAGTACGCCAACTGGGACGCCCGGAAGGCGCGAATCACCCTTCGCGACCTGCTGACGATGAGTTCCGGCCTGGACGCGAACGACTCGGATCCCCGGTCGGTGGCTTCCGAGAGCGCCTATCAGTCGCAGACCGAGCGGCCCGACTGGATCAAGCTCGCGCTGGACGCGCCGATGATCGCGGATCCCGGCTCCCAGCCGCTCTACGGCGGAGCGAATCCACTAATAATCGGAGGTATCCTGGAGAAGGCTCTCGACGAGCCGGTGGAGTGGTTCGCCCACCGGGCGCTCTTCGAGCCTCTCGGTATCGAGCGCTACAAGTTCTTCATCGATCCCACCGGTGTTGTCTACATGGGCGGCGGGCTTCACCTGCGCCCAAGGGACATGGCGAAATACGGCCAGCTTTACTTGGACGGGGGCGTATGGCAGGGACGGCGTGTCCTCTCCGAGGAATGGGTCCAGGAGTCGTGGGGTCGGTACGGCAGACTCCTCCCGCTCGACCGCAACGGGCACCAGTACGGCTATCTCTGGTGGCACCACGTCTACGCGGTGAGAGACGACAGGATCGAGACTCTGGAGGCCCGGGGCAACGGCGGCCAATACATCTTCATCGTCCCGTCTCTCGAGCTCGTGGCGGTGATCACGGCCGGCAACTTCCGGACGGGAAAGACCCGTCAGCCCGAAGAGATCCTGCGCCGGTTCGTTCTGCCCGCGGTTCTCGGCACGCGGGCCTCTCGATGAGCGGTCGGCCCGGCTGGTCCGGATCGTGAGCCGCGCCGTCTCGTCCACGGCCGACCCGCTGGGCGTACTCCGCGATGTGTTCGGCTACGAGGCGTTCCGGCCGGGCCAGCGCCGCGTGATCGAAGCGGTGCTGGCGGGACACGACTGCATCGCGGTGATGCCCACCGGGGCGGGGAAGTCGCTCACCTTCCAGATTCCCGCCCGACTGCTGTCGGGGACGGTCGTGGTGCTATCTCCCCTGATCAGCCTCATGAAGGACCAAGTGGATGCGCTCCGCGAGCTCGGCTATGCGGCGACCGCGATCAACTCGTCGCTCGATCCGGCTGACCGACGGGATCGGCTGCGCGGTCTGGAGCGAGGCGAGTACGAGCTCGTCTACCTGGCGCCCGAGGCGTTGGGGAGCCGAATGCGTGAGCGTCTGCGTGCCTGCCCGCTCTCTCTTCTCGTCGTGGACGAGGCGCACTGCATCTCGCAATGGGGACACGATTTTCGCCCGTCGTACCGCCGCCTTCAGAGTCTCAAGAACGAGCTGTCCGGCGTGCCGGTGCTCGCTCTCACGGCAACGGCGACTCGTCGGGTGGCGCTCGATATCGTCCGCCAGCTCGGCATGCAAAAACCGGCGGGCTACAAGGGATCCTTCTTTCGTCCCAACCTCCGCCTGCACTGTCGCAAGAAGGGTGAGGGGGACACGCGCAGCGAGATTCTGGCGTTGATCCGCCGACACGCGGGCGAGAGCGGGATCGTGTATTGCCTTTCGCGCCGCTCGGTCGAGGGCACGGCGGCGTTCTTCCGCCGCGAAGGGATTCGCGCGGTGCCGTACCACGCCGGCCTCGCCGATGATGAGCGAGCTGCCCACCAGGACGCATTCGCTCGAGATTCGGTCGATGTCGTGGTCGCGACGATCGCGTTCGGCATGGGGATCGATAAGTCGAACGTGCGGTTCGTGATCCACCGCGACATGCCGGCCGACGTCGAATCCTGGTATCAGGAGGTCGGTCGTGCCGGCCGAGACGGGCTGCCGAGCGAGTGCTTCCTCTTCTATTCATGGGCCGATGTGAAGGTGCGGGAGCGCTTCCTGGATGAGATCGCCGACCGGAATCTACAGCGAGCCAAGAGACAGGCCTCGGTAAACTTGTTTCAACTCGCCGAGCGCGATGCGTGTCGCCACCAGGCTCTCCTCGCGCACTTCGGCGAGGAGATCGATGCCTGTGGAGAATCTTGCGATATCTGCACTGGCACCGGCGTAAAACAGCTGGTCGCTCGCTCGCCGAGCGGGGCGGGGCGCGTCGTCGCCCCGACCATCGGCGGGGCGACGCGCGGCGGCTCGCGCGGCTCCGGCCCGGAGCGATCCCCGTCGGACCCCACGTTCCAGCGGCTGCGCACGCTCCGGAAGCGGCTCGCCGACGAGCGCGGCGTACCGGCCTACATCGTGTTCAGCGACCAGGCGCTGTGGGAGATGATCGACCGGCGGCCGACCAGCCGTTCCGAGATGTTGGACGTGTCCGGGGTCGGACCCGCGAAGCTGGATCAGTACGGAGATGCGTTCTTGGAGGCGCTGAGGTGCGTGGAATAATCCGATGGCTGATGACGCTCGCCCTGCTTCCGGCAGGGGTCTCGGCAGGCTGCTCTCCGGCCGAGGCGCCGGGGGATTCTGATGAGGCCAGTCGCCACCTGTTCGTGTGGGCCGGTGACTCGGACCCGGGGGACAGCGACTTCCTCGCCGTGATCGATGTCGACTCCACATCGGCCAGCTACGGGGAAGTGTTGGCCACCACTGCGGTCGACCTCAGCAGCGGTGCTCACCACACAGAGCACCAGATGCCCGAGGGCGGTCGGCTGTTCGCGAACGGATTCCGCTCCGGCCGGTCGTGGGTGATCAACGTCAGCGATCCGCTGGCGCCATTCGTGGAGGCGACCTTCAAGGACGTAGGGCCGTACACGTACCCTCACAGCTTCGAGCGAACACCGGCCGGCACGGTCATCGCGACCTTCCAGAATCGCGGCGAGGGCAACGAGCAGCCCGGCGGCCTCGTCGAGCTGGATTCCCTTGGCGGTCTCATCCGGGCCTCGGACGCGGTCGACCCGACAGACCCGGAGCTGAGGCCGTACAGCCTGGCGATTTCTCCCGAACTGGACCGCATCGCGAGCACCTCGTCCGACATGCGCCTGGAGTACGTGGGCAGGTCCGTTCAGTTGTGGAGCCTCTCCGATCTCGAGCTGCTACACACGCTGGTTCTGCCTGAAGGTCCCCGGGGCGATGAGCATCTTCACTCCGCCGAGCCGCGCTTTCTTGCCGATGGCCGCACGCTGATCGTCAGTACCTTCAACTGCGGCCTCTACCTCGTGTCGGATGTGATGTCCGACGATCCCCGGGCGGAACACATCTACACCTTCCCCCGCGACACCGGGTCCGACGAGGAGTGCAGCCTTCCCGTCCAGATCGGACGGTTTTGGGTTCAGACGGTCGATCATACCCACTCCCTGATCGTGCTGGATCTCTCCGATCCCGGCCATCCCGTGCAAGTTGACGAGCTCGAGTTCGATGAGCGGGCCGTTCCGCACTGGATCTCCCTGGAGCCCTCCGGAAACAGGATCGTCCTCACCGGAGGGGGCACGCTGTCGGGACGGGTCGTGATGCTCCGGATCGATCCGGAATCGGGGGAGCTTTCCGTCATCGAGGAGTTCGGGGACGGGGAGGGGGTCCCGGGTGTCGACATGAACCGGGAGAGCTGGCCGCACGCTGCATCCGGTCCTGTTCGGCCTCACGGCGCGGTTTTTTCGAGGCCATGAGCGCCCCGAATCCGCGGAGACCGGAGTCCGCCGCCTCGCCGGCGGGTGCACCCGGAGGCTTTCGGAAGCACTGGCCGGTCGCCGTCTTCACGATCGGATATCTGACGGTCGCGTTGATAGGCGCCATTCTGCGCGGCAACCTGGAGTTCCTGTTCTACATCGCCGTCATGCTGGTCTTGATTGGCGTCGTGTTGACCGTGCACCGCTCGGTGGGCCTCGGCTCGGGCGCGCTGTGGGGTCTGAGCATTTGGGGCCTGCTGCACATGGCGGGCGGCCTGCTGGTCGTGCCCGAGGGGTGGCCAGTGAGCGCCGAGAGCCGCGTGCTCTATACCCTCTGGCTGATCCCCGGCCGGCTGAAGTACGACCAGGTCGTCCACGCGTACGGGTTCGGGATGACGACGTGGGTGTGCTGGCAGGCGCTGCGGTCGGCGATTCGGCGACGCGGCGGGAAGGCGGAGGCGAGCGTGGGCCTCATGGTCCTGTGCGCCGCGGCGGGGTTGGGGTTCGGTGCGGTGAACGAGGTCGTGGAGTTCGCGGCCACGCTCCTGATTCCGGAGACGAACGTCGGCGGCTACCGGAATACAGGCTGGGACCTGGTGTCGAATCTGATCGGTGCCACCACGGCGGCGACGTGGATCTGGCTCTCGGAGCGGAAGCGGGCGCCCGCGCCGGACGGATAGGGTCCGGGAGACGCACATGATGAGTATGGATGTCATCTACTACGCGGCGTGCAGTCTCGATGGCTTCATCGCTACGGCGGACGGTGGCGTCGAGTGGCTGGATCCCTATCAGGGTGGTGGCGAGGACTACGGATACGCGGAGTTCTACTCCTCCGTGGAAGCGCTCCTTCTGGGCAGCCGCACGTACGAGGTCTCGCTGCGGCTGGGGGAGTGGCAGGCTCCCGACAAGAAGAGCTGGGTCTTCACCCACCGAGATCTTCCCATCGCGCACCCGTCCGTGAGGCTGACGTCGGAGGACCCGGTAGATGTGGTGGCGAAGCTGCGGGAGAGCGGCCTGAAGCGCGCCTGGCTGATGGGGGGCGGCGAGCTTGCGGCTTCGTTCCGCACGGCCGAGCTCATCACACGCTACATCATCTTTGTCGTTCCGATCGTCCTTGGCGGCGGCATTCCGCTCTTCGCCGATGCCGGAGGGCGGAGTCCGTTGTCGCTGATCCACGCGAAGCCGTACTCCAGCGGTCTCGTTCAGCTCGACTACGGCGTTGGATAGGAGAAGAAGATGGACCGCGCTCCCATCAAGCCTACGATCACCCTCGATCTCCTCAAGAAGGTGGACGTTCGGGTCGGGACGATCCGCTCGGTGGAGGATATCGAGAAGTCCCGCTCCCTGGTGCGCCTGACCGTGGGTTTCGGCGACCAGGAGCGGACGATCCTCGCCGGGCTAAAGGGAGCGCGACGGGATCTCCGAGAGATCGTCGGGATGCAGGCGCTGTTCGTGGTCAACCTGGAGCCGAAGGAGATGTTCGGGGAGGCCTCGGAAGGGATGCTCTTCGACGTCGGCTACGAGGACCACCTCGAGCTCTGTCTCGCCGTCCCGGAACGGCAGGTTCCCGACGGGGTTCGAGCCGGCTGAAGACCGGCGCCCCGACCCGCAGAGCGTCTCCCCTCCGCCCCTTTTTCGCGAGCGCGGACCTGTTAAGTTCGCACGCGTGCGGTGTCGGCGGTGCGCCGACGCCAGCCTCATCCTCCACGAACTCAGGTAAAGCGATGACAGATAAGACGGCCGATCTGGCCGGCCCCGGCATCAGCACATACGAGGAGGTCGAGAAGATCCTCCCCAACGACTACGAGCCGCTTCTCACGCCGATGGAGCGGATGGAAGCTCTCTTCGACGTCAAGGGATACATCGAGGACAACCTCTGCAAAGAGCTGAACCTACAGATGGTGCAGGTCCCGTTGATCGTGGACCGCGACAGCGGGGTGAACGACTACCTGGACCGCGACGGCTCGCGCACCCCGGTGGAGTTCCCGGCGGGGCTGGGGCTGGAGCGGCCGATCCAGGCCCAAGTCGTCCAGGCCGCCACCAAGTGGAAGCGGATGGCGCTGAGCCAGTTCGGGTGCGGTGTGGGGGAGGGGATCTGCACGGACATGAAGGCCGTTCGCAAAGACTACTTCCTGGACCACGACCACAGCTCCTATGTGGACCAGTGGGATTGGGAGCGGGTCATCACGATGGAGGACCGCAACCTCGACTTCATGAAGGACGTCGTCCGGCGTATCTGGAAGGTGATCCACGGAGCGGGGGAGCTGGCGCGTGCACGATTCCCGGCGCTGAGAGGGGACAAGTACCCGGCGATCCCTGAGGAGCTGACGTTCCTGCACGCCGAAGAGATCCTCGATCGGTATCCCGATCTGCCGCGCAAGCAGCGTGAGACGCGGGTCCTGCAGGACGTCTCGCCGGCGGTGTTCATCATCGGCATCGGGTGGCCGCTGGAGGACGGATACCCGCACGAGATGCGGGCGGCCGACTACGACGACTGGGTGACCGAGACGGTGCAGAAGAACGGCAAGACCATGCATGGGCTGAACGGGGATATCCTGGTGTGGAACCCGGTGACGCGGCGGCGCCACGAGCTCACCAGCATGGGCATCCGGGTGACCAAGGAGACCCTGAAAGTGCAGCTGGCCATGTCGGGACAGGAGGATTTCCTGGAGCTGCCCTACCATCAGGCGATCCTGAGCGACGAGATCCCGCTGAGCATCGGTGGCGGAATCGGCCAGTCGCGCACCTTCATGTACCTGCTGCGGACGGCGCACCTCGGCGAGGTTAGCGTCACCGTCTGGCCGCGGCAGCTGAAGGAGATCTGCGCGGTTCGCAACATCCACGTTCTGGAATAGGGGGGCTGCCGTGAACCGAATCGGCGTCGTGCGTCTCGCGGGCTTGGTCTCGATCGCATGGCTCGCTGCCTGCCAGGCCGCCGGCGATGAGTCGAGCGAGGTGAGCTCCCCTGAAGTGGCCGCTTCGAGCGTTGGGCCGCCGACGCTGGAGGAGCTGGAGAACGCCACCTACCAGGGCTTCGAGGATCCGGCATCTGTGACTCTGGTGGACGGTACCTGGACCGGCGAACCCTACACCGAGGATAGCGCTTCGCGGCCGGAGATCTCGCTCGTACGAGGGTTCCGAATCACCGCAGACCTGGACGCGGACAACCAGGAGGAGGCGGTCACGCTCCTCAATCTGGCGTTGGGAGGCAGCGGTCAGCTTCTCTACGTGGCCGTTCTCGATCGCCGCGACGGCCGACCGGTGAACGTCGCGACAGAGCTGGTCGGCGATCGGGTCCAGGTGCGCGGGGTGAGGACGAGGGGCAGGCGTCTCTACCTCGACGTCGTGCAGGCCGGCACGGAGGACGCGGCCTGCTGTCCGGGCGAGCTCGCGACACTGGGCTGGGAGTTGCTGCCCGAGGGGGGGTTGAGCTCCATCGCCGTGACCGAAGAGCCCGGGAGGTTGTCGCTCGAGACGATCGGCGACACCAGGTGGGTGCTCCGTGAGTGGAGCTGGGGCGAGAAGGCTCCAGAGGAGCCGGAGGTCATGCTTAGGTACGACGATGGACGTCTGACGGGCAGCAGCGGTTGCAACAACTACTTCACGGCCGCCACACCGGGCGAGATGCCGGGCGACGTGTCCCTGGGCACGATCGGCGCGACGCGTATGGCTTGTCCCGAGCCCGAGATGGAGGTCGAGGCCCGCTTCCTCTCGCAACTGGAGGGGGTGAACAGGTTCGGCTTCCTGATCGGTGAGCTGATGCTCGAGTATGCGACGGACGATGGCTCGGGGGTGATGATCTTCGAGAGATTCAAGAGACGCGGCGAGTAGTGGTTCCGGAGGCAGCGCATCACCGCGGCTACGCATACGTCTGGGAGTATCTGGTGCGTTCCGAGCACGTGACGGAGTTCGAGGCAGCGTACGGCCGAAGCGGCGATTGGGTGCGGCTGTTCCGCAAGGCCTCGGGCTACCTGGGAACGGAGCTTCATCGAGATCGCGCCGATCCCTGCCGCTTCCTCACGATCGACTACTGGGAGACGCTTTCAGACTGGGAGCGCTTCCGGGTCGAGCTCGCCGATGAGTTCGAAGCGCTCGATCGGCGTTGCGAGAAGCTCACGGAGCGGGAGGTCGAGATCGGCCGGTTCGACCCCGTTCTTGACGAGCCCGAGCCAGCGGAGCGATGAGCTGATGCCCAGATTGCGAGCGTGGCCGTGTTGAACGCCGCCGACCTCATGTCCCGGATCGATCATCTGATCGTCGCGGCGCCGGATCTCGATGAGGGCAGGGCGCGAGTCGAGGAGCTTCTGGGTGTCGGAGCGGCGTTGGGGGGTCAGCACCCTGGCTTCGGCACGCGTAACGCGCTCATCTCGATGGGGAAGGGAAGGTACCTGGAGATCGTCGGGCCAGATCCGGATCAGCCGAATCCGGAGGGTGCCCGTCTGTTCGGGGTCGATGACCTCGAGTCGCTGAGGCTCGTGACCTGGGTTGCGAAGGGCACGGATCTGGAAGGTCTCGTGAGTCGCGCCGCCGGGTATGCGTCCGGGTTGGGCTCCGTCCACTCGGGCGGCCGGAAGCAGCCGGACGGGAGCGTCTTGGCCTGGAAGGTGACCGACCCGTTCATGCCGCGCGAAGGGGGCGTCGTGCCCTTCTTCATCGACTGGGGGGAGACACCGCACCCGTCCGATAGCGCGCCCGCGGGTTGCGAGCTGGTCGATCTTCGCGCCGAGCATCCCGATGTCGGCCGCGTGCGGGACATACTGAACGGCCTGGGGCTGGACCTTCAAGTGGAATCCGGTCCCACGCCCGCGCTCATCTCGACGATCCACACACCACGCGGTACGGTCGAGCTGCGCTGACGGAGCCTTGGCGTCAGTCGCCGTTTTCGGCCGGTAACTTGTCTCTCAGCGCCGGATAGAACTGGACGAAGACGTTGTCGAGCGCCGTCTCCTCGGCATGGCAGGAATAGCAGTTCGCATCGCCGGGGATCATGGATGCGCTTTCGGCGTTTCCACCGAAGCCGTAGAAGCCCCACCCGCTCTCGTGCACGCCTTCGCGCTTCAGATGGATCTCGGCCAGAAATCCCTCGTCTTCGTACCAACCTCCCCGAGCGGGGTCCGCGTTCTGTGACGCCTCGTACATCGCGAGGATGAACATCGTCCCCTCGGGAAACTCTCCCGTCTCCCGGAAATGGCGGTAGCTCCACGGCTGCATGTACACGTTGTGGAACATCCCCGGTGCGCTCCCCTCCATCACCGGTTCGAAGCCTCCGTCCTCCGCGTAGGAGAGACCTATGGAGGCCCCGACCATCACCCAGGCTTGCCAGCCGTCGGGCCGGATCAGCTCCCCGGCATCGTTGAAGCGCGGGATTTGATCGACCGGAGGAGCGTCCTGCCTCGATGCCGCGGTGAGTACTCCGCTCGTTGAGCCAACCGTGTCGGCGGAGGGAGTTGCCTCGGATCGGCTTCCGCCGGCCGCGAACGCGGTCAGTGCGACGAGACCCAGGCTGCTGATCACGACAATGGTGCCCTTGCTGCTCATGCTTCTGCCTCCGACGTTCTCGTGCGTGTCTGGTATGAATGTACGACGGGGGAGCCCGAGCGAGCATGGAGGAGGATCGGATTCGGTTCAATGAACGGAGGCCCCGAGCCGCCCTCGGCGCGGGAGGCCGAGCTCTGGACGAAGAGGGTGGGGTGGCTTTGAGACCGGAAGCTCGCTCGTGCTGACGACGGCGCTTCTGATCTCCGGGCTCGGACTTCTCTTCCTCGGAGGAGAGGCGCTCGTGCGCGGCTCCGCCGCCCTGGCACTTCGTTTCGGATTGACCCCCCTCTTCGTGGGGCTCACGATCGTTTCGTTCGGCACCAGCAGCCCCGAGCTCGCGGTGAGCATTAGCGCGTCGGTAGCAGGGCAGGTCGGCGTCGCTGTCGGCAACGTGGTTGGATCGAACATCGCCAACATCGGTCTGATCCTGGGCATCAGCGCTCTCCTGAAGCCGATCAAGGCGAAGTCCAAGCTCGTGCTGTGGGACGTGCCGATCATGATCGCCGCCTCCTTCCTGGTCGCGGCGCTCCTGGACGACAGCTCGCTTGCCTGGCGCGAGGGCCTGCTGCTCATCGGCGGTCTGGTCGCCTACACGGGCTTCGGCCTGCATCTGGCGAGACGCGAAAAAAAGGAGATCCAGCGAGAATTCGAGGGTGCGCTGCCGCCAGGCACGGCCACGCTCGCGAAGCAGCTCGCCCTGCTCCTGATGGGCACGGGAGCGCTCGTCCTCGGAGGGCGCGCGTTCGTGGATGGAGGCGTGCGGATGGCGCACGCCTTCCACGTGAGTCCCGCCGTGATTGGGCTTACGGTCGTCGCGCTCGGGACGAGCCTGCCGGAGCTGGTTACGTCGGTGGTCGCGGCCGCGAAGGGGCACCCGGACATCGCCGTCGGGAACGCGATCGGCTCCAGCCTCTTCAACCTGCTCGGGATCCTCGGAATCGCGTCGATCGTCCACCCTCTTGGTTTGGGCGATGTGGGGGGAGAGGATCTGGGAGCGATGATCGGGATCGCGGTCCTTCTTCTGATCTTGATCCGTACGAAGTTCGATCTCAATCGGTGGGAGGGCGGCCTGCTGGTGGTCTCCTATGTAGGCTATCTCGTTTGGCTCTTCTCCAGGGCTTCGGGCGCCTGACCCCCCTGGCCGTCGCGGCACCGATCATGCTCACATCGACGGATTCCAGGATCGGCTTCGAGCGGGCACATTCGAGGGTGCGTCGGGTTAACAGCTGGCGAACGCAGACGATAGAGTAACGCAGAGTCGATCGGGGTCGTCTAAGGGTGTCAGCGAGGAGATCCCGGGCATCGGGCCGCTGGTCATGAAGTCGAGGGTCTCATAGAGTCGAGGGACATAGAGTCGAAGATGGGCGAACACACCCCAGCGGCGATCATCGATAGACGTTCGGCGAGCCAACGGTCGTTCCTTTGGATCGGCCTGCTCGGATCCCTTTTCCTCCTGGCGGCCTGTTCCGGAGACAGCACGGGTCCCCCGCCGCCTCCACCGGCACCGGCACCCCCACCGCCACCTCCCCCTAGCGGCGATGTGGACGTGAGCCTCGATCTCGCTTTGAGCGATGTGTTCGTCATCACCGACCCGGACTCGATGGTTGCCTTCGAGTTGCCGGGGGCGGCTTCGGCCCGCGAGTACCGGGTGATGGTGCAGAGCGCCAGCGAACGGGGAGGAGGCTTGTGGCCGGTCAAGTTCACCGGGCAGGTCTCCGCGGCGACGGCGTCGGCGGGGTCCGTGAGGGCGAGCTACGGCTACGCCGCGCGCGCGTCGGCCGGAGTCCAGGAGCTACTGAGGCAGGATACCGAGGCCCTTCGGGAGCGGCAGCGGAGCGGGGTCGAGACGGTGCGCTTGCAGGAACGGGCCTGGGATGAGCTTCGTCGGATCGGAGCACGGGTCGCCCCGATGGGGGCGAAGGTCGCACAGGCCGGCCCCGGGGCCGCCCGAGCAGCTGCGGGAAGCGTTTCAGCCCGGGCTCGGCTGGCCGGGGTACCGTCCGAGGGCGACCAGGTCGAGTTCATCATGCCGGTAGGTGAGGACCTCTCGCTGAGCTGCGACAACACCGAGAAGGTCTTGCAGGCGGAGATCCGTTCCGTAGGCGAGCACTTCGTGATCGCGCGCGATATGCAGGGGACGGACGCCTTCTCGGCCAGTGACTACGCCGAGATCCAAGCCGTATTGGACGACTACATCCACCCGGTGGACACCGAGTACTTCGGGGAGACGGCGGACATCGACGACAACGATCGAGTAATCGTTCTCATCACCGAAGAGTTGAACAAGCTCACGGACCTCACGGAGTTGCTGATCTTCCTCGGCTTCTTCCTGCCCTCCGATCTCGCTGATCCGATCGATTGTCCGGCCAGCAACGCGGGCGAGATCGTGTACCTGCGCGCCCCGGATCCCGACGGCGAGTTCGGCCAGGAGACGTCGGTCGAGCGCGCGGTCGAGATCCTGAAATCAACCACGTCTCACGAATTTCAGCACCTGATCAACGCCGAGCAGCGTTTCATCCTCGGCAACGACCAGTTCGCGGACAGCGAAGAAGTCTGGCTCAACGAAGGGCTCTCGCACCTCGCCGAGGAGGTGGTGGGATTCGCCGTCATGGGGTTGTCGGTTCGAGCCAATCTGGGCCTCGGCGCCGCGGTGTCCGACGTAGATGCCTTCAACACCTACCTGATCGAGAACTTCTTCAACCTCGGTGCCACGGCAAGCAGCGACGACGGCTGCGATGGGTGGATGGTCGACCCGGAGACCAGCATCACGATCAACAGTCCCGTACTCGGTGACCCGCCCGGGTGCGGCTCGCTCACGATGCGCGGCTGGTCCTACCTCTTCCTGCGCTGGCTGGGCGACCACTTCGGGCCGGCCGGGAACGGCGTGATCCCGGGGAGCAACGAGCAGGCCTTCTTCCGAGAGCTCACCCGCGGCGGGCCGACGCACCTTTCGGGTCCGGCGAACATCGAACAGGCCGTGGCCGCGTTCGGGGGCGGCGAGAGCTGGGAGGAGCTCCTGGCGGACTTCCTGCTCATGCCGGCCGTCGACGATCTGGCGGGCGTGAGCCTCCCGGCCCGCAGCCAGCTCCGCACCTGGGATCTGCGGGATATGTTCCGTGGCTTTCACGAGAACAGCGGCACGGGGCCGGCCTTCCCGGATCCGTACCCGCTGAAGGTTGAGGCGGTGCTGTTCGACGGTGTGGATCTCAGCTTCTCCGTCCGCTCGGCCTCGGCGAAGTACTTCACGCTTCTTGCCACGACCACGGCGCCGGACTACGTGATCCGGATCACCGATCAGGCTGGTGAGCCGCTGCGGGCGAACGTGCGGCCTCAAGTCACGGTCGTCCGCCTCCGCTAGTCGCGGAAACGAGCTGGCGTGACCTCCCGAAACGCGGGTATGACCGCCCTCCTCGGGTTCGCCGTCCTGCCGCTGGCCGGCTGCGGGGGACCCACGGAGCCGCCGCCCCCCCCGCCGCCCGACCTCGATCTGGCTGTCGGCGAATCGGCCGTCGTGGCCGGCGCTACCCAGCTGAGCGAGATCACCATCAAGGGCGGGCCGGGACCGCGCGAGTACGTCATCGCGGTGCAGAGCGCGAGTCGACTGGCTTCCGGGAACTGGCCGATGAGCCTGGCGGGGGCCGCCGTGTCGGCTCAGGCGGCCGCAACGCCCGCCGCCGGGGCCCGATCGCTCCAGGGCCATGAGCTCCGGGGCGGCCTGCCCACTTCCCAGAGCCTCTCCCGCGCCGACCTTCCGGCGCTGCACCAGATCAGCGAGCTCGTGATGCGCTCGAGCGCCCGGCGGGAGCTCCAAAGAAGCGGTGCGCGGCCGGCCCGCGATGCGGCGACAGGCCCGGAAGACTCGGGCCGCGCCGTCAGCTTCCGAACCGCCCGACGCGCCCTGGTGCCGGCGGTCGGCGAGCGGCGGGATTTCCTCTTCTCGGTTCATCCGGACCTGACCGTCTCGTGCGAGGACACGGCGGCGGTGATCAACGCCTCCGCCAAGGCCGTCGGCGAGCACTTCGCGATCTACCGTGATTTGCAAGAAGACAGCGGCTTCACGGCTGCAGATTACGCGGAGATGTTGGCCGCCCTCGAAGACGTCGTGTATCCCGTCAACACCTCCTACTTCGGGGAGCCGGCGGACATCGACGGCAACGAGCGGATCGTCGTGCTGGTCACCGAGGAGACCAACAAGCTCTCGGGCTCGAGCGGGCTCACCTTCATCGCCGGTTTCTTCGTCCCCTCGGACCTCTCCGATTCCGGCGATCCCGAGGGGGGCGGCACCGCCGCCGGCGGTCTCTGTGCGACCAGCAACGAGGCCGAGATCCTCTACCTCATAGCGCCCGACCCGGGTGGCGTGTACGGGATCCCCCACTCCGTGGAGTTCGCCAAGGAGACGGTGATCGGCGTCTCGGCGCACGAGCTCCAGCACCTGATCGGCGCCGAGCGGCGGCTCATCTTCGGCTCGGGCGGCTTCGGTGACCTGGAGGATACCTGGGTCGACGAGGGTCTCTCGCACCTGGCGGAGGAGCTCAACGGGCTGGCAGCGGCCGGACTCCCGCTCCGCTCCAATCTCCCCTTCGGGGTGGTCGGCGCCGACCCGGATGTCTTCAACCGTTTCCACCTGTCCAACTTCTCTCGCCTCGGCCAAACGAGCGGTTGCGGAGGTTGGATGAAGAGCCCCGAGGACACACAGACCATCGTCTCGGAGGATCCCAGCGGCTGCTCGGGTCTGCGCTACCGCGGCTTCGCCTGGCTCTTCATGCGGTGGCTCGGCGACCACGAAGGCCCATCGGGCAGCGGCGTCGTCCCGGGCAGCGGCGAAGCGGCGCTGTTCCGCGAGCTCGTCGGAGGCGGGCCGACGCACATGACCGGGATCTCCAACATCGAGCGGGTGGTGGACGAGGTGGGGAGCGGAAGAAGCTGGGAGGCGCTTCTGGCGGATTTCCTCATCGCCCCGGGCGCCGACGACAGGGCCGAGGGAGCGCCGCCGCGGACGCAGATCCTGACCTGGGACCTGCCGGACGTCTTCCTGGGGCTGCACGTGGACGAGGGGACGAGGCTGAACTTCACCGTGCCCTACTCGCTGGACATCGAGCCCCTCGGCTTCACGACGGTCCAGGACCAGTTCGGCGTGCGCTCCTCGACGGCCAAGTACTTCTCGCTCGCGAGCGAGGCGACTACGCCGGACTACGAGATCCGGCTCCTGGACACGGCGGGACTTCCGATCACGGTGGAAGCAGCGGCGCAGCTGACCATCTTCCGGGTGCGCTGAGGTGCTCGCGTGCGCTGGCGGGCGCTGAGGTGTGGCGCCAATAGAGAGGACGAGAAGGAAATGTCGAGATCTTACGTCGCATGGGTGGCTGCGGCTGCTCTCGGGGCGGCGTTGGCCGGATGCTCGGGCAACGCGAGCCCTCAGACGATGCCCGTAGCCGGTTGGGGCGAGCCGGGTCCCGATAGCGTCTCCGGGACCGTGCGTCAGGTGGGCAACCTGCCATTTGCCCGGACGCTGGTCGACGACGATGGCGGAGACCGGGTCTTCGTGAGCGGGGAGCTCGAGACCGAGATCACCCGGCTCGCCGGCATGACGGTAAGTGTCACCGGCAGCTTCACGGAGGGAGATCAGCCCGGCCGCTACATTCTGGCGACCTCCTACCAGATACTGGGTGGCGAGGAGGATCCCGTGGCGGTGGGGATCTTGAGCCGGGACGGCGAGGATTTCTACCTCGTCCTGTTCGATGGCGCCCAGTACCGTTTGTCCCAGGTGCCCCCGGAGTTGGAGGAGGCCACCGGAGCCAGGCTCTGGGTGGCGGCCGCCGAGGGGGGGCACGTCCGAGGCTATGGGATCCTTAGGGAATCCGCCGAGTAGAGCTACACTTCCAACTGCCGGCCGCGGCCGGTGGGCCGGTCACGCCGGATCATCGACGGGTATGCGATGAGCCAGAATACGATCTCCGTACTCCTTCCCGACGATTCGCGAACCGAGCTGCCGGCCGGAGCCTCGGCCGCCGACCTGGCGGCCGCGATAGGTCCCGGCTTGGCGCGCGCCGCGGTGGCCGCGCGCGTCGATGGTGAGCTGTGGGACCTGGGCCGGCCGCTGGAGGAAGGCGCGCACGTTGAGATCGTGACGCGCGGCGACGCGGACGCCGACGCGCTCTACGCCCTCAGGCACTCCGCCGCTCACGTCCTCGCGACGGCGGTGCGGGAGTTGTACCCGGACGCCGGCATCGGCTTCGGTCCGCCGATTGAAGAAGGCTTCTACTACGACTTCGACGTCGAGGAACCGTTCACCCCCGACGACCTGGAGCGGATCGAGGCCAAGATGGCCGAGGTTGCCGAGGCGAACCATCCCTTCGAGCGACGCGAGATCCAGCGTCCCGAGGCGGAGGAGCTCTTCGGGGATGATCCGCTCAAGCTCGAGAGGCTGGCCGAGATCCCGGAAGATGAGACGATCTCCGCCTATCGGGACGGTCCCTTCCTCGATCTCTGCCGCGGACCGCACGTGCCGAGCACGGGCGAGGTCGAGCACTTCAAGCTCCTCAGCGCCGCGGGCGCGTACTGGAGAGGCGACGAAAGGCGTCAGATGCTTCAGCGCATCTACGGCACCGCCTTCTTCAGCCAGGACGCCCTGAGCGAGCATCTGCACCGCCTCGAGGAAGCACGACGACGGGATCACCGAAAGCTCGGCCAGGAGCTGGACCTGTTCAGCATCCAGGAGGATATCGGGCCCGGTCTGGTCTGCTGGCACCCCAAGGGGGCGAGGATACAACTCGAGCTTCGGCGCTGGATCGAGGCGCTGCTGGAGAAGCGCGGCTACGAGTTCGTCTACACGCCGCATGTCTCCAGCGAGGCCCTGTTCGAGCGTTCCGGTCACCTGCAGGCGTACTCCGAGAACATGTACCCGAGCATGCGCGGCGAAGGCGAGACGGAGGCCTATCGGGTCAAGCCGATGAACTGCCCGGGCCACACGCTCATCTACGCCGCGCGGCAGCGGAGCTACCGAGATCTGCCGCTGCGTCTGTCCGAGATCGCCAACGTCTACCGGTACGAGCGATCCGGAACCCTGCACGGCCTGCTCAGGGTGCGGATGCTGACCATGGACGACGGTCACATCTACTGCACGCCCGATCAGGTGGAAGATGAGATCTTCACCGCCCTCGACCTGGTCGATGAAGTCATGAACACGCTTGGCCTCGAGTACCGGCTGGACCTGGCCACACGACCGCAGAAGCGGATCGGCGAGGACGAGGTGTGGGATCACGCCGAGGCCTCGTTGTACCAGGCGCTCGAGCGCCTGGCGGCGGACTACGGGCTCGACGAGGGCGGAGGGGCGTTCTACGGCCCGAAGATCGACATCAAGTTCCGGGATGCGATCGGCCGAGAGTGGCAGGGCGCCACGATTCAGCTCGACTTCAATCTGCCCGAGCGGTTCGATCTGGAGTACATCGGTCCGGACAACAAGCCGCACCGGCCGGCCATGATCCACCGCGCCATCTTCGGGACGCTGGAGCGTTTCACGGGCGTTCTGATCGAGCACTTCGCGGGTGCGTTCCCGGTGTGGCTCGCGCCCGAGCAGGTGCGGGTGCTTCCGATCACGGATGGGCACTCCGAAGGCGCCCGCGCGATCGTGGATCGGTTGCGGGCCGCGGGGCTGCGGGTCGACCTCGATGACAGATCGGACACCCTCAGCTACCGCATCCGCGACGGCGAGGTCATGAAGGTGCCGTATCTCCTGGTCGTTGGGGATCGGGAGCTCGAGGCCGGGACGGTCGCCGTTCGAGCGCATGGGGCCGAGAAGAAGCAGGTGGTGATGCCGGTGGACGACTTTGTCACCGCCGTTCAGGAGAAGGTCCGTGCGAAAGGACTCGATCCGGCACTGGAGGTCCACTGAGGTGGCCCGAGCCGGCCAGCGTTGCGCGAGGGTGGCTGGCCCGCGTTGACAGATCGTCAGGTCGTCAGGCCCCGCCTACCTTTCGCCGCCCTGACAACTAGGCAAGCGGAGCACAGCTCCCACCCTTCGGCGTTCCGGCTCTTCGAGGCCGGAGAGAGCTGCCGGGTTCGAAGCAGGGACGAGCCGTCGGCTCACCCCTGCTCATCGCGCGGAGAACGCGCGTACCCGGACGGCCAGGCCGTACCGGGTTTTTTGTTTCGTATCCGCCGTTCGGCCAAGGACGAGGCAGCGCGGCGGCATTGTTCCAGTGTCCGAGAGAGGGGACGTGAGCCAGGAAGAACTGAGAGTCAACGATCGAATCCGAATCAGCCCGATCCGCCTGATCGACGACGAGGGAGAGCAGGTCGGCATCGTTCCGACCGACGAAGCGAGGCGCATGGCGCGGGAGCGCGGCCTGGACCTCGTGGAGGTGGCGCCCAACGCGCGCCCGCCGGTCTGCAAGCTGATGGACTACGGGAAG
>JBDHFW010000013.1:0-33115 GCA_039590175.1 Gemmatimonadota bacterium | reverse complement strand
CTATCTCGGCGTCAGGAGCGCGGCCGGCAGGATCATCTCCTCGGGACTGATGCCGCCGTGCAGGAAGCTGTCACGATAGCGCTGCTGGTATTCGCGGAGCTTCGTCGGGTAGACAAAGAAGAAGTCGTCGCGGCAAACGAGGTAGTTCGTCTTGATCCCGCCAGGCGGCAAACGGAGAGCGTCCGCTTCGGCCTTGGCCAGGACGGCGGACGGGTTCTCTACCCTGAGGTCATCGCCGAACTTGTACCTCAGGTTCGCTGAAGCATCGCGCTTCGCATAGACGGTGGCGGGCCGGTGGCAGTGCAGCGAGCCGTGATCCGTCGTGAACAGCACCCTGACACCCTGCCGGGCCGCCTGCCTGAGCGCCTCGAAGGCGGCCGAGCGCTCGAACCAGGTGACAGTGAGGCGGCGCAGCGCACTCGAGTCTCGGGCGATCTCCCACAGGAGCTTCGATTCGCTGCGGCCGTGGGTCAAAAGATCCACGAAACCGAAGACAAGAGCGGTCACCGAAGCTTCGGAGAGGTAGCTGGCTAGCCGGCCGAGCATCGCGCCGCCCTCCTCGCTCGAGAAGATCTTCTCGTAGTGCGTGCGCACGGGAGCCCCGATCATCTCCCCCAGATGATTGTGGAGCAGCTCATCCTCGAACCAGTTATAGCCGGAGTCCTCCCCACCCCCCCACCAGGTCTCGTGCCGCTCCGCGATCTCGTCCGGGAAGAGTCCGCTGAAGATCGCGTTTCGCGAGAAGGGTGTCGCGGTAGGAAGAATGGACGAGTACAGGGCCTCCTCGACCTCGAAGTACTCGCTGATCTGAGGTACGACCGCCCGCCACTGATCCAACCTCATGCAGTCCATGATCACGAGCAGCGCAGACTCGTCCTCGAGGACGGGCAGCAGAAACCGGGACAGGACGTCAACGGAGAGCGATGGCCCGCGCTCGCCCCCGGCGTGGACCCACTCCTCGTACTGGTCGACGACGAGATCGCAGTAGCCACGCCGCACATCGGTCATCAGCGAGTCCAGGATCTCCTTCAGGCCTCGCTCGTTCGACTCCTCCAGTCGCAGCTCCCAATCCACCATCTCGGAGTAGAGCTCCGCCCACTCCTTCCAGCTCCCCGCGTACGAGACCTTCTCGCGCAGCTCGCCAAACCGCATGGCGAAGTCGCGTGAGATCTGCTCGTGCCGGAGAGCCGGCCCCGCCAACAGGCGGGTCACTACCGAAAGCACCTGGCGCGGACTCGTGGGCTTGACGATGTAGTCGTCCGCCCGCTGGCCGATCGCCTCGTGCATGGTCGAGTCGGCTTCGCTCTTCGTGACCATCACCACGGGCAGGCGGGGAGCGCGCCGCCTGAGCTCCTTGAGGACGTCGATCCCCCTCAGCCCGGGCATCTGCTCGTCCAGCAGCACGAGATCGTAGGACTCCGTCCGAAGGAGCTCGAGGGCATCGTTGCCGTTCATTATCGCGTCTACGACGTACCCCTCGTTCCGGAGAAGCATGAGGTGCGGCTTGAGGAGGTCGGCCTCGTCGTCGACCCAGAGTATCCGGTCGGGCCGCGCCCCGGCTCCCTTCACCGGCCCGACGCGGCGCGTCGCCGACTCGGAGGTACGAGCGCGGTCTTCTACGGCCATCCGATCTCTTCCCTCGCCTTTGGTCCAGCTTCCGGACAAGCCCTCCGACTGCGGCGGTCGCGGCCAAGTCGCGACCGAGAGGGGACGGTGTTTGCAGGCTCCGATACCCGGACGCCGCGATCGGGGATCCCAACTCTCCGAGAATACGGTAGAATCATCGGGAACTTCCTGCACGGGCTCGGGGAGAATGACAGGATAACGATGACGTCTGCGCCTGTCGGCACGGCGGTCGAGGCCGCCTCCGAGGACGCCTCGCCCGACGGGATCGATTCCGGAAGAAAGACCCGGAACGGCACCGGTCTCGCCGCTATCCGCCCTCGGATCCTCTCCCGGTACCTTCTCAGGCTGCTCATCGGCCCCTTCGCCTTCGCCACCCTGCTCCTCACGACGCTGATGCTCCTCAACGAAGTCGTGAAGCGCTTCGCGGACCTCATCGGAAAGGGGCTTCACTGGACGGTGATCGCACAAGTATTCGTGCTCTCGATCCCCTTCATACTGGCGATGACCCTCCCCATGGCGGTCCTGGTTGCCGTCCTGTACACGTTCAACCGGCTCGCCTCGGACAACGAGATCTCCGCCATGAAGGCGAGCGGTGTGAGCATGACTCGCCTCCTGTTGCCGGTCTGCCTGGCGGCCGTGATCCTGGCGGGCTTCATGGTGTGGCTGAACAACAGCCTGCTTCCCGAGTCCAACCATCGGCTGCAGGTACTCCTGACGAGCATCTCGAGGAAGAAGCCGACGTTCGTGCTGCGCGAGCGAACGATCAACGAGGTCATCGCCGGGCGGCTGTTCTTGCGCGTGGCCCGCATCGATCGAGATCGAAGCGCCCTGGGCGATGTCGCTCTGTACGACAGCAGGGACCGGGAGCGCCCGCGGCTGATCTACGCCGACAGCGGTTCCATGGCGTACAATCCCAGCCAGACGGACCTCTATCTGACCCTGTTCTCCGGCGTGACCCACGAGCGAGAGCAGGACAAGGATGATGAGTACCAACGCCTCTACTTCGACGAGCTGATCATGCGGATCTCAGACGTCTCCAACGAGCTGGAGTTGGACGACGTGGGACGCAGCGATCGCGAGATGTCCGTCGCGCAGATGCGGCTCGAAGCGCAATCCGGCGTGCAGATCGCCGATACGGCAGCCGAGTTGAGCGCCCAGTACACGGCCGGACTCGTTGAAGTGCTGCTGGGCGCCCGCAGTCCGCCCGAGCTGATCGGCCTCGCCCCCGATGACACCACGGGCGCCGACCGCGAGGAGGGATCGCAAACCCTCCAGCGCGCGATGCGGTTCGTGACCGCGGAGGATCCGGTCCGGCAGTACGAGGTCTATCAGACCCAGGCCAGAACCGGACTCGAGCGGCAGAACCGGTTCCTCGTCGAGATCAACAAGAAGTTCTCGATCCCGGCCGCCTGTATCGTATTCGTCTTGATCGGCGCGCCGTTCGCCGTCCGGCATCCTCGAGGCGGGATGGGCATGGTCGTTGCCGTGAGCTTCGCGGCCGTGAGCTTCGCGGTGTTCTGCGCCTACTACGTCTCGATGATCGGTGGAGAGGAGCTGGCCGACCGCTTGATTCTCTCGCCATTTTGGGCCATGTGGGCGCCCAACGTGCTCTTCGCGGCGGCGGGCCTGATCACCCTCTGGCGCGCCGTCCACCTGGAGCGATAGGTGTCCGGCTACTCGCTGAAGATTCTCGACCGCTACGTGATGACACAGTTCCTGCGCATCTTCGCGGCCTGCGTCCTCGGAGTGCCGCTGCTGTTCATCGTCATCGACCTGGTCGACAATCTGGATGTCTACCTCGGACGGGGCCTCAGCCGACCCGACGTCCTCCTCCACTACTTCTACGAGTTCCCCAACCAGACGCTCCTCGCCTTCCCCCTCGCGTCGTTCCTGGCCGCGGTCTTCACCGTGTCCACCCTGTCGCGGCACTTCGAGTTGACGGCGGCGAAGGCCAGCGGCATCAGCTTCTATCGAATCACACTGCCTCTGGTCGCGCTTTCACTGCTGATCAGCTTCGTCGCGCTCGGCCTCACCGAGATCGTGCCGATCACGACCCGGCGGGCGGCCGAGGTCATCGGGGAACACCAGTCGAGGGCCGACAATGTGCGCCGCAACTTCGTTTTTCGAGGGAACAACGGCCTGGTTTACCGCGTCCGCAATCTCGACGCGCAGAGCGGCCAGCTCACCGACCTGGAGATTAGCCGCGAGGGAACCGGATTCGGCTATCCGACCTTCGTGGTCACCGCCAAGGAGGCGGTATGGGACACGACCAGAGCGGCGTGGCAGCTGGGTGAGGGCCGGCTGCGCTTCTTTGGCGGGCCGGCGCCGGACCGGAGCTTCAGCTTCGCCGAGCTCTGGCAGGTGGACTTTCGGGAGCGGCCTCAGGAGCTCCTGGCCGACCCGAAGGACCCGGCCGAGATGCGTTACCGGGAGCTCGGGCTCTTCATCGACGCGATTCAAAGATCCGGCGGCACGGCCCGCGAGCTCATCGTCGAACGTGCGCTGAAGATATCTTACCCGTTCACCTGCTTCATCATCGTCCTCTTCGGGGTGCCGCTCGCTCATTCGACGCGTCGAGGCGGCACTCCGGTGTCGTTGGGCATCGCGCTGGGTACGACCATCCTCTTCCTGATGATGGTCCGTATCGCCCAGGCCCTCGGAGCGGGAGGGGTCGTCCAACCCGTCGTGGCGGCCTGGCTCCCCAACTTCATCTTCCTCGGCGGCGGACTCGTTCTTCTGAGCCGAGTGCGTACCTAGCCGGTGGGCACCGAGGGGACCACCTCCGCGTACCTCGAGATCGCGGCCGGCGCCGCCTTGGCGGGCGGGAGGGCGGCCGGCGCCTACTACGGAAGCGACGATCTGGGCGTCCGCGACAAGAGCATCGGAGGCGATGCGGTGGCCGGCGCCGGCACGGTCGAGGATCCCGTGACGCTCGCAGACCACGCCGCCAACGATGCGATTCTGGAGTTCCTGCGCGAGCGTACGGCGGAGCCCGTGCTCAGCGAAGAGTCGAGACCGCCGGACGAGGTGCCGAACGCCGAGCGTCTCTGGATCGTCGATCCTCTGGACGGCACCAAGGAGTTTATCGCACGCAACGGGGAGTACAGCGTGATGGTGGGCCTCGCCGAGAGGGGAGCGGCTCTTCTGGGTGCGGTCTATCAGCCGGCGGTCGGGCGACTCTACCTCGGAGACGTGATCCGAGGGGCGTGGCTCGTGCAGGATCCCGGCACGGCGAGCGAATTGCGCTCGACGCTACGGATCTCGGGCTCCTGCGGCCAACCTCCGCGCCTCCTCCGGTCGCGCTCGCACCCGGATCCGGCGCTGGCTGACCTGGAGTCGCGACTCGCCCCCCTGGAGGTCGTGATCTCGGGCTCGGTGGGCATAAAATGTGCGCGCATCGCGCGCGGCGAAGCCGATCTCTACGTCCACCCGGTCCCGTTCCTGAAGGAGTGGGACACGTGCGCTCCGGAGGCGGTACTCCGGGGCGCCGGCGGCCTCGTCACCGACTGTTCGGGCGGACCGCTTCGGTACGGAAAGGCCGAGCCCGTCCAGCCGCGAGGCATCTTCTGCGGCCGGCGGGACATCCATGAACGAGTAGCGCCGATCGTGCGAGAAGTCGCGCGACACCTCACCGATGCTTGACTTGGGACAAAAAACGGGGCAGGGAACGAAGTGAGCGAACGTATGGGAGAAGGATCAAAGAACGTCTTCTGGCAGGTAGGCTCGGTCTCACGGGAGGACCGGGAAGCCCGACGAGGCCACCGCGGCTGTGTGCTCTGGTTCACGGGACTGTCCGCGAGTGGCAAGAGCACGCTCGCCTCTCACGTCGAGCAGCGTCTATTCGACGAGGGCTACTTCACGTACGTCCTGGACGGCGACAACGTGCGACACGGCCTCTCAACTGACCTCGGCTTCAGCCATGAAGACCGGACGGAGAACATCCGCCGGGTGGGAGAGGTCGCCAAGCTGTTTGCGGAGGCCGGTGCGATCGTCGCGACCGCCTTCATTTCCCCGTACCGGGCGGACCGGGACCATGTCCGCGACCTCATGAGCCGGGACGGCGACTTCGTGGAGATTTTCGTGTCCTGCCCCCTTGAGGTCTGCGAGCATCGTGACCCGAAGGGCCTTTACGAACGGGCCCGCGCCGGGGAGATCCGGGATTTCACCGGAATCGACGCCCCCTACGAGCCGCCGGAGGCGGCCGAGCTGGTCGTCGAGACCCAGGACCGGGAGATCTCGGAGTGCGTGGATCAGATCATCTCCTTCCTGCGGCAGCACAGATACATTGAGCCGGCGGTCTCGCGCGCCTCTCGTGAACCCTCGGGACGGATCCGGCTCCGAAGGCGGAGTGAGAGCGGCCGATCCGATAGCGCCGTACGGCGGACGGCTCGTCGATCGGGTCGTCGACCCCGCGGCGGCGGAAGTCCTGCGAGCTGAAGCGGCCCGGCTGCCGGCGCGCTCTCGCCGCTCGAGGGCTTCATGGACCGCGAGCAGTACGACCGGGTCCTCGACGACATGAGCCTTCCGACGGGCTTGCCGTGGTCGATTCCGGTGGTCCTTCCCGTACGGAGAGAGGAGGCGGATCGGCTCCGTCCCGGTCAGCGCGCGGCGCTTCTTTCGGCCCAGGACAAACCCGTCGCCGTGCTCGACGTGACGGAGATCTACCGCCAGGATCTGAAGCGGGAGTGCCTGGCGGTATACGGGACGGAGGACAGCGCTCATCCGGGCGTGGCAGCCCTCGAGCGACTGGGTGACCTGTACGTCGCCGGGTCGATCCACTACCTCGGCGGCGATGCAATCGCCGAGGGCGTAGTGGAGGACGAGGCGCTCACTCCGGCGGAGACGCGAGCGCGCTTCCGCGAGCTGGGTTGGCGCTCGGTGGTGGCGTTTCAGACGCGCAACCCGATCCACCGGGCCCACGAGTACCTTCAGAAGTGCGCGCTCGAGATGGTCGACGGCCTCCTCGTCCACCCCGTCGTGGGCGAGACGAAGGCGGACGACCTGCCCGCCGACCTCCGCATGACATGCTATCGCGTTCTGCTGGAGAAGTATTTCCCTCAGGACCGGGTGCTGCTCTCCGCTCTACCTCTCGCCATGCGGTACGCCGGCCCTAAAGAGGCCGTGTTTCACGCCATCATCCGTCGGAACTTCGGGTGTACACACATGATCGTGGGGCGGGATCATGCCGGCGTCGGCGACTACTACGGCACGTACGATGCCCAACGCATCTTCGACCGGATCGACCCGAACGAGCTCGGGATCCGACCGCTGAACTTCGAGCACGCCTTCTGGTGCCGGTTGACGGAGCAGATGGCGACGGCGAAGACCTCACCATCGTCGCCCGAGGAGCGAGTCTTCCTGTCGGGTACGCGCGTGCGGGAGATGCTGGCGCGGGGAGAGCGGCCGCCGGCCGAGTTTACCCGACCGGAAGTGGCGGACGTGCTCATCGCAGCCCACCGGCAATCGTAGCGGAACGCCGCAGCGCTCGGAGGGCTGCCCTCACCCTCCGTCAGAGAGCCGGTTACGCTCTCTCCGAGTACCAGCGAACGAATCGCCCGATGCCCTCCTCTATGCCCACGCGGGGATCGTAGGCGAGAAGTCTACGAGCCTTCGAGATGTCGGCGAAGGTCCGCTCCACGTCTCCGGGCTGCGGAGAGAGCCGTTCGATCTCGGGGGTGACGCCCAGCTCGTCGGCGATCAGGTCGATGAGACGAGACAGCTCGACGGCCTCGCTCTCTCCCAGATTCACGATCTCATAGGCATCGGGCACCGCATCCAGATACCGAATCGCCCCCTCGATCCCCTGGACGATGTCGTCCACGTACGTGTAGTCCCGACTCGTCCCACCTGAGCCGTACTGCTGGATGGGTTTGCCCTCGCTCAGGAGTCGCGTGAAGCGATGAATGGCCAGATCGGGCCGCTGGCGCGGGCCGTAGACCGTGAAGAACCGCAAGGCCACGATCCCCAGCTCGAAGAGATGGTGGTACGTGTGACAGAGCAGCTCGGCTTGCCGCTTCGTCGCCGCGTAGGGCGAGATCGGGCGGCCCACCGAGTCATCCTCGGAGAAGGGCACTTCGGAGCTGTTCCCGTAGACCGAGGAGGAGGAGCCGAACACGAAGCGCCCGACCACCATCTCGCGGGCGTACTCGAGTAGCACCTGAGTCCCTCGCACGTTCACATCCTGATAGAGGAGGGGCTGCTCGATCGACGGTCTGACTCCCGGCCGTGCCGCGAGGTGCACGATGCAGTCGACCGGATCCGGGATCGCTTGGCGAAGCAGGTCCTCGTCCCTTATGTCGCCCTCGATGAGTCGAAACTCCGGCCGCTCCAAGGCCCGCGACAGGTTCTCTCGCTTGACCGCCGGGTCGTAGAAATCGTCGAAGCAGTCCAGCCCGAGAACCCTCGCCCCTCCCTCCAGGAGCCGTTCCACGAGGTGGCTCCCGATGAAACCCGCCGCACCCGTAACCAGAATCCGCATCGTCAGCCGTGAGCCTTGTCGGAGGTCTCGTGAGCCGGCAGCGGCCCTCGGCTACTATCTCCCTTGGCTTGGGAGCTCGAGAGCGCCTGCACGTCTGCATCTACCATCATGTGGATCAGCTCCTCGAAGCCGACGTCAGGCCTCCACCCGAGGTCGTGGTGGGCCTTGGATGAGTCGGCGCAGAGTTGCTCGACTTCGGCCGGTCGGAGCAGGGCCAGATCCTCGACGACGTGATCGCGCCAGTCGAGGTCGAGGCGCGAAAACGCCGCCTCGACGAGATCACGCACCGAGTGCGTCTCACCTGTACCGATCACGTAGTCGTCGGGGCGGTCCCGCTTGAGCATCAACCACATCGCCTTCACGTAGTCACCCGCGAAGCCCCAGTCTCGCCTCGCATCCAGGTTACCCAGTCGCAGCTCGGAGGCGAGCCCGAGACTGATCGCCGCGGCGGCGTGCGTCACCTTTCGCGTGACGAACTCCAGGCCGCGGCGCGGACTCTCGTGATTGAAGAGGATGCCGCTGACGGCGAACAGGTCGTAGCTCTCGCGGTAGTTCACCGTAATGAAGTGCCCGTAGACCTTGGCTACGCCGTAGGGACTTCGCGGATAGAAGGGCGTCGTCTCGTCCTGCGGAGAGTTCGAGACCTTGCCGAACATCTCCGAAGACGAGGCCTGGTAGAACCTGATCGAGGCGTCGACGTGGCGGATCGCCTCGAGCATGCGGGTGACGCCGAGGGCGGTGAACTCTCCGGTGAGCAGCGGCTGCTTCCAGGAGGTCGGCACGAATGACTGGGCGGCGAGATTGTAGACCTCTTGCGGTCGAACCTCCTCGAGCGTGCCGACGATCGAGAGCTGATCCAGCAGGTCCGCCTGATGGAGCGTAATGCGATCCGTCAGATGCTGGATCCGTTCGAACCGGTCCGACGAGGAGCGACGCACCATGCCGTGCACCTCGTATCCCTTTTGGAGGAGCAGCTCCGCCAGATAGGAGCCATCCTGACCGGTGATTCCTGTGATGAGGGCGATCATCGGGTTTATCCGCCTCCCGTCGACGTGTCGCCCCGGGCACGGGATCTCGTGTCCCGGAGCGCGGCTCGCACTGCAAGGATACTGCCCTTGCAGCATTATGCGCATCCTGGCGCTGGACGCAATACGGAGATGAACTATAACTCATTATGTGATGTAGGTTTGCGCCTGCCCACCCGGTGGTCCGGTCCTTGCGCGCCGTAAAGAGGGATGAAAACCGGGACCTTCGGCAAGAACGATGTCGCCTTCGATGGGGCGGCGCGAGACGAGACGACCGGGTCCGAGACCGACGAGCGCGGGAGACCGGGAGAGCCGGACACCCCATCTCCAGCGGACTCACCGGCCGCGGAGCCCACCTCGTCCGAGGACCCGTGCGTCGACGGGCCCGAGCTGCCGGACGAGGTTCGCGCGCTTCTTACCGAGATCGGCCGTGCCCTGCAGCGGGAGGGCATGTATCCCGCCAACCACCCTGCCCTCGAAGGCTCTGCTGCCAAGCTCCGCGGGTTCCTAGCCCCGGCTCTCGATGGCCGGGACGAGGTCTCGATCAACGTCGCGCGAGATCAGCTCAGCGTGGACGGAGCGGCGACGGACCCGGGCAATCCGCTGCTCGCCCCGCTGGCGGATAGACTACACCGCCACCAAATCTCGGCACTCAGCCTGAGAAGGGCCGTGGGGACGGAAGAGATCTCGAAGCTTCTCGCTGCCCTGAACTCGGACCCGGTAGACGTCGTCACGCCACTCAGAGATCAGGCATGGCGCGACATACGGATCACATTCTTCCCGTATGAAAAGCTCCGTCTCGATACCGAGGGGACCTCGGATATTCCGGCCGGAGAGCAGACCAACGTGTGGCTGGCCTTCGCGCAGGCCGCGCTCGACGACGACTCGATCGAGCTCGAGGACTCGATGGATACAGCTCGCGTGGTGGAGCGCATATCCGAGCTCTGCCCGGACGATGCGTACTGCCGGCGAGTGGCCGAGCGTCTTCTGGCCGTCGAGGAGGCCGTCGCGCGCGACTCGGAGAAGGGCTCCGTCGTGGGATCTCTGACCTCGGACGTCGTGGCCACGCTGAATCCGCAAGCTGTCGGACAGCTGCTCGAGCAAGCGGGCGGCTCGTCGGCACGCCGGCAGCTCCTCTCGGCCGCGTCGGGATCCCTTAGCGTCGAAGCGGTGCTCAAGCTGATGCTCGAGGCCGGGCGGTTCGAGGAGCGCGAGACGCCGGACGCCATGTGGCTGGTCTTCTCGAAACTGGCGCAGCGGTCGAAGCGAGGGGATGCGGGCCAGCAACATCAAGCTTCGGGCCTTGTCCGCAATCAGGTGCTCGAGCTCCTGACCGCCTGGGAGACCGACGGGTTCATGCCGGCCGACTACAGCGCGAAGCTGGCGGCCGTTGCACGAGCAGAGAGCGGAACAGCCGCGAGGGAGGACCGGAGTTCACGCACCGCGGTCGGGCCTCTGCGAGTGCTTCAGATGGCCACCGAGACGCAGCAGCTGGGCGAGGCGATTCATCGCTCATTCGACCTCTTGGTCCGTGCGGATTCCTTGGGTTCGGTTCTGGACGTTCTCGATGGAGCGGACGTAGACAATCCCGCGGCGCGGCATCTCAGAGAGCTTATCGTTGGACCGGAGATTCTCTCCTCCATGCTCTCAGGGCAAACTCCTGATTTCGCCCTCGTCGACCGCATCCTCAGCGCGATGGGCGTCCGAGCCGGGCCAGCCATGCTGGACGCCATCGCCGAGGTCGAGTCTCGGGCTGACCGGGGCCGACTGTTTCAACGTCTCGTCGGACTGGGACCGGGCATCGGCCACGAGGTCGCATCTCGACTCGGCGACGCGCGTTGGTACGTCCGCCGCAATCTTCTTGCGCTCTTGGACGAACTCGGCTCGCCGGACGGGTTCTCCGCGGTCCCGTTCCTGGAAGACGAACACGAGGCGGTGAGGCGAGCGGCGATCAAGCTCGCGCTCAAGCAGCCGGCGGATCGCGAGAGGGCCATCGAGGCGGCCCTTGCCTCCGACGATGCGCGGGCGGTCATTCTTGGGCTGGTGGCGGCCAAAGACGCTTGCCCCTCCGGGCTGGCCGAACGGGTCGCTAATCTGATGCTGTCCGAAGACCACTCGCAGGACCTGCGACTTCACGCGGTCCGTGCGCTCGCGAGCGTGAGCAGCGAGGCCGCCTTACGTGCTTTGATCAGGATCGCCCGGGGCGAGCGCCGCTGGATCTTCCTTAGGAGATCGGGCCCACCTACCCCTCTCGAGCTCGAGGCACTCGCCGCTCTTCGCGCCCATTGGGCGGACAAGCCAGAGGCGAAGAAAGTGTTGTCGCGTCGGGGTGGAGTGACGTCATGAAGACGTCAGCGGCGCGATGACGGAAGCGACGAGGTTCGCTGCGGCAGGTGAGGCGGCCGAGTTCCTGACCTCGCTAGGCAACTTGCTGTCGGTGGCCAGCTTGTACCCGAGCAACCACCCCGCGCGACGACGATCCCTCGACCGCTGCTGGGGTCATCTCCAAGGCCTGCTGGAGCGTGAAGAACCCAGCTTCTCGTTCCTGGACGACGTCGTCCTCCACGGGGCAGAGCTGCTGCACCACTTCCGCTCCTGGGAGCTCGGTCTGCGCCTGTACGAGAGCGGGATCGAACGCATCGAGTTTCGGCGGGGAGTCGATCGCGAGGAGCTTGGGGAACTCGTGGAGCATCTCCAAGAAAGGCTCGCGGGCTCCGCCGGCGACTCGATCGAAGAGGCAGAGAGCGTTCTTCCGCACATTCGCGTCGGCGGGGTCGGTCTGCGTGCCACGTCCCGCCACGAGGGAGACACGGCAAAGGCAGATTCAGCGGTCCCCCTCGATGAAGAGGTGGACGTCGTCAGTTGGATCTATGATCAGGCGACCGAGAGAGATCGGGTTCCGGCCGCGGAGGTGCGTCTCGCCGTTGCCTCGTTGTCCCTGATGCTCGAGGACCTGCACCATTGGGGTGCCGGGATGATCGCCATCAAGTCCCACGACCAATACACGGCCATCCACTGCGTCAACGTCGCCATTCTCTCCATGACGTTCGCGGAACGCTTGGGATTCATTCCCGACGAGGTCCGAATCATCGGAGAAGCCGGCCTCCTCCACGATATCGGAAAGACGAGAACCCCGGACGAGGTATTGAACAAGCCGGGCAAGCTGACGGCGGAGGAGAGAGCTGTGATCGAGGAGCATTCGGTCGAGGGGTGCCGTCTCGCGCTGGAGCCCCCGCTGGAGCACTGGTTGGCAGCGACCGTAGCCTACGAGCACCACATGGCGAGCGACGGGAAGGGCTACCCGAAAATGCGCTACGAGCGGGATCCGCATCCGATCAGCCGGTTGGTTCAAGTCTGCGACGTGTACGATGCGCTTCGCACGCGCCGGCCTTTCCGCGGGCCGATGAGCGGCGAGGACTCGTTGACGTTCTTGAAGGATCGGGCCGGGACCCTCTTGCACAAGGCCCTTGTGAAGCAGTTCGTCGAGATGGTGGAGGCCCCCGAGTTCGATGTCCCGCTCGTTCTGCCGGAGCCCGGCTTCAGCGATGCCCACGAGCGTGAGGCCGTGAGAGCCGGGCAGCAGAGCGGAGACGCCGGGACGCCGAGCTCGACGAGCGACGCTTTCGCGGCTCCCGAGCCCACGGCCGTCATCGATTGGCTAGGGATCCTCTGAGCGTATCGCGGCGCCACGCCACTGGCACCGGACCCCCCTTCACGTTCATTTAGCACGGTCCCGCTGTCCGCCGATCCGCAACGGACGACACAGCCTCGAATGCCGCGATCCTCGCCCGTTCCCGGATGGGTGCCTCCTGATCTTCCGACGTCGCCGGGCGTCTACCGCTTCCTGAGCGAGACGGGCGAGCCGCTCTACATCGGGAAGAGCGTCAACCTTCGGCGACGCGTTCGCGGCCATTTCTACAGTGGCGGGCCCAACGGCCGCCTCGCCGACATGGCCTTCCTGGCGCGTGCCGTCTCCTACCGGCAAACGGGCAGCGACCTCGAGGCTCGCCTCCTGGAGGCGCGAGCGATCCTTGAGCACCGCCCTCGCTTCAACCGGGCGATCAAGAACAGATGGCGTGGGTGGTACCTGGAGATCGACCAGGGCATCCCCTTCCCACGACCCCGCGTCGTCCGGGCCGTCCGAAGTCCTTCCGCTCGATACCTCGGCCCTTATGCCGGCCGGTTCGTACCGCTCGAGATCTCCCGGCTCGTCGAGGATCTCTTCGGGCTGCGCAGCTGCGCCGGCTCGATCCGGCCCGACGTGGACGGCCCCGCCTGCCTCCGCTACCAGATCGGTACGTGCCCGGCTCCCTGCATCGGCGCCGAGGGGGTCAACGACTATCGGAAACGCGTCCGCGAAGCGATCGAGGTCCTCACGGGCGTCGACCGCGCCCGCCTGCTGCGGTCGCGCCTCGTCGCCGATTCCGGAGGGGCGAACGACGGAGAACGGGCAGGTCGCGAGCCTTCGGCCTGGCGGCGCCTGGAATGGTTGGACGAGCTGGAGACCTACCGGAGCGTTCTCGAACGCCCCTCTCGCCAGCGATCACTTCTCGCGATCCTGCCGCACCCCGAACCGGGGCGGAGGGTCTTCCTGCCGGTGGCGTCCGGACGGGTCCTGCCGATGAAGGTCGCCAACACACAACCCCAGATGTGGCGAAACGCGGTCTCGGACGCCTGCTACGCCGTCCGCGTGCGAGAGCTGCGCATGGATTCGATCCTCCAGCCCGACGAGATGGTGATCAGCCTGATCGTCCGCCGCTGGTTGGAATCCGGGGCACCCGATGGAGTGGTGTACGACTTGGGCACGATGACCGACCGGGAGGTCTTGCGATCCACGATCGCGGATGGGTGCCAAGCCGCCGGGCTCCGGGACTCTGAGCCCACCTGAGGAGCGCGGAGGCTATTCGGCCCGGGAGTATTGGCGCGGAGAACTGGGCGGCGGCGGGCAGCGTCTTGAAGCGCGGTCGGGCGGACGGGTAGGACCCGCCGGTTCGGCCGGAAGCAGCGCCCCGACGACGCCGGGTTTGGTCTCCCACGCATCGAACTCCTCCGCATAGCGGAGACCCCAGCGGCGCCCGACCTCCGCCAACCGCTCCTTCAGCCACTCCGGGTGGCCGAACCCGACCCGCTCTTTGTAGAACCGCCCGAGCTCCAGCACCCGATCCACGTACGGCTCCGCGTCCACGACGACGGCGGGAAGGCCCGAATGGAGCCCCCGGTAGGTGAACAAGGGGGTCTCGGCCCGGTGAGGCACCGCCGGCTCTACGATCTTCTTGATTCGGGCCAGGGTGATCGCGTCCCGTACGATCCGCCCGCACGCTTGATGGTCGGGATGACGCATGCCGCGGACCCACGCGTCACCCCAGGTGACGACACCATCCGGTCGCACGTCAGCGATCACGGAAGCCACTCGGCGCGCAGCCTCCGGCGTCGCCTCCAACGCGGCATCCGGGAAGTCGAGAAATAGGGTTTCCGCACCGAGCATCTCGCCGGCGTCGCGGCCCTGCTCCGTTCTGAGCCTGGCCACGTCCGCGGCAGAGGCCTCTCCCAGCGCCTCGGTCATCTCCCCTCGAGTGAGCCAGAGGATGACGACCCGGTCTCCAAGAGCACGCTGAGCCAGGATGCTGCCGGCGGCGCCGAGCTCGTCGTCCGGATGCGCCAGCGCCACCAACAGGGTGCGCGGATCAGGCACCCACTACCTCAGGCGACCGGCCGACCTCGGCTTCGATCGCTTTGAGCTCTCGGCGGGCCGCGGCGGTGATCAATACCACCACCGTCACCGTGGCCGCGAGGCCCAGCACGCGAAGCGTCGTCGCCCCCCAGCTCGCCGCGCCCGTGGCCGCCGAAGCCAGCTCGATGCCGGTGGCACCGATCGAGACGTAAAGCAACGTTCCTGGCAGCATCGCGATCCACGACGCCAGGACGTACTGGAAGAACGGCACGCCGGTGAGCCCGTACGCGTAGTTCTGCAGGTTGAACGGGAAGGCCGGAGAGAGCCGCGTGAGCGCGACGACCTTCCAACCCTGGCGCTCCACCGCCCGGTCCACCGCCGCCAGGCGCTCGTGATCCGATACCCAGCGCTTGACCCTGCCACGCAACAGGTAGCGGGCGATCAGGAAGGCGAGAGCGGCGCCGGTCGTCGAGGCCAGGGAAACCAGCACCGTTCCTACACCGAGCCCGAAGGCCACGCCGGCCCCTATGGTGAGGGGAGCGCCCGGTAGAAAGAGCACCACACCCAGCACGTACGCGAGCCCATACACGACCGGGCCGGCCATCCCGAAGCCGGTGACCCAACGCCGCAGCCAGCCCACGACCCCTTCCGGCCCGGAGCGGTCGCCTTCGTCGGCCGCGGTGGGAGCCGGAGGTCGGAAGGCGTTCAGCGACCAGTCGTAGTCTGAGAAGCGAACCCCGATGATGCGCGCGGAGTCGACGGCTGTCGCGATCTCAGGTCCCGCGTAACGTGCCACGAAGAGGGGGATGCTCTCTGCCCTCAGCGCCCAGCCCTCGGCCACGAAATCGTCGCCGTACCAGTCGAAGTAGCGCGACAGCACGAGATGCCCTCCCTCGACCCGGGCGTTCTCCGGATCGGACAGGAAGAGGCGAGTACGCTCCTCCAGCTGCGCGTCGAGGGCGTCACCGTCGAACGCCCAACGGGGGAGCGGGGCGCAGGACATCGAGGCGCAGTTGACGGCGAAGTGGATTCTCGGATCGCGGAAGAAGGGGCGCAGCAGGTTGTGCTCGATCTCGTCCAACGTCAGCTCGTGGCGGGCCACACGGTGGCGCACGGTGGACCACACGCCGTCGATCTGCCTGATCGAGGAGACCCCGGGATGCCCCAGAATAGATCGGATGGTCAGGGCGTTGTAGGCGTTGATCAGAAAGGCCTTGAGATGGGATGGGCGGAGGTCGGCGGCGTCCGTCGCGGCCACTTCGGCCAGATAGGCATTCAGCTCGCCGACATGGTCCTGGAAGTACGGGTAGTCGACGAGACCGTCCCTCGTGCCCTCGGCGAGCAGTCGATCCCAGGCGCCGTGATCGAAGGTCCGCGTGCCTCCTTCTAGAGACGCCCTCACGTCCTCAGCGACCCGGCCGGTGGCCGGCTCGCTGACGGGGGCCCCGCACGCCGAGACCCCGAACACCAGCAGCAGCCGTGCAGCTGCCCTCGAGACGTCTGTCATCCGAACGAAGACCCTGCTGTCCTCGAGCTCACTCTTCCGTCGCCTCTCCGTTTCCGGCCCGACTGCTCCGCGCGGCCCTCTGCGTGGCGGCCCCTCGGCGGCGCGCCCATCCCACCCGGCGCCGCGCGATGTTGAAACACCGCCGCCAGGGGCGGTGTTCTGCCCAGCCTCGTCTTGCCGTCGCACCGGGGAGGCGCATTATCTTGCGGCCGTCTCCCTTGATTCCGAGACCGACCGCGCCTCCGCGGCGTGCTTCACCCTACTACCAGCCGGTCGCCGAATGTCTGACGCGGCAGCGTTCCTCAACGAGCTCGCGGTGGCGGTTCAGAAGCACGCGATGTACCCGGTTGGGCATCCCGCGCTCCGGACCGTGTCGGGAGATCTTGCCCTACGGCTCGAGGAGGTCCTCGCCGATGACGCCGCGTTGACGATCGGCGTCGCCAGGAACCGATTGACCGTGGGTGAGCTCGTGATGGAGCCTGGGCGCCCGCTGATCGATTCGCTCGCCGCCCACCTGCACGGCCACCAGATCGCCGTTCTTCACTTCGCGCGCGGCGCGAGCCCCGAGGAGCTGGATGGCATGCTGCGAGAGCTGGCCGTGGACGCCGATCGACGAGGACGGCCCATCGGCCTGGAGCCGGTGGAGGAGCTGCCTACCTGGCCCCACATCCGGATCCAGCCCGTCGAGTACGAAGCGCTCAAGCTCGGGGAGGGAGCAGCCGAGGATGCGGCGGATGAGGGCTTCGCGGCCCCAACGGGCGGCGGGTCGCACGAGACGCCTGCTCCGACCGCCGAGGAGACCGCCGAGGAGGTCGATCGGGCCGCGGTTGCGCTGGCGGACGTAGAGCTCAGCGCGGAGTTGCTCGAGCTCGTCGGTGAGCTCGACGCGTCGTACTCGGATCCCGAGACCGTCGCCGTGCTGTCCGATATGCTGAGGAAGATACCAGCCGAGGAGCTGAAACGAGTCCTCGACTCTCAGGACGCGGCGTTCACCGCCAAGCTGATCAGGCAGTCCACCTCCCGTCTGAGCCCGAAGGCGGTCGTCGAGCTGGTCGAAGCCGCCTCCGGCAGCGAGTCGCGTCCGATCGGCCCGTGGCTGATGCGCCTACTGACCAAGCTTGCGTACTATGCCGAAACCGATTCCTCGGGGCAGGGATCGGAGTCTGACGAGACCCTTCGAAAGGTCGTTCACGAGCTGGTCGACAACTGGGAGCTCGAGGACCCCCGCCCCGCCGCCTACCGAAGCGCGCTCGGACATCTGGCAAGAGAAACGGTCAGGTCTGAGGAGGGAACCCGCCCCTTCTTCGGCGATCGCTTGGTCATGATGGGGCTCGAGCTGGAGATGATGGGACGGATGGTCGCCTTCGCTCTCAAGGACTTGCGCGGGCAAAACCTCACCGAGCTCATCGGGCTTCTGGAGGCGACATCCGAGGATAGTCAGGTGGGCGAAGTGATGTGGAGACAGGTCGGCACGCGCGAGACGCTCGAGCAGCTGCTCCGAGAGGAGGCTCCCGAGTTCGACACGGTCGACCGTCTCCTCGGACGAATCGGGCTGGGCGCCACCGAGCCGCTCCTCGATGCCCTCCAGCAAGCCTCCGACCCGCGGGTCCGCTCGGAGCTCGTGGAACGCCTGACTCGGCTCGGCCCCGTCATCGCCGGAGCCGTGATCGCACGCCTGGACGTGGCTCAGCCGAAGGCGACGGCGCACCTTCTCTCGATCCTGAACGAGCTCGACGTCCAAACGCCTGGACTGTCGGTCGCTGCCTTCCTCGACCACCCGGACCCGGACGTTCGCGGCGAAGCCTATCGGCTGGCGGTGCGGCACCGCAGGGATCTCGAAGCGGCGATCCGGGCCTCGCTGGCCGAGTCGGATCCACGCCTGCTGGCCATCGGCCTGACTGCCGCGGAGGAGGCGCACCCATCGGGCGCCGAGGCGTTGCTGCGAGCACACGTCTTGAACTCGGTCCTGCCGGTCCAGCTGCGAGTGAAAGCCGTACATGCCCTCTCGGGCTACCGGACCGAAGAGGCGCTGGACGCGCTGGTGAAGAGCGCGACGCAGCGTCGGTGGCTCCTTAAGAGAAAGATCGCCCCACCTAGCCCCGTGGTGCTCGAGACCCTGAAGTGCATTCGGCAGGAGTATCAGCACCTTCCCAAGGCCCGAGATATTCTCGATGAGGCCGGCAGCTCGACGGTCCGGTCGATCCGAGCCGCCGCGGGCGCCGAGCCGGGGGGCGTGGCGCGGTGAGCGCCGAGGCTGACTTCCTCATATCGCTCGGGCAGGTCCTCTCCGCGGCCGGCCTCTACGGCGACCGTCATCCGGCCTTCCGCTCGGCGGTGGATGGAGCTCTGAAATCTCTTCACGCGTTGCTCCAGGCCGACCCAAATCCGCGGTATTCGTTTCTGGACGAGGAGATCATCTTCGCGAACCGCAGGCTGCGGGAGCTCAGGGATTGGGGGTGGGCGAGAACGCTCGCGGAGTGCGGAGCCGAGCGGATGGAGTTCACTCGAGGCGTCGACGGGCAGGAGTTCGACCGGCTCCTGTCGAGCCTCCTCCGCTCCATGGATCGAACCGAGGCTCACGAAGAGGCCGCGCTGCGCCTGGAGCTCCCGCACGTTCGCGTCGGCGCTATCGCGGTCGAGGAAGTCGAGCGGCTGAGGAGGATCGACGAAACCGAGGAGATTCTCGCTCGGCCCGAGGTGGACGAGGAGGCTCAGGCCGTCGACCACCTCTTCGCGCAGGCCCAGGCTCGCGGATTGATTTCCCTCGCGGTGGCGAGAGCCGTCATCCAATCCCTCTCGGTGGTGATCCGTTACGGGAGGCCGCTGATGGAGCTTCTGATCCCTGTCCGCACCCACGACGAGTACACCACCGTCCATTCGCTCAATGTGTCGGTCCTCTCGATGTCGCTGGCGGAGGCCGCCGGAGTGCCGCGCGACGATATCCGAGACATCGGTGAGGCCGCCCTACTCCACGATGTCGGAAAAGCCCTGACCCCGATCGACGTCCTTCAGAAGCCAGGCAAGCTTTCGCCCGAGGAATGGGAGATCATCAAGAAACACCCGGAGGATGGCGCAAAGATCATACTTCGCTCCGGCGCGGGAACGGACTTCGCGGCCGTGGTCGCGTACGAGCATCACCTCACGTGGCAGGGCGGCGGATACCCGCAACTCCAATACCCCAGAAGACCTCATCCCGTCAGCCAGCTCGTTCAGGCCTCCGACATCTTCGATGCGCTTCGCACCGAGCGGCCGTTCCGGGGACCGTGGTCCGTCTCGAGGATCCTCGGCTACTTCGACGAGCTCTCCGGAACGGATCTCAACCCGGACGTGCTGGCGGTCTTCCGGGCGATGCTGGAGAGCCAGGGCATCAAGCCCGTGCCTGCCGAGGAAAGCTCGGAACCCGAGCTCGAGGGAGCGGGATCACCGGTCGGGGCCGCCGAGCGGCCAGCTGGCCGGTCTGACGAAGATGGAGACGGGAACCGGGCCGACGCGGGAGGCTCGGAAGATAACTAGGTCAAGCGCTCGGCGGGAGCTTCGAGCCACTCCTCTATGAGCCTCCTCGCGATCGAAACGGGACGCGGCAGCCTCACCTGGCCGGATGCTACCTGACCCCTGAGGTCCTCCCTGCCGAACCAGCGCGCCTCCTGGAGCTCGTTCTCGTCCACCTTCGGCTCGCTGCGAAGCGCGGTCGCCGTGAACCCCAGCATCAGAGAGGACGGGAAGGGCCAGGGCTGCGAGGAGTGATACGCCACATCGGTCACCGTCACCCCGGTCTCTTCCCTCACCTCGCGAGCCACGGCCTCGCGGAGGCTCTCCCCCGGCTCGACGAATCCGGCCAGCGTTGAGAAGACGCGAGGCGGCCATTCTGCCTGCCTGCCGAGAAGGCAAGCATCCTCCGACGTGACGAGAACGATGATCGCGGGATCGGTCCGCGGGAAGTGGAGGATCCCGCAGTCGTCGGAAGCGCAGCAGCGCACGTGTCCGCCCTCGATGCTGGTTGTTTCGCTCCCACAACGTCCGCAGAAGAGATGACGCCGGTGCCAGTGCACCATTCCGCGTGCGTAGGCCAGGAGCGCTCCCTCCGCCCGACCGAGCAGCGCACCGACCTTGTGGAGATCCTCGAACACGGCCCCCTCGACTCCCAGGTCCGCGAGGGGATTGTCCGAATCCGAGAGATCTACGGCGAACCGGGCGGTGTCTCCCTCCATGCCGAGGAAGATCGGCCCGATGCGCCCGGCGGGGACGCGGAGTGGAACGCCGATAGACACGGCGCTCGGCGGGTCGCCCGACGTCACGAGGCTTCTGGCTCGCCAGACCGGGATCACCCGGCTTCGCGGATCGTGCAGCTGCTCCTCCAGCCATCGGGGATCACGTCGACGATCGGGGACGCGATCCAGCTGGACGTCAGCGAACGGGTTGGGCCGTCTCTTGGGTCCGGTCATGCCGTGGCACCGCTTAATGTCTGGTAGGCAACGCCTCGATCTCCGGTTACGATGCAGCACACCGGCGCCCAGCGCGATTCGGACCTGCCGAAAGCCTACGAGAGGCGTGCCATGTCAAGCCAACGGGAACGTGAGCTCGAGTCCGGAGCCATGCCGGACCTCGTCACTTTCGACTGCTATGGCACGCTCATCGACTGGCGAAAGGGGATCGCCGACGCGTTCGACGAAGCGGTCCCCGGCGCCGCGGATGTCCCGCGGGATAGACTTTTCGGGGCCTACACGCGGGCGGAAGCGGAGGTGGAGAGCGGCCCCTATCAGCCGTATCGGCAGGTTCTGACGCGAGCGGCCGGTCGCGCGGTCGAGCTGCTGGGTTTGCGGGTCCCAGATTCTCGCCGATCATTCCTCGCCGAAAGTCTTCCGTCCTGGAGGCCGTTTGCCGACACGAATCCGGCTCTCGAAAGAATAGCGGCCCTGGTACCCCGCCTCGGGATTCTTTCCAACATCGACGATGACCTGCTCGAGGGAACGCTGGAGCAGCTCGCCGTTCCCTTCGACCTCCTGATCACGGCGGCCCGGCTACGCAGCTACAAGCCGGCGCCCGCACACTTCCTGGCGGCCATCGAGGCCTGCGACGGCCGCCCCGAGGCGGTCGTGCACATCGCCGAAAGCTTCTATCACGACGTCAAGGCGGCACGCCCGCTGGGGATCCGTACCCTATGGGTCAACCGGACGGCCGCATCCCCGGTGAAGGAGATCGCGCCCTCGGCCGAGCTCCGCGATCTGGCGGAGGCCGCCGACTGGATCGCAGCGCTGCGGCCGGCTCGGGATCGGGCTTGAGATCTGGGAACAGCATCGATAATATCAGAATAGGATTCTTATTCTGTTCTAAGTATCGCGAGAGGTCTCAAAGAGGTGCCACGCGTGATCCGGGACGATCGATGGCGAGAGGGCGGTCGCAAGCAGCCGTTGCAAGCGAGAAGCCGACGTACGATGGACCGAATGGTGCGGGCCGCTGAGGATCTCCTGGAGGAGCGACCGTTCGACGCGGTGAGCGTCGCGGAGATCGTACGCCGGGCCGGAACTTCGGTCGGAGCTTTCTACGCGCGGTTTTCCAGCAAGAGCGATCTCCTCTCCGCCATCTACGCGCGCCGCTTCGGAGCCGAGGCCACCGAAAGGAGCAGGAAGTATCTGGCGCAGTTCGCCGCTCGCGAGATGCCGCTGGAGCACAGGACAAGGGAGGTCGTGAGCAACATGGTGACCTACTTCCAGAGCAATCGGCGTCTTCTGCAGGAAATGGCTCTCCAGGCCGGGCAGCGAGAGGAGACGCTGCCGACGGGGTCTCGGGAGGCCCGAGCGCACCGGGCCGCTTTCAACGATGGGTGGGCCCGGGCGTTCTTGGGGCACCCTGAGCAGATCGGACATCCAGACCCGAAGCGAGCCGTTCGCTTCGGGCTGTTCGTCGCGGCGGCCGCCTGCCGTGATGCCCTCCTGCTCGGCGAGCCGGGAGCGGAGGACCTGCAGGCCGAAGACCTGGTAGGTGAGCTCAGCCGTGCACTGAATGCCTACCTGACCGGAGCGGAGAGCGGCGCAACAGCGGCACGAGGCTAGGAAGCCGCCTCACGCTCGCCGCTGCGGGCGTGGGCGGCCTCGATCGGGGCGAGGACCCAGGTCAGCGAGTGCAGACGCCGCGAGGCGCCTTTGGCCGGATAGGGTTCCCTGCCGCTGGCCTCGGCAGCCTCCCTCCGGTGAAAGACCTCCAGGATGCGGTTGAGCAGCGTGTTCAGTTCGGCCAGGTCCTCATCGCTCAGCCAACCCTTCATTCGAGCCGCCCACAGGTTCCTCGCGTCCCCTTCGACGACGGCGAGGTCCGGCCGGAAGCCGCCACGGAAGTCTCGGTTCGCGCTCCGCAGCATCGATGCTACGACCCGGCTCACCGCTGTCACGTTCTCCGGGTCCGAGGGGTCGTAGGCGAGCCGCAGGGGACGTCCCGGAATATCGTACACAGCCTCCGCGCGCCTTCCCGAGCCCCGGATGCCGCGGTCGACCAACAACCCCGCCGCGCTCAGCTTGCGCACGTGGTAGTAGAGGGAGTCGGGGCGGCGGCCCATGAAGGCAGCCATCTCGCCAACCGAGCACGGTCCGGCGGCTCCCACCAGGTCGACGATCTCCTGACATACCGTGGATTCGAGCGCCCGGACCTGCTCGAGGCGCTCGATCCAGCGTCCACGTCCGCTCGCTGCCGTCCTCACCCTGCCTCCGTGCGTTGGGTGGACCGATGAAACTGGAGGTTTATTTTTCATCGATCGCTGCCGGAGCGCAAGGACAGACAAGCCCGCCAACGCGCCCGGTCGAGCAAAGGTTGCGCGACGACGACAGTCCTTTCAGTGCTTGCGGCACCGACCTAAACGGGTGAATGCCGTCGCGCCGATTCGCAACTCGAACCGGGGGCGTTTGCCCGACCGGCTTCCCCCGCCCCAACGTGCTATTACACAAAGGGTTGGGAGCACGGTTACCGGCGGCTCGACGAGATTCTCCGGAATCGACCGCGGACCCGCCGCAGGGTTCGTTTCTTGCGGCGTTTCGACTCGTTGTCAGTTTTCCTGAAGGAGGCGAGGATGTCACTCGAGATTTACTCAACCGCCCGCCGGCTCCGCCGAGCCCTCTCCACGCTGTTCGTCGGCCTCGCGCTCGCCGGCTGTAATGCCGGCACCGAACCCGGCGTGGGCCGGCTCGACGTGGTCCTGAGCCAGACGTCCAGCGAACTGGCCGCAAGCGTGGTCGTCGGCGAGATGGCGGCACTGGCAGGCGTACCGCTCGAGACGGTCCAGTCGATCTTGATCACGGTGGACAGAATAGAGGTCCATCGGGTCGGCTCGGACGACGATGAGTCGGAAGGCGAGGGGTCCGAGAGCGAAGGATCCGAAGGCGCAGATGGGGACGGGACGGAGGACGACGACGAAGGTAGTGGCGCCTGGATCTCGGTGGACCTGGCGGCAGGAGACCTGGCGGCAGGAGGGGTGACGGTTGACTTGGTGGGCTTGTCTCCGCAGGAGATCGCCAGCGACGCCGTCCCTGGAGGCACGTACAACAAGCTTCGTCTATTCTTCGACCCCTCCACCGCCACCATCACCTTCTCCGGAGAGGTGACGGTGGACGGCGGGTTGACCTGCGATGCCGGCACGCACGTGCTCGATATCCCGAGCAGCGCCAACACCGGCATCAAGGTCCAGACCGGCTTCTTTGACGTGTCAGACGGAGAAACCGAGACCGTCGAAGTGGTCGTCGACCTCGCCAATTCGGCGAAGAACGTCACCTGCAATCAGAACGGGGTAAAGATGACCCCCGTGATCGACGGCAAGGTGGGCTCCACTCAGACCTGACGCGACGAGTGAGAGGCTTGGACGGCCTGCAGGGCGTCCAAGCCTATTGGCGGCCGTCCGTCAAAACAGCCCGACCACGCGGCCGTCGGAGTCCACGCTCATGCCGGCTGCCGCCGGACGCTTGGGGAGCCCGGGCATGGTGAGCACATCGCCCGTGAGAGCGACGACGAAGCCGGCGCCGGCCGACGGGGTCACGTTCCGCACCGTGATCCGGAAGCCCTCCGGTCGGCCGAGCAGGGCCGGATCATCGCTCAGCGAGAACTGCGTCTTCGCGATGCAGACCGGCAGCTCGCCGAGGCCGATCGATTCGAGCCGCTCGATCGACTTCCGCGCTGGACCCTGGAAATCCACCCCTTCGGCCCCGTACACCTCTCGCGCCACGGTCTCGATCTTTTCTGCGAGCGGCATCTCTTCGGGATAGAGCGGGGCAAAGTTCCCTTCCCCCTCCTCCAGCGCCTCGAGCACCGCGTCCGCCAGGCCCAGCGTTCCTTCGCCGCCGCGGGCGTGGCCCTCCGACCGCGCGACGGTCACGCCGAGCTCCGCGCAGGCCTGCTCCACGGCGGCGAGCTCCGATTCCGTATCCGAGTGGAAGCGGTTCAGCGCCACGATCGGCGGAACTCCGAAGCGACGTACGATGTCGATGTGCTTCTCGAGGTTCGAGATCCCGCGGCGGACGGCCTCCACGTTCTCGCCCTCGAGCTCGGTCTTCGGCACGCCTCCGTTCATCTTGAGCGACCGTATCGTGGACACGACAACGGCCACTTCCGGCTCGAGGCCCCCCACCCTGCACTTGATGTCAAAGAACTTCTCCGCGCCGAGATCGGCGCCGAAGCCCGCCTCGGTGACCACCACGTCGCCCAGCTGAATGCCGACCCGAGTCGCGATCAGGGAGTTGCAGCCGTGTGCGATGTTGGCGAACGGCCCACCGTGTATGAACGCGGGGGTGCCCTCGAGGGTCTGGACGAGGTTGGGAGAGAGGGCATCGTTGAGAAGCAACGTCATGGCGCCGCTCGCCTCGAGCTCTTGCGCCCGGACCGGGCTCTGCTCGCGGGTATACCCAACGATGATTCGGCCGAGGCGCTCTTCCAGATCCTCATGGTCGGCGGCCAGACAGAAGATCGCCATGACCTCGGAGGCTGCGGTGATGAGGAAACCGTCCTCTCGAGGCACGCCGCTTCCGGGTCCGCCGAGGCCGATCACGGTTCGACGCAGCGCCCGATCGTTCATGTCCACCGCCCGCTTCCAGGTGATGCGTCGGGAGTCGATGCCGAGCGGATTCCCCTGCTGCAGGTGGTTGTCGAGCATCGCCGAGAGCAGGGAGTGCGCCGACGTGATCGCGTGGAAGTCACCGGTGAAGTGGAGGTTGATGTCCACCATCGGCACGACCTGGGAGTACCCGCCGCCTGCCGCCCCGCCCTTGATCCCGAACACGGGGCCCAGGCTCGGTTCCCGGAGGCAGAGAGCAACCCGTTTGTCACGCAAACTCAGAGCGTCGGCGAGCCCTACGGCCACCGTCGTCTTTCCTTCGCCCGCCGGGGTCGGGCTCGTGCCGGTCACGAGGACCAGCCGGCCTCTTCTAGACTCCCGGTCGCGGAGCGCCTCCAGGCGGACCTTGGCCTTGTGGCGGCCGAACAGCTCGAGATCGATCTCCGCCAGGCCGAGCTTGGCGGCGATCTCGGTGATCGGGGCTAGCGAGGCTTCCTGGGCGATATCTACGTCGCTGCGCATGGAGTCCCTTCCTTCATTCCGTGGTGGGAAGCGACGTTACAGGAGAGCGACCTCGATTTCAACGCCTGCGTCGGACGGCCTCACAGCCAGCGGCTTCGGCGGCGCAGCATCGGATCCGGCATCCGGCGATCCAGGCGCAGCCCCAGCGCGCTGGCGAACCCGATCGCGGCGCTGAACTCCCGTTCGCCGATAGGGGCGTCGAGCTCCGCGTAACGTCCGCCGCTCACCCTTCCCGCCGGACGGTACTGATCCATCAGGTTCACGTATGTGGCCTGGCCGAGCTCCTCGGCGATCCACTCGAGAATCGCACGCGTCTCGTCCAGGCACCCAGGCATCACGAGATGGCGGATCAGAAGGCCGCGCACGGCCACGCCGTCATCGTCCCAGCGCAGGGGACCGACCTGGCGGTGCATCTCCCCGATCGCCGCGCGCGCCGCCTCGGGGTAATCTTCGGCCTTCAGATAGGCTCGGCTCCGCTCCGCGGACCAGAGCTTGAAGTCGGGCATGTAGATGTCCACGACCCCGTCCATCAGCTTTAGGCTCTCCAGCGCGTCGTATCCGCTCGTGTTGTACACGATGGGAAGCGAGAGACCTGCCTCCGTGGCCTCGCTCAAAGCCTCGAGGACCTGCGGGACCACGTGCTCCGGGGTGACCAGATTGATGTTGTGGCAGCCCAGATCCTGCAGCTCCAGCATCATCCCGGCGAGACGGTCCGGCGGCGTCCCCCGCGACGCCATGCCGGGCTTGAGCGCCTGGCTGATGTCGAAGTTCTGGCAGAAGACGCAGCGCAGGTTGCAGTGGGCGAAGAAGACGGTGCCCGAGCCTCGCCATCCACGCAGGCAGTCCTCCTCGCCGAAGTGCGGGAAGTAGCTGGAGACCTGAGCGAACCGCCCCGTCTTGCAGGCCGACCACTTGTCGTGCAGCCGATCGACGGCGCAGTCGCGTGGACAGGCTCGGCATTCGGCGAGGCCGGCGAGCGCGGCCCGTGCCCGGGCTCGCAGTTCGGCGGGCGTGATCTTCAGGTAGGCCGGCGCGGCAGCGGAACGCCTCAGCGCTCGTCGAGATGTAGGCTTCATGACTCTTGCTCACCGGCAGCGATCATTCCGCCACCATGGCCGAGTGCGGCCAGTGCCGCATGTTGCAGAGATCGCAACTCTCCCCCCTCCCCAATACATACGATAACCGGCTGATATTGCAGCAGATAGTGAGTGGCGCGATGACGGCACCATCTCTGCACTTTGCGCGGCTAATCAAACACCAGAGGAAAGGCAACGTGCGCACCCGCATCACCGGAAAAGAGGGCTTCACGCTCATCGAGCTGATGATCGTGATCGTCATCATCGGCACTCTTGCGTCCATGGCGGTCGCCACGTGGCAGAACCGGAAGGAGGACGCGATCATCGCCGGCATGAAGAGCGACCTTCGCAACCTCGCCGCGGCGGAGGAGGCCTACCTGGCTGACAACGCGGCCTACACATCCGACACGGGCGACCTGGAATTCCGGTTGAGCCCGGACGTCGTGCTGACTCTGCAGGCGGACGAGGACGGTTGGACGGCGAGGGCGACCCATCCCGCCACCTCCAAGGAATGCGCCCTCGCTGTCGGCGCCATCGCACCGCTGTCCCCTGCACGTGGAGAAGGTCTCGTTTGGTGTGAGTAGGCCCGCCACCCGGCGTGGCTAGAAACGAAACCGCCCGAGGCCACCCGGCCCCTTCTACTCCCCGTCCTCGGCGTACACGGACGCTCCCATGAAGTGCAGAGAAACGTACGGCTCATCCCCGACGACCCAGGAGTCGTGGCCCGGGGGCACGGCGCACAGGTCGCCCGGTCCGGCGACGACCTCGGTGCCGTCATCCATGGCGATCGCGCAGCGCCCCGAGACGACCAGCACGAGGTGCTCCACGTCGCAGCTATCCTTGCCGAGCGCCTTCCCCACGTGCTCGGACCACACCCATCCCGGCTCGTAGATCGCCCGACCCACCGTGATCCCGCCCGCGGAGATCAGCTCGAAGCTCCCTTTTTCGAACTCGCGGACCTCCTCCGGTGATTCGAAATTCGCTATCTCGAGTCGCATGGGTGTCTCTCCGTTGATGGCGGCCAGTAAAGTCGGTCGGTCGATCCAGTCAGTGGGGCGGAAGTCCGGGAGAGAGAAGCCAGCGGCACGGGCGCCCGTCAACTCGGACGGACGCCCGTGCACCTGGAGAACTGCGGCGAAGCCGGGCTCGGGTAGTATGCCCCGTGGTCAGCCCGGGGGTTCGTGTGCGACGTCGGAGGCTCGGGGGCGGCTACAGGACCGCAGATCCTCCGATGTATCGCTCCTTAGACGCGAACCCGATCTTTGAGACCCTTGCCCGCTCGGAACGTCGGAACGGTCATAGCCGGGATCTGGATCGCCGCGCCCGTCTGTGGGTTGCGACCCATGCGCGCCTTGCGATTACGCGTGCCGAACGTCCCGAAACCGGTGATCGTGAAGTCTCGGCCTGCATCGAGCTCGACCGCGATGATCCCCTTCCGCGCTTCCGTCGTGAAGATCGAGTCGAGCACGTCCCCAGCCTTCGCCTTCGTGAGCCCGGTCTGACCAGCGAGCTTCGCCGCAAATTCGTCCTTTGTCATCGCCGCCTCCTTTGGTGGTCTCAAGCAGATTTGCGGGCCAGATACGCAATCCTCCACAGTTCGGGCCGATTGCGCAAGCCCTCTGGCCAGATGCGGCGCGGAGATCCGACCTTCGGGAGCCGGTCGACCGGACGCGGCGAGCCTACTTCAAGAGGTCCAGAACGTGATCTCGCAGCTCCCGCAGCTCATCGACATCGATGTTGAACAGCTTGCGTGCGGCGATCTCGTAGGCCTCCTCGACGCTCCGCTCGGCCTCGGCCAACGCCTGGTCCCGTGGAAGGTCGCCCTCCTCGAGCCGGTCGATCAGATGGCTGAAGCCGAACCGTACGGCGTCCCGCGTCCACGTCGCGGGCGAGAAGATCGCCGCGTTTCTCACATCCCGGTACGGCGCCAGGCTCCGGCGGCCTCGGGCTACCTGAGAGCGCAGCGCGACGAAGGTGGAGTGGCGCGCAAGTCCGAGCTCGTTCAGCGCGATCCCGAGGTAGACGCTCGCGTGCTGCTGCGGCGCGAAGCTCCAGCCCAGGTACATCCAGGACGCCCAGTTCTCGATCGCGTTGTCGAAGTCGTCGCGACGCTGCACCGCCCGGCGCGCCGCATTGCCGACGTCCCACCAGACATCGTGCAAGAGCGGAGAGATCGGCATCTCGAGACCCGTCCTCAGCATGTGCTGCGCAACCAGCGTCGAGGTCCACCGGCGAGCTTCGAAACACTCCTCGGCCTGGAAGAGGGCGAGAGGATCGTCGGCGTTCGGATCCTCGATGCAAGGGGCATCGGCGTTCTCGAAGGAGCGGTCCGCGATCCGCAGCGCGAGAACGGTCCGGGCCAGATCATCCAGCGAACGCGTCGTGTAGTATCGGTCGAGGGCGAAGCGCGCCGCGCTGGTGTCGAAGTCGAGAAGATCTTCGCTGATCGGCCGCTCCGGCATCCAATCGATGTTCGTCTCTTCCACCGACCAGATCGGGAACTCGACGGCCACCCTGACCACTCTCGGGTCGATCGCCAGGAGGCCGTCGCTGGACAGATCGGAAGGCCAGCGGTCCGCCCCGAACGCGTCCAGGGCAAACTCCAGATCGCTCCCGAGCACCACTTCCAGGGGCTGAAATACCCGGGTAGTGCGCTCCGCCGAACGAACTTCGATGGTGCGGATATGGGCGACGATGTCCACGGCCGTGCCCGTGTCCACGTGCGCCACCGCTCGTCTTACGATCGTCGTGTCCGGGAAGGCGAAGAACGCCACATCGAAGCCGTCCTTCGCGGCGTGGCAGGTTCCACAGTTCTCGACGAACGCGACGGCCCCGGCGATGGCATCCCCGGCGGGCGGCAGAGGAGGATCCCCCGTTCCTGGCGGGCCCACGGCGTCGCCGGCGCACCCGGCTGCGGTGATGACGATCGCGCCCGATAGGACGGAGGGGGATAGAGATCGGTACGGCGGCATGGTTACCTCGAGGGCAGAATGGCTCCTTTGGAGTAGATCCTGTTGCCTTGGACGCGTCAAGCGAGCGACCTGTTAAACGCGACCGGCGCGATCGTCGTCGAGGGGTGTGGCGACGGCCGCAGTCCCGGACCGCACAACGGGGCTGAACCTGGCCGGAGTTGAATTCGGCCCGAAGGGGGAAGAGGTTAGGGGCTTCGGAAACGGGCCGCTGGCCGACAGCCCCCTTTCGGGAGGCGAGGTTGAACGACTCCACATCCGCCGGAGGGACGCTTCCCTCCGGCACGAAACGCTCGAAGACGACCACGCTTCCACCAGATGTCCTCCGGGATGCATCCCGGCGTCTCGGCTGGGCCGCCCTCGTGTACTCGGCCACCTTTTTCCTCGCATTCTTCGGCTCCAGCTACTTCTTTCACGGCGTCCCACTGGGAGACACGGTTGTCGCACCGATGGATCAGAAGAACATGGTGCTCCCCACGATCGTGGCGGTCGCGTCGATCGCGCTGGGAATCGCGGTCTTCGTACTCTCCCGCTTCAGCCGCATGGCACCCGTCAAGCTTCTCGACCTCGGGCTGGGCTTCGCGGTCATCGGGGCGTTCGGAATCTCCATGTCCGAGTTCTGGAATGCCTTCCCGGTGTGGCGCGAGGACGTCTTCGGGGCGGTCAATTACATGGGCATCCCATGGGAATGCGCATGGATCATCGCCTTCCCGGTCATGGCCCCGAACACGCCCGCGAAGACGCTCCTCGCGTCGCTTGCAGCGGCGTCCACGGGTTTCGTAACGGTCGCGCTTTCGAAGGCGTTCGGGCCCATGAGTCCCGACGTCCCGATGTCCGTGTTCGTGGTCTACTTCGGGTTCTCCACCTACCTGTGCGCTGGGATCGCGTACGTCGCATCCTGCGTCATCTATCGGTACGGCGAGCACTTGAGCGAGGCGCGCGAGATCGGGAGCTACCAGCTCGAGAAGCCACTGGGCCAGGGCGGAATGGGAGAGGTATGGGTCGCGTGGCATCGGCTTCTCGCGAGACCGGCCGCGCTGAAGCTCATACGGCCAGAGGTGCTCGTCGGCGGGGTCGACCGAGCGGCCGTCGTGAGGCGGTTCGAGCGGGAAGCGAGGGCTACGGCGGCTCTCAAGTCGAAGCACACGGTCGACATCTACGACTTCGGCACCACGGAGGATGGAGACTTCTACTACGTCATGGAGTTGCTGGATGGGCTGGACTTCAACCAGCTCATCGACCGCTTCGGGGCCCTGCCCGCCGGACGCGTTGTCTATCTGCTGCGGCAGGCCTGCCATTCACTCGGCGACGCGCACGACGCCGGGCTCGTCCACCGCGATATCAAGCCGTCCAACCTCCTTGCCTGCCGCCTGGGCCCGGACTACGACTTCGTCAAGGTGCTTGACTTCGGTCTCGTGGCTCTTCGGGGCACGCACTTCGGAGACGCGACGGAGTTGACCGTCGAGGGCCAGACCGCGGGCACGCCGGCTTTCATGCCTCCCGAAGTGGCCAGAGGAGCTGTGGATGTCGACCGGCGAGCCGACGTCTACGCCCTCGGCTGCGTCGCCTATTGGCTCATGACGGGCCAGCGGGTGTTCACCGATGACAGTCCGCTGGCGGTCATCGCGCACCACCTGCAGACGGCTCCGCAGCCCCCGTCCAGACGCAGCGAATTGGACGTGCCGGCGGACCTGGAGCGGGTGGTGTTGTCCTGTCTGGAGAAGGACCGCGCCCTACGCCCGAACGACGCCTGGGAGCTGGACATCCGACTCGCCGCCTGCGAATCGGCGGCGACGTGGGATGAGAGGAAAGCGCGCGAATGGTGGGAGACTCACCTGCCGGAACTCACCGCCCGGCCCTCGGGCAGCCATGCGGCTACACCGAAGGCCGTTCTCAGACCTCGGCTCTGAGATGCGGAAAGGGAGACCTATCGGCTTTCGTATACGCTCGTCTTGCCGTCCCGGTCGAAGGCGATGATGTCGTAGGAGTCGGCCGGTTGGCCGGGCACCTCCATCCCCGCGGAGCCCGTCGGCATCCCGGGTACGGCCAGGCCCGCTATCTGAGGACGCTCCTCCAGCATCCGCAGGATCGGCTCGACCGGTACATGCCCTTCCACCAGATAGCCGTCGACCAGCGCCGTGTGGCAGGACTGCAGTCCGGGCGGGACGCCATGCTCCACCTTGATGGCCGTCAGGTCGGTCACATCCTCCGTTTTGACCGTGAAGCCTTGCTGCGTCATGTACTCCACCCAATTGCTGCAGCAACCGCAAGTGGCGGTCTTGTAGACGAGGATCTCTCGAGAACTGACCTCCTGCGCGGCCCCCGTCGCGTCCGATGCAGAGGAGGCTTGGGCATCGGCCAGCACCGACCGGGGGGTCTCCCCGGCCGGCGCTGCGCTCGAATCGAACATCATGTAGCTCCCGACGCCCACGATGGCGGCGCCCACCACGACAAGTACCAGCTTGGCCGCGTTGCTCATCTTTCGTTCAACCCCTCTCATCCGATGCGGTCGTGACCTTCTCGGGCGGTTCTTCGTCGCCACGCTCCAGGGGATAATCCAGCTCCGCGGGCGGCTTCTCGCCACCCGGCCCCACAAGATAGTGCTCCAGCCACCGCATGGCGCGCAGGTTGTAGTCGTAGCGAGCCCCAGCGCGGGCGTTTCCGTGTCCCTCGCCGGGGTAGAAGACCAACCGAACGGGTGCGCTCCCCCGGAGTTTCAGGTTGCGGTACATCTCCATCGACTGCTCGGGGTGGACCCGCGGATCATCCTTTCCGGCCAGGATGAGCAGCGGCGTGTTCGAGTCGCCCGCCCAGTATACCGGGCTCCGCTCCAGGAAGAGCTCCCAATCGTCCCACGGCCGCAGCCGATTGTGCACGAGGAACATCTCTTCAGGGATGTCGCTCGTGCCCACCTTTGAGATCTGGTTGCTGATCCCGACGAACATGACGCCGGCCGCGAATCGGTCGCTGTATCTCGTCGTCAGCCAACCTGTCGCGTAACCGCCATACGATCCACCGGTTACGCCAACGCGATCCCGATCGACAAGCCCCGTCTCGATGAGGTGGTCCACTCCGTCGACGATATCATCGAACTCCTTCCCACCCATGTCGCCGTGATCCAGCTTGCTGAACTCGACGCCGCGCCCGGTGCTCGCGCGGTAGTTGGGGTAGAAGACCGCGATTCCGCGAGAGGCCGCCACCTGCCCGTGAAGC
>JBDHFW010000012.1:0-30185 GCA_039590175.1 Gemmatimonadota bacterium | reverse complement strand
CGACGCGGCGCTGCCTTTGGGCACATGGCAGCAGGTGGTGCTGCTCGACTTCGACACGCGGGCCCGCAGCAGGCGGGTGGCGATCACGCTCATCGGGGAGTGACACGCCTGACGGCGGACAAGCCTGGCTGAGGATCATCCCGCACGTCACCCTGCGCGAGGAGGTAGGATCGGCCGCCGCTCCTGGTAAGGGATGCCGGCCAAGTGGCATCTACTCTCCTGCTACTTCCCCCCGCAGTCCCAGCAGGGAGGTCACGATGCAGGCACTGGCGCATCATCGTGAGCAAGGCCGTAACTACGACGTGGAAAGGCTCGTTCGAGGCACTTCGGCCGCTGCCGGCAGAATGCTGGCCGCCCTTGCCTGGTATTATCCCGAGCTGCGTTCGGCGGACGAGCGAAGGTGGAACTTCCTGGTCACGGCCGCAGGGCTGTATCTCACGTCCCAAAGCACCGAACTGACGAGAACGGACCAGCTCGACCTGCCGGACCATCTGGCACAGGGAATGAACAGCTGCCGCCATTTCGTCGCCCGTGCCGCTCGGGACGGGACCGATTCGCTTACGCGAGACTGGGCCGTCGGTTGCTGGGTCTTGTCGGGACTCTTTCGACAGAAGCCGCGAGCGGAGCAGGTCTGGATGGCCGCTTCCATAGGGGAAGCCCTCAACCAGGTGTCGCGCGCGGTCGCGAGTCTAACCCTGGTACGACCGTCGGCATCGAGAGCACGTTCGGCGTCGGCCGCTTCAGGCGGCCCTTGTCGTGCCCGGAATGCCCCGAGTATCCACGCAGGTGACCGTAGCGAGCGATCTGCTCGGAGCTGAGCACGTCCGCCGTTTCCAGATGTGCCACGAGGTGCGTGGCGCGGAGCTGGCTTCTCCCGTTGCCGATCTCGCTCGTCAGGCGCTCGACCTCCTCGGAAGCGAGCCGCTGATCTGCGAAGGCCCGGTCCAGTTCCCGCTCGAGCTCCACAACGAGCGCACCAAGCTCCACGGCCTCGGCATGCATCCGATCGTACACGACCTGAAACCGTGCACGTCCATGCCAACGTGCCTCCGCGCCATGCCTGCCTTCTCGTTGCCCTGCCAACCTGCGGGAGCCTCACCTCTCTGCCACATGGCGCCCTGCCCGCAGCACCGAACCGGCGCGCGACCGGGAGACCAACCGCTGGACGGCAGGCACACGAGCCAGCAGTAGCAGGCCGATGACGGCCCCGAAGATCAGGGGCTCGCGCGTGTCGGCCTTGACCTTCCAGTAGAAGTGCAGGGCGCCGAGCGCAGAAGCCAGGTAGATGAGCCGGTGAAGCCTCTGCCACCTCGGGCCCAGTCGACGGATCCACCCTCGCGTGGACGTGACGGCTAGTGTCAGGAGAAGCAGCCAAGCCGCGAAGCCGACGGTTATGAACGGGCGCTCCGCGATGTCCTCCAGGATGTAGCTCCACGCGAACCACTGATCCAGGACCAGGTAGGTGCTGAAGTGGAGGGTGAGGTAGAAGAAGGCGAAGAGACCCACGAGGCGCCGGTAGCGCACGATCTGATGCCAGCCCGAGAGCCGCCGTACGGACGTGATGCCCAGCGTCGTCGTGAGCAGAGCCAGACCCCACCAGCCCGTCCGGTGGAGCACCTCTTCGATCGGGTTCGCTCCTAGCTCGCCTTGCATCGCCCGCCAAACGAGCCAGGTCGCCGGCGTCAGGGCTGCGGCCCAGATGGCGGCCTTCGCGGCGACCTGGCGGCGACGTGCCGAAGAGGCCATCAGGTAGAGGCGATCAGAAGGAGCGGCTCAGGTCCATGCCGGCATACAGTTGCTCGACCTGCTCAGCATAGCCGTTGAACATCAAGGTCGGACGCTTCCTGAGCTGGCCCAGGCGACGCTCTCGGGCCTGGCTCCAGCGCGGGTGATCCACCTCCGGGTTCACGTTGGCATAGAAGCCATACTCGCGGGGAGCCGCCACGGCCCAGGCCGTGGCCGGCATCTCTTCCGCAAATCGAAGGCCAACGATGGACTTGATGCTCTTGAAACCGTACTTCCAGGGCACCACGAGCCGGAGCGGCGCTCCGTTCTGGTTGGGTAGGTCCCGTCCGTACACGCCTGTGGCCAACAGAGCGAGGGGATGCATCGCCTCGTCCAGCCGGAGCCCCTCCACGTACGGCCAGTCCAGCACGCCGCGCCGCTGCCCGGGCATCTGCTCGGGGTCGTGCAGCGTCGTGAACTCCACGAACCGCGCCTTCCCGGTGGGCTCGACGCGCCTGATGAGATCCGCCAGCGGAAAGCCGCGCCAGGGAATGACCATGGACCAGGCTTCGACGCAGCGGAGCCGATACACCCGGTCCTCCAGCCGGTGCGGGGAGACGAAGTCCTCGAGGTCGTAAACGGCGGGTCGGGCCACCTCTCCCTCCACCTCGATCGACCAGGGCCGTGGGCGGAGGGTGTGGGCGTTCCTGGCTGGATCCTCCTTGCCGGTGCCGAACTCGTAGAAATTGTTGTACGTGGTGACGTCCTCGTAGGGAGTCAGCGGCTCGTCGAGCTCGGAGCGGATGGCACTCCAGTCGCGCTCCTGGATGCCCGACCGCTCCCGGGCACCGGACCGCCTCGCTTCGCCCGACTGGCCCGAGTCGCCCAACTCCTCGGAGCGTCCCGGGGACGGACCACAGGCGAGCAGCGACGGCGACACCGCCGCGGCTGCAGCGAGCTTCGCCGCTCGCCCGACGAATCGGCGGCGGTTCATGTAGATCCGTTCGGGCGTGATCTCCGAGGAACGGATCTCGTTGGATCCGTGAACCTGGATTCGCACGTAGCCCCCTCCTCGCTGCCCCTAAACGCGAACCGGGCGACAACCGGGCCCGCTCGATTCTCCTACGTACCGCGCTCCGGCGTCCAGGTTCTGAACTTCCTACCAAGTCGGCGCACGAATTTGGCACGTCGACAGGTGCCTTCTCCTCGAGCAGGCCAGCGGGATGCCTTGGTCGAGGGAGGCATGGTTATCGAAGTTGCCGCAGTGGTTGCCCCTGCACTACCCTGCGTGTGGTCGCCCGGTGGGCCAGGTCGAGATCGCGACGTTCGGAGGATGACGTGTTCATTGGCACCGAGATAGGATCCCTGACCGAGCCCGTAACGGGTCGCCGCTGGGATCCGAACGAGATCCGCTCGCGGACGCTGCGGCGCGAGGCCCAGTTCCGGGCGCTGGGCTTCCGGCGCGGCGACCGTGCCTTCCTGCACCAGGGAAACGCGCTGGAGTTCTTCGTCGACCTGCTGGCCGTCTGGACGATCGGGGGCTGCGTCATTCCGATCGACGGGCGACTGACGCTGCACGAGATCGAGGTGCTGACAGGGGCGGCGAGGCCGCGACTCTCCTTGTGGAGGGGGGAAGCCGATCGACAGGCGGCGGACCAGTTGGCCGGCGCGGGGGTGACGGTCGTCGATGAGGGCACTTCCGCGGAGCCGCAGCCTGGAGGCGTGGAAGACGTCTCGGTCCCACCCTCTCTCGAGGACGAAGCGCTCATTCTCTTCACATCGGGCACGACGGGCGATCCTAAAGGGGTGGTTCACACGCACAGAACGCTTCGCGCGCGCTGGTTCGGCCTGAGGGGGCCGCTCGGCGTTCGGCGTTATCGGCGCACGCTGTGCCTGCTTCCCACTCACTTCGGGCACGGATTGATATGCAACTGCCTGTATCCTTGGCTCTCGGGCCAGGACCTCTATGTCCTTCCGCCGTTTCGTGCCGACCTCGTGCTTCAGCTGGGCGCTCTGCTGGATGAGCACCGGATCACCTTCATGTCCTCCGTGCCCGCGCTGTGGCGCCTGGCGCTCAGGACCGCCCCGCCTCCGCGGGCGGGCACGCTCGAGCGCGTATCGTGCGGGTCGGCGCCCCTGTCGGCCGGACTGTGGGAGGGCATACGCGAGTGGGCGGGCACCCAAGAGGTGCTGAACACCTACGGCATCACGGAGACCGGGAGCTGGGTGGCCGGGACGACGATCCCGGAGTTGATTCCGAGGGATGGCCTGATCGGGGTGCCCTGGGGGGCCGAGCTCAAGATCCTCGATTCGATGGACACGGCCGTCCCGCCGTGGCGCGCCGAAGCGTGCGCTCCCGGAGAGGAGGGTTACGTGTGGCTGAACACGCCTGCACTCATGAAAGGCTATCTGGACCGGGAGGACCTCACACGGGGGGTGGTCAACCACGGATGGTTCGTGACAGGTGATATCGGGGTGCTAGAAGACGGGCTGTTCTTCCTGCGGGGGAGGGCGCGGGAGGAGATCAACAAGGGTGGGATGAAGGTGCATCCCGGGGACGTGGACGCCGTGGTCGAGAGCTTCCGCGAAACGACGGACGTCTGCACCTTCGGATACGAGGATCCGCTATACGGCGAAGAGGTCGGGATCGCGGTCGTGCTCGAGAAGCGGGATCCCGAGACGATCGCTGAGCTCCGCTCCTGGGTCGAGGCGAGGATTGCGCGACACAAGGTGCCGCAGCGGTGGCATCTTCTCGATGCCATCCCGAGAACGACCCGAGGGAAGATCAACCGCGAGGAAGTGGCCCGCGCCTGTTCCGTTCTCGAGCCGATGGACACTCATGTCTGAGCCCTGCGCTCCACGCGTCACGGCGCATGTCCGTTAGCGATATCGAGGTCCGGCTCCTCGCCTTCCTTCGGAGCCTAAATCTTCCGCAGCTCCGCGAGCCGGATTCGGATACGCCCCTCATCCAGTCGGGCCTCCTGGACTCTCTGGGGCTGGTGCAGCTGGCCATCTGGATCGAGGAGGAGATCGGGAACCCCGTCAATCCGGGCACCTTCGATCTGGCGACGGAGTGGAACACCGTCAGCAACATCGTGGACTTCATCGAGCGCCAGTCCTGAGGTGCGTGCATGGACGGATGCAGGCGCCCCTACGTATCGTCAGCGTCGATCCGACGAAGGTCCCAATTGCCGATGTCGAGCAGGTCCACACCGGCTCCGGTCCACGCGGACGCCGAGACCTGTCTACCGGTCGGTCTTACTAGTAGGGACACTCCAGGATCGTGAAAGCTGGGCCTCTCAGTCGAGACTCGAAGGCCGTGAAGGGCGAGCAGGCGTTGCCGGCGCTCGGAAAGAGTAGCCGACCAGGTCTCGACGCCGCTGAATCGGCCCCACCTCATCGCCGCGTCAAGCAGCTCCGATTCAGCCTCCCGGTCCGACGCTTCCCAGTCCGCGATTCTCACAGTCGGGTAGTAACGCTCGCCGGAATACGACAGCCTGGCGGCGAGAACCACATAGCCTCTGAGCTCCGAGTCTTCCCAGAACAGGAAACGGTAGGTGGAGCGAGGATTCGAGTATCGCCAGTCGAGGAAAACGGCGTCCCTCACCTGCCGAATGCGCCCGTCCCGGAGGGTCGTTCGAAACTGGCGGGCCATCTCCTCTGATCTGGGTGCTCTCGCGAGGCTGACTCTCGGATGCGGATGGCGGCCGGGCGCTTGGTCGAGATGAGCGAAGGGATGGGCGGGGGCACGCCAGCGGAAGCGGACCCGGTTCTTGGCCCGCCGATAGACGGTCGTGAACGGCCCCAGCCTGTCGGCCCAGTATCTTCTGAGGCCGAGGGCGCGGCTCACTCGCTGCGCGAGTCCGGGGGACCCAACGGCACGCCACCCCGCCGCAAGCGACGCGATATGGGTAATCTTCTCGGCACTCAAGCTGAACACGTACCGATAGCCCAACTTCTCCAGATCTCCGATCGCCGCTGTCATGATGAGGTTGAGAACGCCTCGATCCCGGTGTGCCGGCGCGATCGCGAGGTCACAGGCCAAGGGCACCACGAACTCTCCGTCCCCGATTCTCCACCGGCTGCCCATGAACCCACGCATTCCGATGACCTCCCCGTCCACCGTGGCGAGATAGATCAATGGGGAGTCGACATAGGGATTACGTTCATGTTTCCATTGGAGGTACCTTGCGTTGATGGTGGGGCTTGCGCTCCATAGCACGGTCTGGAGCCTAACCACGTCTTCTCTCAGCTGAGGCCGGTATTTCACGATTTCGTAGGACATGCGGCTCCGATTCATCCCGGGCGTCATTCGCCTGGCACAGGACCCGACGACCTCAATGAGGCGAGGAGGCTACGGTCCCCGAATGATGACCTCGTGATCGGTGGGCTGCCAGAGACCAGCAAGGCATGATGACTGATTGCTCACTCGGCGGGAGGGTCTTCGACGCCATCGTCGTGGGGTCGGGGGCGGCTGGCGGTTTCGCGGCGAGGACGCTGACGGAGGCCGGACTCGACACACTCGTACTCGAGGCGGGACCCGATCTCGACCCGCGAGATGGGTTTCCGGCGCCGGGTGCAGGCGATGGTCTTGCATCGTTGCGAGCGGCCATGTGGAGGCAGCCTATCCAGGCGCGCTGCACCTCGTTCAAAGGGTTCGTTCGACACCTGTACGTCGACGATCGCGACAACCCCTACACCACGGCGCCCGGCAAGCCCTTCTACTGGATACGCGGCCGTCAAGTCGGTGGTCGGCTGCTGACTTGGGCGTGTCTGGCGCCGCGTCTGTCGGATTATGAGCTACTCGGCGCCAGCCACGACGGCTGCGGTGAAGACTGGCCTTTCAGCTATGCTGAAATCGCACCGTACTACGACAAGGTCGAGGAGTGCCTGGGGCTCTACGGTCAAGCGGACGGGCTGCCGCAGCTGCCGGACGGTCGGTATCTGGGGCCGCGCGAGCTCAGCCCGCAGGAGCTCGAGCTCAAGAGCGTCGTCGAAAGCCGGTGGCCCGAGATACGGGTGCTGCAGGCGCGAGTCGTGGCTCACAACCCGCAGCGCACGTCTTCTGCCCTCCGAGAAGCCAGAAAGACGGACCGTCTGACGCTTCGCCCGAACGCGGTGGTGCGGAGGATCACGACCGATCGACGGAGCGGCAAAGCCAACGGCGTGGAGTTTGTCGATCGACTGTCGGGACAACCTCAGCACGTCAGCACCCGCCTCGTCTTCCTGTGCGCCTCGGCTTTCGAAAGCGTGCGAATTCTGCTCAACAGCGCGTCCGAAAGACATCCGGACGGGCTCGGTGGTTCCTCCGGCGTTCTCGGCCGGTACATTACGGATCATCTGTTTTTCGTCAGAAGTGGTCGCCTGCCGGAGGGCCGAGGTGGGCGTTTTGGGGTCTCGGGCGATCCGTACGATTTTGGGGCGGAGCACGGATTCTACGTCCCCAGGTTCAGGAACATCCAGGAGAGACACGCGGACTTCATTCGCGGCTACGGGCTCTTCGGTGCGATTGGGCGCCGCGGGCCGATCTGGTGGATCGGGGCGTTCGGGGAGATGCTGCCGCGGGCCGACAATCGCATCACATTGAACCCACGGAAGAAGGACAAGTGGGGCGTGCCCGTCGCCCATATCGAATGCACGCACTGTGCCAACGATCGCGCGTTGATTGCCGATGCTCGGCGGGTCGTCGACGAGATCGTCGCTGCGGCCGGACTCCCCGACGAGTCCCCCTGGAGCAAGCAGCGCTTGAAGGAGGCCATCGGGCGCAAGTCATTTGTCGAGCCGGGCGTGCTCCGGCCGGGACTTTCGATACACGAGCTCGGCGGCGCCAGAATGAGCAGGGAGCCTCGGGCGGGCGTTTTGAATCCGTTCGGCCGATGCTGGGAAGCCGAAAATGTCGTTGTGGCCGACGGAGCTTGCTTCGTGTCCTCCGCCTACCAGAATCCCACCCTGACGATCATGGCACTCGCGGTCAGGGCAGCAGAGCGTGCCGTGTCCGATTACGAAGAGATCACACTCTAGCCATTGACACGAACGCCTCGGATAACGGTTTGCGCGCTGACCTGTCAGCGACCCGAGGGCTTGGAGCGTCTGCTCGACGGCCTGGAATCCCAGGAGTTCGCCAATCGCCCCCCTTTGGTAAAGCTCCTGATCGTCGACAACAGCTCCGACGCAAACGCACGCTCCATCTGCGAGCGATGGCGGGATCGACTCGGCATGGGCTTGACCTATGTTCACGAGGCGCGACCCGGTATCGCGCCGGCTCGTAACCGCGCTCTCGATTCGGTCGATCAGGACACGGAGTGGATTGCGTTCATCGATGACGACGAGGTACCGGCAGCCGACTGGTTGGATTGTCTCTTGCGGGGCCAGCGCGCCTTCGAGGCCGATGTGGTGGGTGGGCCGGTCGTGCCGCACTTTGGCGTGCCCCCGCCTCTGTGGGTGCGCCGTGGACGCTTTTTCGACATGGTCCGGCGTCCAACGGGAACCCGCCTGCGCGAGGCGTACACCAACAACGTCATGTTTCGGGCAGCGCTCGTGCGGGAGCTCGACCTACGTTTCGACGAACGGCTGACCCACGGCGAGGATACCGTCTTCTTCAGGCGCATCGCGGATGCCGGCTGCAGCATCGTGTGGGTCGGCGAGGCACGCGTCGAGGAGTGGATTACCGAGGAGCGGCTGACCGAGGCCTGGTTGACCGAGCGCCGCTATCAATCCGGGGTGTTACACGGAACGCTCTATCGCGATTACATGGCCCCTCAAACCGAAGATTTGCCTCGCGACGCTCCCGTGTTCGGCGGCCAGCCGCTCGTCGCGGTGAGGCGATCTTCGAGGCCGTGGGTGCGTGCGAGGATTACGGCCAAGGTGGTGCACAAGTTGCTCCTCGGCGGTGGCCTGCTTTCCCTCTCGCCGGTCCTGCCGCGCCAAGGCGTGGTGCGTGCGCGAGGCAGGCTGGCATATGCGCTGGGGGTCCTGGAAACGGTGCGGCCGAGGGCGGAGGGCGAGTGGCGCCCCGACGCCAATGATCGCGGTGGTCCTTTCGTCTGGATGTGGCTCCTCGGATCACGCCTTGTTCAAGACGTGGTTCGCGTTGCGGTGTGGAAGAACGCGACCGAAACGTCGGAAGACCATGACCAGTAGGTGACCAGATGACGCAAAGGCTGGCTATCGATGGCGGTGAGCCCGTGCGTCGCGAGCCTTTTCCGCACTGGCCTGTGGCGGGCGCACGGGAGGCGGAGCTTCTCCGCCAGGTTCTGGAAAGCGGGGTCTGGGCCGGCAGCGGACCGATGGAGCAGGAATTCGCGCGGCGGTTCGGCGAGTTCTGTGGGGTGTCCCACGTCATCTGCGTCGCCAACGGATCCGTGGCGCTCGAGATCGCGCTTCGGGCTGTCGGTGTAGGGCCCGGAGATGAAGTGATCGTGCCCGCGCTGACATGGATTGGCACGGCCTGGTCCGTGGTGCAAGTGGGAGCAGTTCCGGTCTTCGCGGACGTGGGGAGGCACGACTGGTGCCTCGACCCGGACGCTGTCGCGGAGATGGTTACCTCCCGGACGCGGGCCGTCGTACCCGTTCACTTGTACGACCAGGTTGCGGACATGGATGCGCTCCTCGGGATAGCGCGCGAGGCCTCCCTTTTCGTCATTGAGGATTGCGCGCACGCTCACGGCGGGCGGTTGGCGGGCCGGGGCGTCGGGACTCTCGGGCACCTCGGGACGTTCAGCTTTCAGCAGAGCAAGGCAATGACGGCGGGCGAAGGCGGTGCGGTCATTGCCAACGATGCGTCACTAGCGCGGCGCGTCCACGCCATAAAGGACTGCGGAAGACCTTTTCGAAAGAGAGGTGCAGCGGGTTTCGGCGGCAACTATCGGTTGACGGAGTTTCAGGCGGCTATTCTTCTCGCGCAACTGGAGCGGCTGGAAGATCATCTTGAGCGAAAGGCATCGAATATCGCTTTCTTGGGGGAACGGCTGCTGGACATCCCAGGGATCGCTCCCCTGCATACCAGAGATTCCACGACACGCCGTGGTCTGTACGCACTCGCGCTACGCTTCGACCCGGACGCTTTCGCCGATCTTCCTCGCACCTTTCTCCTGCGTGCTCTTCGGGCGGAGGGAATCCCGGCACAGCTGCCCTACTCGGTCGTCTACCGGTCGCCTCTGTGGACATCCGGTCGGCGGTTCATCAAGTGGGAGGCTGAGGCAAACCCCGATCAGCGATTGGGGCTCGGGGCGCGATGCCCGACGGCGGAGCTCGTGGCGGAAACCGAAGGCCTGGTGCTTTTCCATGAGGTGTTTCTGGGGACAAAGAGCGACATGGCGGACGTCGCGGCAGCCTTCGAGAAGATCCAGCGTAGCCCGCCCAAGCCTGGCCTCCGTACGCTCGGGAGGCGGGTGCGAGACAAGGCTCGGCAAGCTGTCGACCGCTCCCGAAGACAGCCCTGACGGCCGTGATCGACCGCCGTGGAGATCGTTTTTCGCTGTCCGGATCTCAGCGGCTCACCAGAGGGAGTGGGTACCGTCAGCATGATCTCCAGACTCCATGAAGCCTGGCGTAACCGCGAGCTGATCTACGTGCTCGCCGTTCGCAACATGAAGGTCAAGTATCAGCAATCCGCGCTGGGTCTGATCTGGACATTCTTCAACCCCATAATGACGCTCGGCATCCTGATGATCGTGTTCACCCGCGTGGCTCGGATTCCGATCGAAAACTACTGGGCGTTCCTCCTGAGCGGCTACTTCGTGTGGAACTTCGTCAGTCAGGGCCTGACGGCGGCCACGTTCGTTCTGAGCGATCATCGGACGATGATCAGGAATGCGCGCTTCCCGAGCGACGCGCCCGTGCTGGCCGCCACGTTCTCGCGGCTTCTGGAGTTCCTGATCGCGTTCGCGCTCGTCGTGATTCTGATCGCCGCATTCCACCATGGCCGCCTCGTCGCGAGCTTCCTGCTGCTTCCCCTGCTTCTCGTCCTTCAGCTGTTGCTGACCGTTGGCCTTGCCCTACCGGTCGCCGCAATGGGGGTGTTCTATTACGACGTGCGCCACATGCTCCCGGTCGCGCTGACCGCCCTCTTCTACATCACCCCGATCTTCTACTCCGTGCGCCTCGTACCCGAGGGCCTGATGCCGCTGTACGCGATCAATCCGCTGGCGCACCTGCTCGGAGCCTATCAGACCGTGCTGTACGACGGTGCCGTACCGGCAGCGTCGGCGCTGGCGACGCTGAGCCTGATCTCGATCGGCGCCTTCTTCCTTGGCTACGCGGTCTTCAACCGCTTCAGGCCGATCTTTGCCGAAGTCGTCTGATTCCGTGGCGGACGCCGCCATCTGCCTCCGAGGCGTGCGGAAGCGCTTTCACTACGACAAGCGTCGCGCCTCGTCCATTCGGCAGACGTTCATCCGCGTCATCCTCCGGCGCCCAATCGCGCCGCGCCCGACCGGTTTCCGGATCCAGAGCATCGACTTGCTCGTTCGAAAGGGGGAGGCGGTCGCACTGATCGGCGGAAACGGTGCCGGAAAGAGCACGCTGCTCCGGCTGATCGCCGGCATCTACGAGTTCACCGAGGGCGAGGTCCGCGTCCAGGGGCGCTTGGCGCCGGTCCTCCAGCTCGGGGCGGGCTTTCACCCGGAGCTCTCCGGACTGGACAACGTGTTCATCTACGGCGCACTACTCGGCATTTCTAGAAAGGAGCTGGCCGACCGCATGAAGGGCATTCTCGAGTTTTCGGAGATCGGCGACGCGCTGAGGATGCCGCTCAAGCACTACTCCTCCGGCATGCAAGCTCGGCTGGCGCTCGGCGTCGCACTCAGCTCGCAACCGGACGTCCTCATGGTCGATGAAGCGCTTTCCGTGGGCGACGAGAGCTTCCGAAAAAGGGTGCTCGATTACCTCCGAGACTTTCACGGGCGTGGAAACACACTCCTGTTCGTGTCGCACAACCTGCGGGACGCGGGCGAGATCTGCCCCCGGACTATCTGGCTGGAGGATGGGCGCCTGGTGATGGACGGCGAGACGAGCTCGGTCCTCGAAGAGTACCGGCGTGTGAAGACGCTCGTTGCGTCGCCGGACCGGTAGCCGCGCGCACGTGAGCTCGCACTTCGAGGCGTGGGAGGATCTGGAGCTTCCAGCCACCACGCCGAAGGCCATGCTGGCGCACTTCGGGCCCGGCATCATCCTCATGATGACGGGGATCGGGACGAGCCATCTCGTCACTTCGCCGACGGCGGGCGGCCGCTTCGCCTATTCGCTTCTTTGGTGTGTTCTCGCTGCATACGTCTTCAAGTACTACGGCTTCGAACTGGCCTTCCGCTTCACGAACGCGACCGGGAAGAGCCTGCTGGAGGCGTACGCGACGGGCTGGAGGAAGTGGCCGCTTTGGTACGTTCTGGTCACGACGCTACTCCAAAGTGCGGTGGGTCAGGCCGGACGCCTGATCGCCGCCGCCGCGGTGCTCTACTACCTGTTCACGGAGCACCTGGGGCTCGGACTGCCTCTGGAGGCGTACGCCTTGATCCTGGGCCTGGTCTCGGTCACGGTGATCCTGCGCGGTCAATACAGGGCGTTGGAGTTCGCCGCCAAGCTCCTGGCCGGTGTGCTCATCCTCTCGACCCTGGCCGTCTACGCCGTGCGGCCCGCCCCACTGGCGGAGATGGGACACTTCTTCCTCGTCGAGATTCCGGACGGCTCCTGGTTGGTGATCGCTGCCCTGCTTGGCCTGCTGCCCACGGGTCTCGATGTCTCGCTACAGGCGTCGGAGTGGGGAACCGCGAAACGAGTCGGCATGAGCAGGGTCAGGCCACGGCTCGAGGAGGAAGGCCTCATCGCTCGCTTCGACCCGTTCACGTCTTCCAGGGAGGACCTCATCGTCGACATGGGCCGGCTGCCGCCCCACGCCCGGGAATACTGTCGCCGCTGGTTCCGCATCGGCCTGTGGGACTTCCGGTTCGGCCACCTAATCTCCTTCGTCACGGCCGGCATCTTCCTTCTGCTCGCCGCGGTATGGTTGCACCCGAACCCCATCGAGGGTCGGGCCGTGATGGGCGAGGTCGCCGGGATCTTCACGTTGAGCGTCGGCCCCTGGATGATGATCGTCTTCCTACTCGGCGCCTTCGCCGCCACCTTTTCGACAGCGTTCAACTACTTCGATGGTTGGCCTCGGATCGTGGGAGCGTGCTGTCGGAATCTGTTCCGATCGACGGCACGCCAGAAGGGGATCGAGCAGCGCGGCCTCCCGCACGGCGGCGGGCTCGGTGGTTGGACCTCTGAGTACAACATCTACCGGATGACGATGCTGTACTCCCTGGTGGCTTCCGTCTTCTTGATCACCGGGATCCCCCGGCCCGTTTACCTCGTCCTCGTGGCTTCGGCCCTCGCCTTGTTCATCGCCCCGGTGGTCTACTACCTGAACCTCTACTACTGCCTGACCTTGATTCCGAAGGAGGATCAGGTGTTCTACCCCTCGCGCTTCGATCGGTGGTTCGGCTGGCTCAGCCTGGTCGTCTTCACCGGGATGACCTTCATCCTGATCTTCGCCCGCATCCTGAAGAGCCCGCTGTTCGGAGCGTAGGCATGAGTGGCCCGTGAGGGTCGGTCGTCTGGCGGCCTGCAGGCGATGGCGGCGCCGGCGGGCCCCCGGGGTTAGTGAACGCAGGGCGGGGAAGCCCCGGTGAAGACGGGTCGAAACCACAGGAGTTTGCGAGCCAGCCACCGGTCGGGTTCAGCCAGCTCCCTCTCCCTCGTCGCGTCGGCGAGCGTCACCCTGCGATCCCCTCGTGCGAACGTGACGCGAATCGGCTCCCCACCCGCTCTCGCCTTTCTGCTCACGTACGATCGAAACTCGAAGTAGGGCAGCGCGTACCCGGCCTCCGCCAGGCGCGAGAGCTCACCGTCGCTCGAGGACTCGATGGTTACGAGATCGTCCTGGAAACCGGCGAGCCGAACTCCCCCGTCCAGGATGAGGTGGTTCGCGTAGCCCGCTTCCGTCTGGAGGTTGCTGAACATGGAGAAGGCGTTCTCGGTCTTGAGCCCCAGATACGGTGCGGCGCCGTTCAGCAGAACCAGCAACGGGAACACGGCGAGTAGCCGGGGACGCATCGCCGACCCTGGAGCCCGATCGTTCCACCGGTGCGAGAGGAGCAGGAGGAGGAGGACGGCCGCCAGCGTGCCGCCGTAGGCCCACCACAGCGCCTCGAATCCCTGGGAGATCCCCGACCGGGGGATGTCCAGGGGGCGTGACCTGAGAATCCGGGATCCTCCGGGCCGAAAGCTCCAGGAAGCGTGGTGGAGGAGCACGGCTATCGCCGCCGCCAGCAGAGCCCGGGCGGACCACGAGTAGGAGCGCCGCCAAGCCGCGGGCGAGGCGATCCGAAACGCACGTCGCCGCAGGGAAGCCAACCACCGACGAAGGAGAACCGTCGAGCAGGCGGGGAGAAAGACGTAAAGCAGAGCGTACATCCACGCCGAGAAGTTGAAGAACGTCGCGATCCCCAGGAGCCAGTGGAATCCGACCGCCACCAACACTCCGGCGGCCCGGGTCCGTGGAACCAGGAGCAGCACGAGTATCGTGGCCTCGGCGGCCAGCGCCGCGAGAATCGCGCCCTCCTGCAACCAGCCAGCGTCCGGCAGACCCAGGCGTGCACCGAGCACCTCGGCGAGCATGACCGCACAGCTCACTTCCGGATCGAACCAACCGGCGTTGAGCTTGTGGAAGAAGGCCCAGGCGTACAGAAGGATCACCTCGATGCGTACCGCGGCCGCGAACGAATCGAACCACCTCTCCCTGTCGGGGGGCCATCCGTCTTCGCGGATCCTCGAAGCGAGCGCCACGAGAACGGTCATGGCCACGAGCGCCACCAGGAGGGAATGGTTGGACGTCCACGGCAGGCGCTGCAGCACGGTCCAAACGAGCGACAGCAACAGGATGACCAGCGCGGGGAGCGAGCGGGGACGCAGGAACAGCCAGAACGCGGAGCCCGAAACGATCAGCTCTGCCGGTGAGCTCGCCCACTTATCCCACTTCGCTTGCTCGAAGATCGCCGCGCTCGCGAGCAAGAACGAGAAGACCGTCAGGCGGTCCAACGAGATCCTCTCGTTCATGTCGCCGCCGAGATCCGTGGGGTCAGCCGGATCCGGGCTTCGAGGTGGTCGGCCAGGCGAAGGGCGAGCGCGATGACCGTCAGGGTGGGGTTGGCATAGCCAGCGGTCGGAAAGACGGAGCTCCCGGCGACGTACAGGTTCGAGAGCCCATGCACGCGGCAATCCGGATCTACAACGCCGCGGTCGGGGTCCGCGTGCATGCGCGTCACGCCCATGTGGTGGCTTCCGCCCGACAGCGTCGGAGGCCAGCCGTCGTCGGTGTCCGCTCCCATGACGCGAACGCGGCCAGATCCCGTCCGCTCCATCTCCGTGCGGGTGATCTCGAGCAGGCGCCGTAGCGTGCGGCGGTCGGACTCGGTGAGCCGCCAGTGCACCCGAGCTCGAGGCTGCCCGAAGCGATCTCGGTCGCCGGAAAGCTCCACGCGACTGCTCGGGTTGGGGAACGGCTCGAGGTACACCTTGAGCGCGTAGCGGCCCGCGGGCGCCGGAACCTGCCACGCCCGCGCCGTGGTGCGCGCCGCAGGGCCCAGCTCCGCGAGCACGCGCTTGAGGTGCCGAAGCGTCCCCTCGGGAGCCTCCAGCCGTCTGGCAGCCGCCCCCAGCTCGTGAAGCGATGCGACGCCGGCCGTGAAGTAGTCCGGCATGGTCTTGTGGCTCTCGCGGCGCATCAAGTAGACGGCGCAGTTGCCGATCCGCTCGCGCCGCAAGACGTCTGCCGTGGGCGCCAGGGCGGCGACGATCCGGCCTCGCAGGTCGGGCGTCTCGACGCGGTTCGGTGGGAAGGTGTACAGCGTGACATCGCGGTCCGGTGGATCGGGCTCGAACGTACCGGTGAACAGGATGGGGTGCTCCATGAAGTACCGGCCGACCAGTCCGCGCTGGTTGCCGAGGCCGCCGCGTCCGGAGTCGGAGAGCAGCATGATCCGTGCGTTCTCGATGCCGCCGGCGGCCAGAACGAAGATGCGTGAGCGGACCGTGAGCCTTACGCCCCCCTGCACCGCGGCCGCGCCGCTCGAGATCCTGCCACCCTCATCCGCCTGCAGACCGAGCAGAGTGGCGTTCAGGTAGACGGTCACGTTGCGGGCGTCGTCCAGCTGTTCCCGGTAGGCCACGCCGAAGTGCGTGGGCGGGCTGTGGTGGAAGATCCTCGTCCGCAGCGGCCCGGTGGAGACGGGGAGCGACGGTCCGATGGCGCCGGTCCAAGGCTCGGCGTCGTAGCGGTAGGTTCCGAGCTCGCACAGCTCGTGGGCGCCGCGGTAGTACGTCGCGAGCTGTTCGGGCCCGAAAGGCCAGCCGCTGTCGGGAATCCAATCCCGGACCTCAAAGTCGATGGGATCCAGAGGGCGGCACCAGCCGGTCCAACGCGCCGTCGAGCCGCCAAGGCACCTCAGCCTGGTCACGTGCAGGGGGATATAGGGGAGCCCGACGTTGGTGCCTCGAGCAAGGTTCTGCGACCGCCGCTTGACCTCCAGTCCTCCGCTCTCCAGCAGCGTTACCCGGACCGGCTTGTCGATCCAGCGGCGGGCGAGAGTGATTCCCGCGGGGCCGCCGCCGATCACGCAGATGTCGCAGTCGAGTTCCGCGTCGGGCGGCAGGGTACGGGCGTCGATCAGCAAGAGGTCTCAGCCATCGGCCGCCGCGATCAGGCCGGCGGCTTGCCGGCGAGAAGGCCTTGCCGGAACCCGATCGCCCAGGCGATGAGACCGGCCAGGAGCATGGGTGAAAGGAGGACGAGCCTGGGAAGGCCGCGAGGATCCCAGGATGCCGTCTTTCGACAGATGTAGAGGAAGCGCCAGAGGGCGAAGGGCAAAACCATGATGCTGAACACACCCAACCGCTCCTGCGATCGTCCGATTCGGAGACGGAGCTTTCCGCGCCAGAAGCCGAGGCTGTGATGATGCCGCAACATCTCGGGGAAGCCCGGCCGGCCGACGTGCCGCACGACCATCTTCGGCACGAAGACGAGGCCGTCGGGCTGGCGTTCGTGCATCCGGTGGCAGAGCACGATGTCTTCCCCGAGCCCTTCCTCGGGGAAGCGGCCCAGCGCGTCGAAGTCCGTGCGCCGAATCGCCAGGTTGCAGGCAGGAAAGTGAGTGGCGGGCCCGCCGGGCCTTCCGGGCGGGAACTCGGCGAACTGGAGCAGGTTGTCCGCGACGGCAACGGGGCGGCGAGGCTGTGCGTCCAGCACCGGCCCGCCGGTTACCCTTCCCCCGCTCTCCACCGCGCCGAGGGCGGCCCGCAGCCAGCCCGGAACCGGCTCGCAATCGGCGTCCGTGAAGGCCAGAAGCCATCCGCTCGCGTCGGTGGATCCCAGGTTGCGCGCCGCCCCGGGCCCGAGGCCGGACTCACTCCGGATGAGCCGCACGGCGGGAAAACCGCCCACGGCGGCTGCAACCTCCGGGTCCGCGGCGCTGTCTACGACGACAACCTCGTACGGCGCGGAGATCTCTTGTCGGGCCAGTGCCTCCAAGCATCGGCGCAGGAGGTGCGCGTGTCCGCGGCAGGGGATGACGACCGAGATGGCCGGACCTTCGCGGACCGGAGAGCTCGCGCTCGTCAAATGTCGGGAGCTGTCCGGCCCCTGCCGCTTCGCGACGCGGAGACCAGCGGCCGACCCCGCAGGCCGGGCGGAGGCTGGAGGCCGAAGTGCGAGTACACGGTCGGGGCGAGGTCCATCACGTGCCCTTCCAGCCGGTCCCCGGGCCGAAAGGAGCGGCCTGCCGCCAAGACGAACCCTTCCGGCCGGTGGTTTCCGCTGCGGCCGTTCGGGTTTCGGCCCGGCGTCGGCCAGTTGATCGAACCGAAGACGGGGGACCGGATCTCCGAGCGCTCAGCGACAGGCGTCTCCGTCCAGCGCACGATGAGGTCGGGAAGGCTGTCCCGCTTGACCCCTTCCGGGTACAGTTCCGTGGGACGGCCGAACGCCTGCACAATGGCTTCCTCAGTTCTCGCATCGACGAAGGTCTTCAAACCGGCTTCGATCTCCTCGCCGAGCGCCTCGCACTCGGAGCCCGGCTCGACGACGCCGAGCGCCTCACGGCCTCGCACGTTGAGGCGGATATACCCCTGCAGATCCGCTACCGGACAGAGCGCTCGAGTGCTCGCCCACTCCCGCCCCCCGGTCTCCCAAAAGGAGGTGAGCCGTGCCTGCAAGCTCTGCGGCAGCCGGGCGCCAATCTCGCTGCGGGCCGCGAGCGGCAGGGTTTTGCGGAGACGGCTCAGCAGGTCGAAGGAGCGCGAGGCAGGCGAGTCGGCGGACTCCCCGAGAACTCGGCTCACCATTCGGTCGAGCAGAGGCGTATGGCATGTGTTGGGCCCCATGCCGTGCGTCGAGAAGACCAGGACTTCCGTGTCGTGCCCGGCCGCAGCGACCAAACGGCCGATCGCCCGGTCTACCGCCACGTATATCTGTCGGAGCGCATCGGCGAATTCCTCGCTGCCCGCCGAATCCGCCCTCGAAAGCGTACCCGTCTCGCTCCACAACTTGTGCCCGCCCCGATGCGTCGCGGAGAAACAGACGAGGAACAGCTCCCACGCCTCCGTCTCCTCCAGATCCAGCGCGACGTCGGCCACCCAATCCGTGGCTCGGATCAGCTCGTCCCGAACCTTCAGCAGACGGGAGATGCTGGCTGCCCGGTGGACCTCCTTCGAGAGCGGCGAGCGGCCGAACCGCTCGACCACGTTCGCGGAAAGGCTTTCCGGAAAGGTGCGGGGCGGACCCAGGTGGTCGTGCGTTCCCCAACCGCACAGCTCGATCCCGTTGAACGGCTTGGGCTCCTGGCTGAACGGCACATCGAAGACCACGGCGCGAGGCCCCTGAGCCGAGAGTGGACGCCAGAACGGCTGCACCGGAAGGTCTTTCGGGTCGGGAGGTACGGCGGCCATCCGCACGGGATCCCACTGCAGATAGTGATAAAGCCCGTGGTCTGCCGGCGTCATACCGGTGAAGAACGTGGGCCACGGAGAGCCGACCAGCCAGTCGGCCGACGAGGCCAGCCGGCCGTAGGCGCCCCCGTCCATCAGCCGGGCCAGGTGCGGCAGCGAGCCGTCGCGAGTCCAGCGCTCGATCAGGCGGGGCTCGCCGGCATCGACACCGATCATCAAGAGACGGGGTCGGTTCAGCGCGGATTCGTTAACGCCTGGCAGGTTTCTCGCTCGCGGTATGGGTTCCATCCCTCAGGCGCTCTCGCCGGCCGATCGCCTCCCGAAACACGACCTCGTGCGCAGCCGCGATGGTGTTCCAGTCGAAACTCCCCAGGGCCCGCGCGCGTGCGCGCGCCCCCAGGTCGCGGCAGAGTCCCCGATCGGCGGTGAGCACTCGCAGGCTCTCTCGGAGCTGCTTCGGATCTCCGTAATCGACGAGCAAGCCCGTATCGCCGATGACCTCCGGACACCCGCCGGCCCGAGTCGTCACGATGGCGCAGCCCGCCGCCATGGCCTCGAGCAGCGAAGAGGGGAAATTGTCGCTCCGGGTCGCTAGCACGAAGATCCGGCAACGGCCGAACAGCTCGTCCATCTCCCCGCGGCTCAACCAGCCGTGGAATCGCGCCGGCACTCCGCTCTCGCGCGTCAGAGCCTCGAGTCGACGACGCTCCGGTCCGTCTCCCGCGACCTCCAGCGAGTAGCCGTTCGGCCGCAGCTCCCGCAGCGCCTCGATCACCTCCCTCACTCCCTTTCGCTCGAACAGGCGCGCCGCGACCAGGATCTTGGGCTCCTTCTCCGCCGGCGTCAGGTCGCGGGCGTCGATACCGTAGGGGATGCGCCGAAGAGGGCCCTTGAAGCCCGGTATCCCCGTCCTGATGAGCTCCTCCATGGCGGTGGACGGCGCGATCACGGCCTCGGCGGTGTTTCCGATCCCGGCCAGCAGCGGCGGGGTGACCCTGTGAAGGTGCCGAAAACGATCGGGGTTGTATCCGGGGACGTCGGAGCCGTGGCAGGTAACGACGTAAGGCGGAAACCCGCTCTGGCGGTGGAGGAGAAACGGGACCAGGCCGGTTGGGATTAGGAAGTGAGCGTGGCATAGGTCATACTCTTTATGGCGGCACAGGCGACGCACCCTGGCCGAGCCCGAGACCACGAAGCTAAGCAGCTCGTGTACGTAGCTCAGCTCCCTCCGGCTGCGCAGCGCCGGCACCCGAACCACCCTGACACCGGAGGCGTTCTCCTCGCGCGGCAGATGGCGGAACCCGCTCGTGACAACGTCCACCTCGTGCCCTCGGGCCGCCAGGGTCTTCGCCAGGTTGAGCGTGACCGGCGAGCTGCCACCTCCGAGAGGCGGATACTCGTAGTTGAGCACCAGGAGCCGAATCGGCGAGCCGTTCAAGGCCTCAGTCGCCATTCGCGCCTCCACGCGACCGGTGCGATCGAAGCGTCTGGAAGAGCTCGGCGATCCCGCGCGCATGCATCCACTCGTGCCTGTGCCGGAGACGGTCTCCGGCCAGCAGCACGGAGCGCAGCGGAAGCGTCCCGAGGACGGCAAGCTTGTCGAGCCACCCGCCGTGCTTTCGGACCAGCCGCACCCAGTTCCTCAGCTTCGCGACCTCACGCTCGGCTCGCAGGCCGCGCCCGAGGCGTCCTCCCACGTGCTCCACGACTGCCGATGGGGCATAGCGGATTCGGTAGCCGGCGCGACGGACACGGAGCGAGAAGTCCACATCTTCCCAGGCAGGTGGAAAGAACGCCTCGTCGAACCGGCCGACGCTTTGAATCACCGTCCTGCGGACGAGCATCGCAAAGCCCGAGCAGGTCTGAACGTCCCGTTCGCTGTCGTATTGACCGGCGTCAAGCTCTCCCGCCCCGACCGCCGTCACGCGGGAGGCCGCCAGATTCACCGTGATCTCGCCGGCGAGGTGCAACACGCCGTCGTCCAGCGAGGCATACGCCTTGGGAGTGACGATACCGACCCGCGGCTCCGCGGCCGCGCACGCCAGCATCTCTCCTACGGCCCCAAGCTCGAGAAAGGCGTCGTTGTCGAGAAAGAGATAGTGCTCGAAATCGAGTCTGCTCTCGGCGTGGTCGATGCCCAGATTGCGCGCGCCCGCCGGCCCGACGCGTTGCGGAGACACGACGACGTTCACGCGGGGAAACCACCGCCGGACGGCCTGCGCCGAGCCGTCCGAGGAGGCGTCATCAACGACCACGACGCTTGTACAACCGGGATCGGCGCGCTGAAGCCTTTCGAGACAGCGCTTGAGGTGAGCTCGACCATCGCGGTTGATCACGACCGCTACGACTCTGTCTTTAGTCTTCACCGGAATTCTCGGGCGATCGTCAAGGCAGCCGGAGCTTTCGCCATAGTATACGATTCGTGCAATGGGGCCCTTCTGCCCCTCCACGCAACTTTCTCACCGGCGCGCTCTGGAAGGCAATGGTCGCGGGCTTTCTCGTAACCGTCATCACGCGCTTGCAGCCCCGACCAACGTGGCGTAGTCGGTCGGATGATCGATGCGGTCCCGCGTCGCTCGTGCCGTAATGCCTTCCATATCGACGGAGACACGGCAGCCAGCGTAGTTTCACGATTATTCGGCGTACGACTATTCGAGGTACAACTCCACAATAGCGTCAGGCCTCGATGATCGACCTGCGGATGGTGTATCCGTCCCGGTACAACGAGACCCGGGGCGAGGAGCTCCTGTACAGCCCGCTCGCGCTCGCGTACGTGGCGCGGCACACCCCGGATCATTACCGGATCACGCTCGACGACGAGTACGTAGGCGAGAAGGTCGATGCCGCTCGGCTCGAGGCGGACCTGGTCGCGTTCTCCCCCATCACGCCCGGAATCACCCGGGCCTACGAGCTGGCTGACGAGCTGCGCTCCCGCGGCATCACCTGCGTGAGTGGCGGTGCGCACGTCACGGCCCTCCCGGACGAGGCCCTCGAGCACTTCGACGCCGTCATCGCCGGGGAAGGCGAGGGGCCGTGGCGCGAGCTTCTGGAGGATTTCGAGGCGGGGCAGCTGCAGAAGACATATTGCGGACGGATGGACGTATCCCTCGATGACCTGGGAACACCACGCCGCGATCTCATCCACGAGAACTATGAGTACCCGTCCGTGATGACCTCGCGCGGTTGTCCGTACCACTGCTCCTTCTGCTACCTGACCGTGTTCGATCACCGCAGGTATCGCGTGATCCCGCACGACACGGTGCTCGCCGACTTCGACTCCGTGCGGGATTACCCCGTCGTGGTGGTCACCGACGAGAACTTCATGGGCTACGGTGAGCAGGCCGTCGAGGACCGGAAGATCCTGCTCGAGAAAATGATCCGGCGGAACTACGGGTTCTACTGGGGATGCCAAACGACGGTCACCGTGGCCGACGATCCCGAGCTGCTGGACCTGATGTACCGTTCCGGATGCCGCGCCGTGTTCCTGGGCTTCGAAGCCACCGACGAGTCCGCGCTCAAGGAGGTCAACAAACGTCAGAACATCGGCGTGGACTACAAGAAGGCGGTCCGGACCCTGCACGATCACAACATCGGCGTGATTGCCTCCTGCATCCTGGGGATGGATGCGCACGACAAGGACTACCCGACGCGACTGATCCGGGAGCTCCAGGAGGCGGACGCGGATTTCCCCCGAGTCTTCCTGATGACCGCCTGGCCGGGCACGCCGCTGTTCGACCGGCTCGAGAAGGAAGGGCGCGCCAGCCGCGACTGGGACCGGGTTCGAAAGGACATGCCCTCGATTCAGTTCAAGCACTTCACGCACGATGAGATCGTGCGGGCGCGGGGGGAGATCCTGGACGCGTTCTTCAACGTCTTCTCGATCTCCAGGAAAGTCGCCCGCTGGATGTTGAAGGACCGCTCGATCCTGTTCCTCTTCGTCCGTATGAGCTTCCGGAACCGGGTCAGCGAACGGATCAAGCAGCTGCGGCGCAGGAAGCAGCGACCGGTCGCTGTCAGGGGCGAGCCGCTGAGACAGCCCCGAGGCGCTCTCGAGAAGCTCGGCTGAGGACCTTCGGAAGTCAGTCTGGCACCTCGTCCGCGTTGGCCAGGCGGAGCCCGAGGTAGAACATCAGCCGGGTCACGCGCGCGGTCTTTTCAAAGTCGATCTTGTCGGCTTCGTCGGACCGCTGGTGGTAATCGGCGTGCAGGCCGCTGGTGAACAGCACACCCGGGATGTCGTAACGCACGAAGCTGTACTGGTCCGACCTCAGGATCAGGTCCTGCTCGGGCCACGGATCTTCGATCACGCCCAGGCCAAGCTCTGGATGATCCTCCTCAACCCCCTCGGCCATCTGCACCAAGTAGCTCGAAGGGCTGATGGCGGCGATGGCATCGGTCCAGTTGCGTCCGATCATGTCGAGATTGACGTTCGCCACGGTGCTCGCGAGCGGGATCGTCGGGTGGTCGGTGTACCAGAGCGAGCCGATGAGGCCGTCTTCCTCGCCACTGAATGTCATGAAGATGAGAGACCGCCGGGGCTTCGGATCGAGGAGCGCGAAAGCTTGGGCGAGCTCGAGCACGGCTGCCGTGCCGGAGGCGTTGTCGTCTGCGCCGTTGAAAACCGAGTCACCGTTGATCGGTGGGCCGATCCCCACGTGGTCCATGTGGGCGGAGAAGACGACGTACTCATCCCTCAGCACCGGATCAGAGCCCTCGACCCAACCGATGACGTTCGGCGCATAGGCCTCGGGCCCCGCACCCATGGGGAAGCGCTGGACGTAGTCCTGCTCTCCGCCGGGGCGTAAGCCAAAGGCCAAGAACTGCTGGACGACGTAGCCGGAGGTCATCTCGAGGCCGGCGCTTGGTGTGGCGCGGCCTTGCATAGAGTCGTGAGCGATGAGCTCGACCCGATCGCGGAGGTCCGCCGCTGTGATGCCGAGGACCGCGGCCCGAACGGCGGGCTCGCTTTCAAGACCGGTGAGGTCCGATCCACACGCCGCGAGTAGCAGCGCGCATCCAACTGCGGCCAGGCTGTGTGTCCAGCGTGCCATGCGGCGGTCGGCGAGGTCCGGCTCATGGAGCGCGCCGGCATCGGGCCTGCTGCCGTTCCCATGTGGAGGCTGTGACGGCGACAGCTGAAGGGTGGCGTCGCACCGACTGAGGGGCATACTCACGATACGAGCTCCTCGAGCGCCTGTGCATCCAGGCCCGCGATACCGAGCGTGGCGGGAGTGTGCGGCGCCTCGGCCCGGTAATCCCGCCTCATCATGCGCGACGTGAGCGCGATCACCGAGTCCATGATCGGGGTCCCGACGCCGAGCTGGCGGCCGAGGGCGGCCAGGAACACGAGCCCGTAGCCTACATCCTCGTTGAGATACCGGTGATCGAAGCTCGGCTGGGCCTTGATGCCTTGAAAACCGGGCGCCGTCCGGTACCCTTCCTCGTACGAGGCTTCCGTCATGTAGCCCTGTCGGAGGCTGAGCTCGGGATCGGCTACGACCTCGATCCCGAGAGCCTCCCCGATCGCAATCCTCTCCTGGTCCACCGCCTCGATCAATCGTCCGACGGCCGGCGTCACACCCTCTTCGTAGAACAGGAAGTCGCCGCACGTGCGCTCGAGCAGAGCCGCGTTGAGCAGGGTAACCACCGGGTGGATGACGGGGTTGGCATTCTGGAGAGTCGTCTGGAGGACGTTTTGAGCCGGCTCGAGACCGGGATACACCTCCTGGAGCAACTCGAGTGTGTGCTCCGTGTGCCGCGCCGGGAGCGTGGCGACGAAGAAGCCGCCGCTGAGCTTGAGGAAGACACGGATGTGTCCTGGCGTCGTCAGCCGAACGGCATACGGGAGCGTCGAGGTCTCCGACACGCGGATCTCATCCGACGCCACGTCCAGGCCAGCCTCATGCTTGAAGGCCAGCGCCCCGCCCGTCGAGCCGGGACACACGACCACCTCCTGCCCCGCCTCGAGAAGCGGGGCACACGCTGAGGCGAACGGCCGCGTAGCGAACGCGGGGCCTACCACGAACACGATATCGGCCCTGCTCATCACGGTCTCAATCTCGTGGCCGGCGTACGCGATCGGAGCGTCGCCTGCCAAATCGCCCTCGGCCTCGATCCGTCCCGACACCGCGATGTGACGCACATTGTCCGGGAACCGCTCGAAGTCGAATAGGAACACGTCGTGGCCGTGCGCCGACCAGTCGAAGGCGACGGCCGTGCCACCAGCGCCTGACCCGAGTACCCCGATTCTCACCGTCTCAGCTCCTTTCCTGGGAGGCCTGAATCACCGGCTCACAGGTATTTGCGAGCCCAGGCGGCAAGGACATCGCCTACGTATCGCGAGTCCCGCGGGTCCGTGAGCAGGTGGTCGGCCCGGTCGAGTAAGATGTAGCTCTTCGGATGCCGAGCTGCTTTGAAGATCGCGCAGGCGAAGATACTCCCCGGCGCGATCGCTGAAACCTGAGCAAGAAGGTAGGAGCACGGCAATGGTGAGCAACGGAACTCCCTCATCGCGATTAACTGGCGGCCTCGACCGCTGCCTGCGATCCTACGAGCTGACTGCTTCAGGAGGCATCGATGCAACCTCGACTCAGCCCGCTTTCTAGATGTGCGACACGTGCGGCCGGAAGTGCCGCCCTCCTGCTAGTAGGATTCACTTCTCTTCCAGCGGCTGATACGACCTTCGTTCATAGGGGCGATCGGGTTCGGTTGCAGGCCCCTCGGATCAGTTCGGGGCAACTCGTTGGCGAGGTGACCGAGCTTCAAAGCGATACGCTCGTGCTGTTGAGCGAGGGTGGCGGATCGACCATCCCGATACCCACATCCGATCTCGAGCAAATTGCAGTCAGCCAGGGCAGAAAGTCGCACGCCATCTTCGGACTGCTTGTCGGAGCAGGCGTCGGCCTTGCGTCGGCTGCCGGGCTCGCGATCTGGGCTTGCAATGCGGATGACGACGGCTGTACCTCTGGGCAGGTCGTAGGTGGAGTGTTGGCCCTGAGCGCCATCGGCGGCGGGCTTGGAGCCGGTATCGGAGCCCTGATCAAGACCGAGCGCTGGAGGGAGGCATCGATACCAGCATCTCCACCGCCGGTAGGCCTGGGCTTCGGTGAGGACGGATCGGTGCGGCTGGCCTTCTCGCTGAGGCTGTGATCCCGAATCTAAAAAGTGCCATGCGTTGAGCCTGGCACCATTTGGAGGTCGGATGCGAATCATCATCGAGCCTGATGCCGCGGTGGTCGCCTTCCGAGCGGCGACGCGCGTCGCTGACCTCATCCACCGATCGCCCGCATGCGTTCTTGGCCTTCCGACCGGAACGACACCGCTCGCCTTCTACGGCGAACTCGTTCGGAGACACCGCGAGGAGGGGCTCTCTTTTTCGCGTGTGGTCACTTTCAGCCTGGACGAGTACGTCGGACTCCCGCCCCACCATCGCGCGGACTTCGCGGCCTACATGCGCCAGAATCTCTTCGACCACGTTGATATAGACCCGGCGAATACCCACGTGCCGGATGGCAGAGCCGAGGATCTTCTAGTCGCGTGTGAGTCCTACGAGGCTGCCATCCGCGAGGCTGGGGGAGTCGACCTGCAAATCCTCGGAATCGGATCCAATGGCCACATCGGATTCAACGAGCCAGGGTCGTCGCTCGGCAGTCGCACCCGCGTCAAGACACTCACCCGAGAGACGCTCGAGGCAAACGCACCGTCATTCGAGGACTCTGATGAGATACCACGCCTGGCGATCACCATGGGGGTGGGGACCATCCTCGAGGCAAGATCCTGCCTACTCCTCGCGTTGGGTGAAGAGAAGGCACTCACGGTACGCGACATGGTCGAGGGACCGATCACGGCACAGGTTCCAGCTTCCGCCCTGCAGCTTCATCCCGATGTGATCGCCATTCTTGACGAGGGTGCAGCATCTCGGCTTCGGCGCCGCGACTACTACCGAGATGTGGAGGAAGCGCAGCGACGATTAGCGCGAGCTGCCGGCACTGCTTGATCTGTCGGACGCGGCCCTTAACGGGCGCCGAGTCACTCTTCGAAAAGTCTACTCGACCGGACGCCACAAGTCGTGAGGTTTGGCCGCATCCGTTTTGAACGGCAGGTCAACCTTGCGTCCCGTGCGTGCCGATTCGTAAGCGGCGAAGATGGCTTCGAGCACCGCGCGCCCGTCCTCTCCTGTGACCAGCGGCCGCCTGTCGTCTCGGACGCAGGTCACGAAGTGATCGAACTCCTGTGGGAAGCCGTAATTCCACACCTCCTCATAGATCGTGAATGACCAGCCCGTAGTCGTGCCTGCCTTCTCGACGGCATAGTCGTAGCCGGCAGTGCTGTACGTCTCAATGGCATTCCCGTGCAGGAGGTCGGCGTGGATCCATGGACCTCGGCACGGTCGTCCATGCCACCCAGTTTGCTCCAGCTCTCCTCGGCCACCGCGATCACGTCGCCCTCGAACTCGAGGATCAGCACGGCGTTGTCGTCCCCCCGCGTCCTGTCCGCGTGCACGTAGGTGCCCATCTGCGCGTAGACGGATGTAATCGCGGATCGGTCCAGCATCCAGCGGAAGAACTCGATCGCGTGACAGCCCATGTCCATCGTGACACCACCACCCGATCGGCTGACGTCCCAGAAGTGTTCGGCGTGAGGCCCGTCGTGCTTCTCGGACTGCTTGATCAAGACCGGCTTTCCAAGTGCACCGCTGTCCAGCAGCTCTTTCAGGCGAACGTATTTAGGTGCGAAGCAAAGCTCCTCCGCATACATGAGCTTAACGCCAGCCTTGTGGCATTCCGGTTTCTCGCACACGACATGCTTGCCCGCCCGCGCGGCATCGACGGTGATCGAGCAGTGCAGGTCGTTGGGCGCGCCAAGCACGATCATGTCTATCTCATCCATCTCGAGCATCTTGCGATGGTCGGTCAAGTGGTGTGGGATGTGATGCCGCTCAGCAAAGCGCTGAGAGTGATCGCTCGTCGGTGACGCAACGGCGAACAGCTCTGCAGCCGCGCATCGTTGCAGGGCGTCAGCGTGAATGCTCGAGATGAACTGTGAGCCGACGATACCGACCCTGACACGTCCTCCCATGGCAGTCCGTCTCCTTTGACGTCAGCCTGTCTTGACGTCAGCTCTTCATGGTCCTCGCTTGATCGTCCCACCGCACGGGCGATTCTCGGAAGAAGGATTCGTTCGCCATGTGGCATGCGATGGCGGCGTGGTTGCCGAACACGGCGTCCTGAACGACGAGCTCGCGACTCCTGACGGCCTCGAAGAAGTTCCACAAGTGGGGGACTACGTCGTCCCAATCGTGTCCGGTGTACACCGTGCTGCCGGCGACCGGCTCGGTGCCCGGTGTCGGATCGTTCTCCGCGTGCCAGCCGGCACGGTACTCCTCCCTCATCGTCCGAGGGAAACTGCCCGAGTAGTAACTCGGGTAACTGTCGCGGCCGGTCTGAGGGGAGTGCGTTAGCGTTTCCCCGGTCGCCTCGAGAAGGCCTTTCGGCCCCATGAACCGAGCGGTTTCGGGAGTAGCCGTGCCAAGCCCGAGTCGTACGTATACGGGTACGCCACCGTAGTCGAACAATACCGCGTGGAGGTCGGGCATGTTGCGTCCGTCCTTCCACCGATAGATGCCCCCCAGAGATTGAGCGGCACGCGGTGGCTCATTCCAGTCGAGTGTGTACATCATGCCGCTGATGAGGTGAACCATCAGGTCTCCCGCCACGCCCGTGCCGTATTCCTTCCAGCAGCGCCAGCGCGCGAAACGCTCGGGGCTGAAGGGTATCTCCGGGGCGGTTCCCAGCCAGGCCTGCCAGTCCAGGTTCGACGGCGACAGGTCGGGCGGAGGAGGATACTGCCACGCGCCGGTCGGTGAATTGCGACCCAGCGACAACTCCACCATCGATACCTCGCCGATGGTCCCGTTCCGATAGAGCTCCCTCGCCTTGGCGCACAGGGCCGAGCTGGTTCTCTGTGATCCCACCTGAACGAACCGGTCAGTCGAGTTGGCAGCCTCGACCATCTCGAGTCCATCCGGCGCCGTGTGGGACATCGGCTTCTCGCAGTAGACGTCTTTGCCTGCCCGGACCGCATCCACTACGATCTGTCGGTGGTGGTGGTCGGGCACGGCGACGATGACACAGTCGATGTCCTTGCGCTCGAGCAGGTCCTGATAACGGCGCGTCGTCGGCAAGCTGGGGTCGCCGGCGATCTCCCTGGCCAACGCGTGACGGCCATCGTACAGGTCCGAGGCGGCAACGCACTCTACCCCCGGAAGGCCGAGAGCGTCCGAGAGCAGGCCCGAGCCCTGCATGCCAACGCCGATCACACCGAAGCGCACGGTGTCGCTCGGAGCGACGGGCTTGGAAGTCGCTGCGAGGGCCTCGGTTTCGAGCGCGATGCCTCTCGTCGCGAGCAGTCCGCCGGTCGCCATCGCTCCGGTCTGCAGGAACTCTCTGCGAGAAAAGTTGCTGAACATCTGCTTCATCTCCTTGCTCGACCATGTGGAGGCATCAATGGTTGCCATCATCCCAACGTTGGCTATGGGGCCGAATCGGCGTCGGCACGGTGCCGACGGACCGAGATGACAGTACCGTGGGGTACACGCGCAATCCGTGCGAAGGCTGACACTGAGTTTCTCTGGAGAGTCGATCATGAAGACTGTAAAGGGCATCGTCTCCGCTAGTGTTGTGGCTGCAGCGTGTGGTGGTGTCGACGCGCAGGAGGCGACGTGGACACAGCTGTTCAACGGCCGCGATCTCACTGGCTGGCAACACGTGGGGGAGGGAGGGTTCGTCATCGAGGACGGGGTGCTGAAAACCGACGGCGGCATGGGGCTTCTTTGGTTTACCGAAAGGCCCCTTCGCGACGGAGTGCTCCGTGTCGTCTACCGCAATCCTGAAGGCCGCAACGCAGGCATCTTCATACGCATTCCAGATCCTCCGGCGGATCCGTGGGTGGCGGTGCACGGCGGCTATGAGGTCCAGATAGACGACCTGACCGAAGACGAATACGCGACGACGGGCGTTCTGTACTCGCTGACTCGACCGATGGCCAGACCGGCTCGACCCGGGGAGTGGAACACGGTAGAGATCATCCTGGACGGCGATCGGACGGTCGTGACCCTCAACGGCGTGTTGGTGACGTATTACCGTGAGGGTGATTGGGTGCCGCCACGAGAGGCTGAATGGGAGCCGGAGCGAGGTCCGCGCCCGATAGAGGGTTTTGTCGGGCTTCAGAACCATGGCGCAGAGGACGTGGTGTACTTCCGTGAAGTCAGCTTTCGGCCGCTTGCTCACTAGGCCTCCGCGGGCGGCGAAGCACGGCCATGATCGCAATCAGGCTCCGGGGTTCCACTCGCCGCGCGCGACGGCTGGCACGAACGTCTCCAGGCCGGGCGGCGGGAAGGGGATGGTCTGTCCCCGCTCGGCGCTCATGTACGCCGTCATCAGGAGCTCCGTGACCGCGAGCCCGTCCGAGAAGTTCTCGTCCGG
>JBDHFW010000011.1:0-32098 GCA_039590175.1 Gemmatimonadota bacterium | reverse complement strand
GACCTCTCGCCGTATACTGTCTGGCACCTCACCGGTCATGGAGATGGAGGCCGCGAACTCGTACGCCCTGTCCTCGAGCCCACGAACCGTCTCGAGGGCGATCGGCTGGTGGTGACCGAAGGCGTCCTTCCCAGCTCCGCTCTCGATGAACTGCCGCATCTGGATCGCCAGGGCCCACATGTCGTAGAAGGCGGCCAACGGGTCAAGCGAGAAGGCGGTCAGCTGGGCGTTGATCATCGCGTTGATCTTCCATCGCAGAGCGTTGCGCGAAATACCCACGTCCTCCGTGGATTCCAGGATCCGGTCCGCGGCGCGAACGATCCCGTTCACGAACTCCTCGGCGAAGCCGTAGACGCGCAGCCTCAGCTCGACGGTCGACATCTCGATGTTGGGCGCGGTCGACATCAGGGTCGTCTGCGGCGGCGGCGAGGTCGAGCAAGCAGCGACAGCCGACAAGACGAAAACGACGGCGTAGCTTCTGAGCAGTCTCTTGGGCAGTCGAGACGGATGAGCCTTGATTGCTCGCATTGGTCGCCTCCCCAGTCTGGCGGCACTCAACTGCGTCTGCGCACGAGGTGGTCGCTGCGATAGAAAAAGGTGAGACGAGGGTGTGGCACCCGCCAGAGCAAGACGCTGACTCTGCAGCCGGAGAATCATACTTTGGGTGTTTCGGGGATCGGAAATCTTTACATCGACCCGACAGTAATTGGAAAGGTTTCGCAGAATGCTAGCGCACCCGGATGGCGACTCGTACTCGCTGTTCGACTCACCCGAGACACCCGCCGCGCCCGAAGAGCGCCACGACGAATCGGCCGTCGACGGAGAGCCCGATTCTGCATCCGACCTCGACGATCTGTCGGCCACCGCCCTCGTCACCGGAGGAACCGGGCTCATCGGCAGCCACACGGCGGCTCTGTTTCGCGAGATGGGCTGGCGAGTCCGCGCCCTCATCCGGCCGACGAGCGATGCCGCGTTTCTCGAGGAGCTCGGCTGTGAGTTCGTCCTCGCAGACCTGACCTCTCCCGAGTCCGTCAGCGGCGCCGCGGATGGCTGCGAGGTCGTCATCCACTCGGCGGCCCAGCTCGGGAAGCCGGCCTCCATGGAGCGCCACGTCGATGTGAACGTCGAGGGCACGCGCCGGATCCTCAAGGAGGCGATCGACGCCGGCGTGCGGCGCTTCGTCCATATCTCCAGCGTGGCGGCTTACGGCGCACCCTTCGACGAGAGCCTGCTGCCGCTGGATGAGGAGACGCCGCTGGACGAGCCGATTCCCGAGGAGGATCATTACAGCCTCACGAAGCGCATGGCGGAGGAGGTCGTGCGGAAGGTGGACCGGCGCGTCGAATGGTGCATCTTGAGGCCGGATATGGTGATGGGGGAGCGAGACCGTCTGTTCACGCCCCGCGTCTCTCGCTGGGCCTCCCGGCCCGTGCTCACCACGCTCGGGATGGGCGCAAACGATCTTCCCCTCGTCTACGCCGGCAACGTGGCGTTGGCGGCCTGGCTGGCGGCCACCCGCGACGCCGCTGCCTGGCGTACTTACAACGTGACCGACGACGGCGAGCTCACCCAGAAGACCCTGGTCCGCATCGCGGCCGGCCGTGGTCCCGACGCTCCCGTTCTGCCGCTTCCCGTGCCGATCATTGCCGCCGCCGGTCGCGTCGCGAGCGCGGTCGGCCGAATCATCCCCGGCGTTCGTCCTCGTGTGCTCACGCCTCGCCGTCTCCGGCTCTTCACGGAGGGAGATCCGTACGATGGCGCGCTCATCGGAGAGGAGCTCGGCTGGAACCCGGCCGTTTCCACGGAGGAGGGTTGGCGACGTTCGGTGGATTGGCACCGCGCCCACATGGCTGCCACGGGTCTGGAGGCTCGGGAAGAGGTCTGAGGTCTTCTGACGTGGCGCCCTAGCACTCTGCTGTTGGGGGTTCCGTTGAGAGGTGAATTGAGCTAAGGTGTGAGAGATTGAGGGCTTGGGCAGGTTTGTCTGGCCTCGTATTTGCACGCGCCTTTTGGAGTCGCGTTAACATGTACATCGAGACGCGACGTCTGCGCTCGACAAGGGTTTATTATCCCTGAAAGGGAGGCCTGCATGGGTAAGAAGGGAAGTTCGCTCAAGACAGCGGTCGCGGCGCTGGCTGCCGTCGTGCTGGCCGGTGGTTGCAGCCATCTGGTGCACGTCGAGGAGCTTGATGCGCGCTTCGCCGCCATCAACAGCAGCCTCGACGAGCACGCTGCGCAGCTGGCCGGTCTTGCGGGTCTGGCTGCAGCGGTCGCCGATCTCGAGGGTCGCGTGAGCGCGCTCGAGGACGATCTGGCCGCGCTGCGTCGCCAGTTCGAGGAGTGCGGCTGCGGCGGTATGGCTCTGGGCCTGCCGGTCTACTTCGACTTCAACGAGGACGCGATCCGGGACGTGGACATGCCGGTCCTCGACGAGTTCGCCAGGGTGATGCAGCGTGAGCATGGCAACGCCCTCGTGACGCTCGAGGGCTTCACGGACCAAGCCGGCTCGGTGGCGCACAACTATGACCTCGGTCGGCGTCGTGCGGAGAATGTCCGCACCTATCTGGTCAACGCCGGGATGAACAGCGACCGGGTCCGTGCCGTGAGCTACGGCGAGGTTGCGAACCGTCAGGTCAACCCGGGCAACACCGGTGCACGGGTCCCGCAGGAAGGGATCGAGAACCGGCGAGTGACTTTCGTGCTCGAGTGGGATGGTCGTGCCGGTGAGCTGGGCATGTAGCTCCCTCTTACCAATGGCCGTCGCGCGGCGGCGCAGGCCTCCGCTGATGTAAGCCAAGCGCGCGGCCTAATCTCTCGGTCCCCGGTTAACGCCGGGGACCGTTTTTTTTGCCCGTGAGAGGTGATACGTCCGCTGAGATCTCGTCACGGGAAGCGCTGGAGAGGAGTTGGAGGCAGTGGCTCGCAAAGAACCCGGCAGTTCGGCCCAGCATCATGCGCTCCAAGAGAGCGCGGGGCTTCTGGACGAGAGGACCCGGACTATCCTCAGCGTCTCGGGAGATCGCGCCGGCGACATGTTGCACGGCCTGGCGACGAACGACGTGAAGCAGCTCTCCGCCGGCCAGGGCCTTTACGCCTTCATGCTCACGCCGAAGGGACGGCCGGTTGCCGAGATAAGGCTTCTTCGCCTCGAGGCGGCGTTCTGGATGGACATGCCTGAGAGCTGTCTCGAGTCGGGGCTTGCCCACCTCCGAAAGTACCTTCCTCCGATCTTCGCGAGGTTCGAGGAAACCGATACCTGCCGCCTGGGGGTCGTCGGCCCGCTGGCCGCGGCGGCGATCGACGGCTGGGCGGACGCGTCCGTGACGGAGGGCCTCGACCCCTTGGAGTCCCGCCTGCTCGAGGTGGCGGAAAGGAACGCTCTCCTCGCGCGTCGAGAGGTCATCGAAGGCCCCGGTTTCGACCTCTACGTGTCGGCGGAGGATCGGGAGGACGTGCGCTCCGGGCTCGCGGCCTCCGTCTTGGAGCTCGGGGGACTGGAATGCGGTCCGGAGGCCTGGGAGATCCATCGCGTCGAGCGCGGCATTCCGCTCTTCGGGAGGGACTTCAGCGAAGAGACCCTGGCTCAGGAGACCGGACAGGACAAGAGGGCCATCAGCTTCGACAAGGGATGCTATACCGGCCAGGAGGTCGTGGCGCGCATCCACTTCAGGGGCCACGTGAACCGCATTCTGAGGGGCTTTCGATTCGTCGACCCATCCGCCGGCCACTCGGGCGCCGCGACCCTCGCCGCCGGCAGACCCCTCTTCGAAGCTGACCGCGAGCGCGGCCTGATCACCTCGTCCGTCGACTCCCCTCGCTTCGGCCGCATCGCGCTCGGTCTCGTACGCACAGAGATCGAGCCAGGGCGTCGACTCGCCCTCCAGCCCTCAGGTGACGAAGTCGTCGAGATCGTAGAGCTTCCCTTCGACCCCGCGATCGGCTCGGATCCCGCCAGTACGTAAAGCGCTAACGTAAAGTGGCCACACCCACTTGCGTATTGGGCGGTGCCTTGTTTGCCTCGATCACCCCCTCCCGATTGAAACCGACCCGGACACACGGTATCTTCGCTGGATTCGCCCCTGAGGATGGGGCCGAAACGAGGGCGGTCGCCGCCGACCTCCCGGCGATCATGCGGTGGAGTGGCGTTTTGTCATCACTGACGAGTGAAGAGCTCCGAGGATTGTTCCGGTTCCTCGTTCTGAGCCGTGGGCTCGAGGAGCGACTCGAACATCTGCTCAAGCAAGGTCAGGTGGTCGGCGACCTTTATGACGGACGCGGTCAGGAGGCGACGGTCGTCGGCAGCGCCTTCGCCCTCGAGGAAGGCGATTGGCTGGCCCCTTCGCTGAGGGAGATGGGCGCGCTCCTCACGCGAGGCCTCGACCCACGGATGCTGCTGCTCCAGTATCTGGCCCGCGACGGATCGCCCTCGGCCGGGAGGGACAAGGCGCATCACCTCACCATTCCCCATCTGGGCCTCCTCGGTCCCATCGGTCCGCTGGGCGCGCATCTCTGCGTGCTCAACGGGGTGGCGCTCGCGTTCCGCATGCGCGGCGAGCGTCGGATCTGCTTGACCTATCTGGGAGACGGGGCCAGCCGGACGGGCGCCGCACACGAGGGACTCAATCTCGCAGCCGTTCAGCGGCTTCCGCTGGTGGTCATCCTCATCCACAACAGGTGGGCGTTCGCCACCCGCAGCGATCAGCAGGCCGCGGTCGCCGATTGGATCGACGTCGCCGCCGCCTACGGCGTCCCCGCCGCATCGGTCGACGGCAATGACGTCCTGCACGTATATGACGAGACCCGACGCGCTGTCGACCGGGCGAGGCGCGGCGAAGGCGTCACGCTGATCGTGGCCGAAACGTACCGCATGCATGGCCATGCCCAGCATGACGCGCAGGAGTACGTGCCGGAGCAAGAGCTCCAGGAATGGCGCGCGCGCGACCCCATCGATCTCTTCGAGCGTTACCTCATCGACTCGGGTTTCGAGTCGCGTCCATCTCTGGCCGTCGTGAAGGAGGCGGTGCGACGCGAGCTCGCTGCGGCCGTAGAGGAGGCTCTGTCTGCGCCGATGCCGAAGCCCGAGGGCGCGAGATTCGGGACGGTCGAGGGAGAGCACATACCGTTTCCATGGACCCGCCGGGAAGCGGTGTACGAGGATGTCGGTCAACCCACAATGCGACCATGAACGACTCGAAGAGCGAGTCCGTCGCGCAGAACAGGCCTCCGGAGGATCAGGAAGCGGAGCGCGGAACGAAGGAAACGACCTACCTCGAGGCGATCCGCGAGGCGATGTGGGAGGAGATGACGACCGACCCGGCCGTCTTCCTTCTCGGCGAGGATGTGGGAACCTACGGCGGGGCCTTCAAGATCACCGAGGGCTTTCTGGATGAGTTCGGTCCGGAGCGGATCATCGACACACCGATCTCCGAAGCCGCGATCGTCGGCGCCGCGATCGGCGCCGCTCACATGGGTTTCAAGCCGATCGCGGAGATGCAGTTCATCGATTTCATCGCTCCGGCCTTCGACATGATCGTCAATTTCGCCGCGAAGGTCCGCTACCGAACCGGCGTCGGAGCGCCTTTGGTGATACGGGGTCCGTGCGGCGGCGGGGCGCACGCCGGCCCGTTTCACTCGCAAAACGTGGAATCGTATTTCGCCAACGTCGCCGGTCTCAAAATGGTGGCGCCGGCGACCGCCCGCGATGCGAAGGGCCTGCTGCGCGCCGCCATCCGCGACCCCGATCCCGTCCTGTACTTCGAGCACAAGTATCTGTATCGGCGGATCAAGGAAGAGCTGCCGATCGACGAAGAGATCATCGTGCCCCTGGGCGCGGCGCGGACACACCGACCTGGATCGGATCTGACGATCGTGACCTACGGCGCGATGATCTATAAGGCCGAAGAGGCGGCGTCACGCATCTCCGAGGAAGATGGCGCGGAGCTGGAGGTTCTGGATCTGCGGACGCTTCGCCCGCTCGACACAAGCACCATCGTGGAGAGCGTCAAGCGAACGGGACGCGTGCTCATCGTCCACGAGGCCCCTCGCTTCGGCGGATTCGCCGGCGAGATCGCCTCGCAGATCTGTGAGGAGGCGTTCGAGTGGCTCGACGCACCGATTCGGCGGGTTACCGCACTCGATACTCCGGTCCCATTCTCTCCTCCTCTCGAGGAGTACTACCTGCCCCAAACCGCTGACATCGTGGACGCCGCTCGCTGGATGCTCGCGTACTGAGAGCGCCGCGGGCTCCGGCTCAGGGCTTCGCGCCCGCAGAAAGAGAGAAAACGTAGATGGCCAAGGTCGATGTGATCATGCCTCAGATGGGCGAATCGATCGCCGAAGGCACCCTCACGAAGTGGATGAAGGAGGTGGGCGCGGAGGTCGAACGGGACGAGGATCTCTTCGAGATCTCCACCGACAAGGTCGACGCCGATATCCCGTCTCCCGCCAGCGGAGTCCTCGCGGAGATCCTGGTCGAGGAAGGGGACACGGTCGAGGTGAACACCATCGTCGCGCGCATCGAGACGGAGATAGGAGCGGCGGCCGCCACCGCTGAGGAAACCCAGGCTCCGTCTGCCGAGATGACCGAGGCGCCGGCCTCCGAGATACCGGAGGCGCCTGCTCCCGCAGCCGAGACACCCGAGCCGCGCGTCGAACCGGTCGCGCCCATACCGGAGCCTCCGTCACCCGTCGACCTACCGTCGCCAACGCTGGAGTCGCTCGTCGCCGAAGCCCCGGCCGCAGCGGAAGCGGTCGAGGCGCCCGCCGCATCGCCCGGAGAGGGCACCGCGCCGGGATCACGAGAGGAGCGCCTGCGCACCCGCTCCACGCCGCTTGTCCGGAAGATCGCCGCCGAACACGGGGTGGACATCGCCCAGATCGAGGGTTCCGGCATCGCCGGCCGGGTTACGCGAGACGACATCCTGACCTTTATCGACGAGAGGGGGATGCAGCCGGCCGCTGCCGCTCCCGGCGCCAAGGAAGTCCCCGCGACGCCCGCACCGCCCACGCCGACGCCGGGGGCACCGTCCGCTGCACCGACGCCCGCGGGACCGCCCGGCGTGATGCACCTTCCGATCCATGGAGCGACGCTGGAGGTCAAGCTCCCTCGCGTCCCGATCCGCGACAGCGACCGCGTGGAGGATATGAACCGTGTTCGGCTTCGCACGATGGAGCACATGCTCATGTCGCAGCACGTCTCCGCCCATGTCACGTCGGTCACGGAGATCGACTTCGAGCGCGTCGTCAAGCTCCGCAAGAAGTTCAAGCCGAAGTTCGAGGCCGAGGGCGTCAAGCTGACCTACGGGCCGTTCATCATGAGGGCCATCGTCGAGGGCCTGAAGGCCTACCCCATTCTCAACGCCTCCGTCGACGGCACCCGGATCGTCTACCATGGCGACATCAACCTCGGGATCGCCGTGGCCATAGACGACGGGCGTGAGTTGATCGTTCCGGTGCTGAAGAACGCGGATCGACTCAGCTTGATGGGTCTGGCCGAGGGAGCCAACGCGCTCGCGGAGAAGGCCCGCACGAGGACGCTCGACTTCGACGACATCCAGGGCGGCACGTTCACGATCACGAACGTCGGCGTGTTCGGAAACCTCTTCGGAACGCCGATCATCAACCAGCCCCAAGTCGCGATCCTGGGCACCGGGGTGATCGAGAAGCGCCCGGTCGTCGTCAAGGATGACCTCGGAGGAGACGCGCTCGGCATCCGAAACATGTCGTACTTCGGACTCAGCTACGACCATCGGGTGGTGGACGGTGCGATGGCCGCCTTCTTCCTGAACAAGGTCCAGGAAGTGCTCGAGACCTTCCCGGAGGACGTGGTCTAGTCGTGGGGCGCCGCTTTGAGGGCGTCGAACAACAGGGGCAGGGTGGCGAGAGCCTGGCCGCGGTACTGAGGCCGGATGCCGAAGAGGACGACGCGCCCTTCGCCTAATGGTATGTCGACGATCGCCGGACGCCCCTCCAGGTGCTCTGCGCCCTGCAGCCAGCCGCTCAACAGGAGAGTCCCGCTCGCGTAGCGCGCCACCACCCGCACCCGGGCATCCTGGGCCGCCTTTAACGCCTGCCCACCCTGCAGCCAGCCGGCCACAGCCCGAGGCATGCGTGCCGCCATCGGATGTCGGGATTCCAACTCGAGCCGAACCAGCGAGCCCGGGGCCGCATACGCTTCCTCATCCAGGCCGGACAACAGGTTCCGCACGGGCAGGTCCAGCTCTTCGATCACCCACTCGACCGATCGATCCAGGGCGACCAGTGTCCCGCCGCTCTCCACGAATCGGCGCAGGGCGGCGACGCCGTCGGCGTTCAATCCGCCGGTGAACTCCGCGGGAAGTGAGTCCCGCGCCCAGCCATCTCGAAGCACGTCGGCCGGTATGGAGGCGAGGAGGACCGAGGTGAAGCCCTCCAGAGCGTCGCCGTTGATCTCCTCGTTGTGGACCGTGCCGTAAGGCACGCCGTACCGGTCGAAGATCCAGCGGGTCCAGCCTTCATCCATGGAGGGGTTCCAGGGCTGATAGAGGGCGACGCGCTCGTCCGAGCCCACCAGCCCCGCGGCCTGTGAAAGCGGGACGGGATAGGCCGGTGCCTCGAGGACGACCTCCCTCTCGACCTCGATCGGCTCTTCCACCGCCACCGCCTCGACGCCGAAGAGCAGCGGCAGGGTGTGCGCCGTCACGTCGAAGGGCTTCAGAAGGGGTCCGCCCTCGTAGGCCCGGCGGTCCGGGTACCGCTGGGCCTCGAGCAGCGTCTGGGCGAACGCCCCGTAGGGCTGCCGCATCTCGACGATGTACGATCCGGCGGGGAAGCGCCGACCGTCGGCCTCGAAGGGCTCCAGCGCGCGATCCACCTCCACATCTCCCGCCCGGAGCACACCGATCAGCCGAGCCACCCCGATCTCAAACCATGGACCGCTCGCGCCCTCTCCGGCCGTCGGCGGAACGATCCAAGCCGCCGGCCAGCCCGGCCACCCGGCCACCGCTCGCTCGCCGATTGCGACGAAATTCCGGAGCCAGGTCTCGCGGTTCCGGGCGGCATGGCTGAGGAGCGCGAACGCTCCGGCCTCCATGTAGCCCACGATGTCGGCGAGATGCCAACTTCCGCCCTCCCACGGCACCGGGAAATTCCAGGATCTTTCGCGCGGGTCAAAGCCGCGACCGGGCTCCAACTCCTCGGGATCCACCTCCACGGGTGTCGCCAGTTTCGCGCTCGCGGTCTCGGTGAGGATCCGAACGCCGGCGTGGTAGTGCTGGTAGGCGCGCGCGGGCGTCCAGGCGTCGTACGTCGCGTTCAGCACGACGCCTTTCTTGCCCTCGCGCAGGAGGCTCCAGGCGATCTCCGCCCCGAGGGCGTTCCCCGACGCCACGAGCATGGGATCCACGTTCGGCTCGATGGGATCGATCCAGGGCGGCACGAAAAAGCGACTCCCGTGCCGCTCCTGCTGGTGGATGTCGTGCACGATCTGCGGGTGCCAGGCGTTGTGGACCTGTTCGACGGTCAGCTGTGTCTCGAGTTGGGTGAAGGCGTACCAGTCCCGGTTGTTGTCGTGGCCGACGTAGTGGTGATAGAGGAAAGGCGGCGACGCTCCCTCCCATTCCGTGCCGACTGAGGTCCTGTACCACTCGACCACCTTCTCCACCCCGTCCGGGTTCAGGGATGGGATGAGCAGCACGATCGTGTTGGTGAGGATCTCCCGGATCTCGGGCTCGTTGGAGCTCGCCAGGCGGTAGGCGATGCGAAGTGGAACCTGCGTGCTGCCCACCTCGGTGGAGTGGACGGAGCAGGTGATGAGCACGATGTTCCTGCCGGTTCGTATGAGCTGCTCGCGGTGCCCCGGATCCCGAATCCGCCTCGGGTCGGCGAGCTCGAGCTGCGTCTCCCGGATATCCTCCAGGGAGGCGAGGTTCGCCGGGTCGCTGATCGTAAGCAGCACGAACGGCCGCCCCAGCGTGGTGCGTCCCAGCGTGTCGATCCGGACCCGCTCGCTCGCGCTCGCGAGCTCGGCCAGGTAACCCGTGATCTCGGTCCAATCGGCGAGCCGCCGATCCGCACCCACCGGGTATCCGAGGTAGTCGGAGGGTGACCGTTGGGCACTCGCCTCCTCCAGCGACGCGAGACTGAGGGCGGTTGCCAGCGCGCCGAGAAGGAGCCTGGACGATCGCAAGCAGCTCATGCTCCCGCTCCGAGGAGTAGGGGTGGAAGGTCTCGAATCGAGTCTATGCTGAGATCGGCCTCCTGGGGTCCGACTGCCTGCGGACCGGCCGCCTCGTACTTCCCCGTCCGCACCTGGATGGCGAGAAGGCCGGCGCGACGGGCACCCTCGACGTCCGTCTCCGGATCGTCACCCACCACTGCGAGCCGATCCAGGGGAACGCCGAGGGTAGCTGCCGCCATCTCGAAGAACGCCGGCGCCGGCTTTCCCACCAGCTCCGCCTCCGTCTGCGCGGCGACCTCAAGTGCCGCGACGAACGGCCCCGCGTCCAGCGTTGGCCCGGCCTCCGTGATCCAGTACCGGTTCCTGTGGACCGCCACGAGGCGCGCCCCACCCAGCAGGCTGCGGAAGGCAGAGTTCAGGGTCTCGAACGTAAAGCCCGCTCCCATGTCTGCCACGACGACCGCTTCGGGAGCCGATTCGGTGATCTCGAAAGACCGGAAATCCCGGCTCACGGACTCCGGAGCGAGAAGCTGTACGCGCGTGAACCCTCGTTGCCGAAGGCGCAGAGCAGCCGCCACCGTGGCCGTAAGCACCTCGTCCTCACGAGCCTCGAAGCCCATGGAGTCGAGAACGGCGGCCACTTCCGCGCGCGGCATGCGGCTCGTGTTTGTCGTGAACAGGAAGGGAACGCGACCCCGCAGAGCATCGAGGGCCTCAGCAGCCCCTGCGATCGCCCTCCCGGCGACGTGGAGCGTGCCGTCGATGTCCACCAAAAGCCCTCGGATCGACCGCAACGCGGCACCGTCGGCGACGAATGAGCGATCCGGCAATGCCGCTCTCCTTCCCGAGCTCGTTTGGCATCTCTCACGGGCCCTTCCGTCGATCGGAAGGCCTCGCCCAACCAGGCGGGGCAACCTAGCTCCGCCGACCTACCCTGCAAGACTTGGCTACCCTGGTTCGACGGGCACTCTGGCCCATATCTTCGCGTCGCTTTCGGACCGTGCCTCGCACCCAGGAGCTATAGAATGGCAGGGATCTTCCCGACCGCATCGATCCACTACGCCGAAGCTGCCGGAGATCCGTCACGGCTGATCTCTCCTCCGTACGACGTCATCGGCACGGAGGAGGCTCAGCGCCTTCGAGATCTCAGCCCCTTCAACGCGGTCCGCCTCGTTCTGCCCGAGGGTGGTGCTCCGGAGCGATACCTGCTGGCCTCCAACCGGATGAGGGAGTGGCTGGCCTCTGGCATTCTCGCCCGCGCCGACCGCGACCAGGCCTACTCGTACAGGCAGGAGTTCTCCGACCAGGGACGTACCGTCGTTCGCCATGCCGTGCTCGCGGCCGTCGGGCTAGCCCTGTTCGAGAGCGGCGAGGTCCTCCCGCACGAGCGCACGCATCGCGGGCCGAAGGAGGACCGCCTGGCCCTGATGAAAGCATGCGAGGCCCAGCTCTCGCCGATCTTCTTCGTCGCCCGCGACTCCGAGCGGCAACTCCCCGAGCTACTCACGCGGGCAGGGTCGACGGAGCCGATACTGGAGGCGACGACCGAGGACGGAATCGCGCATACCGTTCGCGCGATTCCGGTCGAGCATCAGAAAAGGATCCTCGATGTCGTAGCGGACGACGACCTCCTCATCGCGGACGGACATCACCGCTACGAGACCGCCCTCGAGCTTTCCCGGCAGCTCCCGGACCATCCCGGTGCTCAGCGCGTTCTCGCCGCCATCGTGAGCGAGCACGACGACGGACTGATCGTCCAGGCGACGCATCGGCGTCTCGGCGGGCTACCTCTAGACTGGCGGGCGCAGCTGGAGGATTCCTTCGAGATGGAGCGCTGGCCCGACGGGGCCCGAGCCCTCGCCAACGAGGTGCGGAACAGGGGCGGATCGGCGATCGGCGTCTGCGCGACTCCGGGCCCAGCAACGCAGGCCAACCCTCCTGGGCATATCCTGCAGCCGCGCCCTGGAGCTGCCGAGCGGGCCGGGCTGACGCCGACCGAGGCCGCTCTGGCCTGCGTGCTTCTCGACCGGCTCATCCTGCGCCGCTTTGGAGGCCGTGACGCTGACGCCGCTTCCGCGGCCGGCCTCCTCTCGTATCACCAGGACCCCGAAGCCGCATGCGCCGACCCCGAGACTGACGCTGCCGCCTTCCTCCTTCCGCCTGTCTCGATGGACAGCCTCTGGGCCGTCGTTCGCGCGGGAGGACGCCTGCCGCCCAAGTCGACCTATTTCGCGCCCAAGATGCCGTCCGGTCTACTCTTCCGCCCCATCTGAACGGCGCCCCGACACGGCGCCCCCATCTTCGCGCAGCCGTTACTCGGCCGCGAAATCATCCAGGCTGATAATCTCCATCCCCGCGATCCGTCGAAGTGCCGTCTTATGAGCCACATAGGCGTTCGCGCCCCCCAGCAGTGCCGTCGCCACCTGGATCGAGCGCTCGGGTGTGCCTCCCAGCCTCGCCTGTACCTCCGCCGCCTGCCGCGAGACCGCCGCCGTGACCGGAAGGATCTCGAGCCCCGGATGACCGCCCAGGTACTTGAACGCCCGCTCAGCCAGCGCGTCCTCGCCCTCCCGATACGGCTCCGTGAGTAGCTGGTATATGGACAGCGCCGACGTTTGAGCTCGCACCCGTCCGCCGCGAATGCTTGTGAACAATAGTCTTGTGAGATCAACGACCGGTGGTTGTCCTATCAGATGATAGGCTATCACAAACGGATCGACGTGGACACGTCGCGCATCCTCGATGCGGCGGTGGAACGCGGCTCGCTTACTCACCCAATTCGGGCCAGACGTTCCTCCCCAGCGGGGCGAAGAGACCCTCCAGCTCGGCGACCAGATCCGCCGGCTCGCGTTCGAGCTCGACGACGGAGTCTTCCCGCACGGTGACGAGGAGGCGGTCGCCCGCCTTCAGCGCCAGCGCGTCCCGTGCCTCGCGGGGCACGACGATTTGGTGCTTGCTACTCATTTTCACGGAGAGAGACATTGGGCTTTTGCTCTAGGCGAACAGGCGACGACCCCTCAGCAGAATATAAGTAAAAGCTAAGCTTTACAGCTACGCTTTACAAGCAGGCGCCGAATTGGAGGTCTATATGGGGCTCGCTAGGGCGTTCAATGGGTACCGGTTGGCAGGAGGCCGGCGGCCGTGGGTCGGATGGCTCCTAGACGCGCCAGATGACCGTGTAGATGAACACGCCGTACAGGCAAAGCAGTAGGAAGCCTTCTCGACGGTCCACGCGTCTGCCGGTATAGGCGAGCGGGATGAGAAGCGCACAGAAGAAAAGCGCCGGAACTACCAGCCGCACAACGACTTCTGGCGGCAGGCGGAGCGGACTGAGGAGGGCCGCGGTGCCCAGAACCAGGCCGAGGTTGAAGATGTTGGAGCCGATGATGTTGCCGATGGCGATGTCGCCCAGGCCGCGTATCGCTGCGGCTACGGTCGAGGCCAGCTCTGGGATTGACGTCCCCAGCGCCACCATCGTCGCCCCTATCACCTCCTCGGGCACCTGAAAGACCCTGGCGATCGCCACCGCCGACTCCACGAGCCAATGCGCGCCAACAAGGAGGGCGACCAGGCCGACGACGGTGCGCAACCACAGGAGCGCCAAAGGCCGGTCCGGGCGGATCCCGCTCGCGCCTTCGGACTCCGCCGCCCCGACGTTGGTTTCGTGCGCCACCGTCCCCGAGTCGGGCTCCGTGTCCGCCCCTCCACCGAAGGCACCGCTGCCCTCCATCCGGAGCATGACGCCCAGGTAGATGATGAATCCGGCCATCAGCGCCAGACCATCGAGCCGTCCGAGCGCGTCGTTCCAGGAGAGGAGCATGACGATGATCAGCACGAGGATCAGGAGCGGGCTCTCTCGGGCCAAGAGGCGTCGTTTCACATCGATCGGTCTAATCATCGCTCCGAGCCCGGCGATGAGGCCGACGTTGGCAACGGTCGAGCCCATGATGTTCCCGACCGCCAATCCCGCTTGGCCACGCAACGCCGCCAGGCTGCTCACGAACAACTCGGGAGCCGACGTGCCGAACGCCACGACGGTGAGCCCGACCACCAGGGGGCTGACCCCCATTCTGGCAGCGACCCTTGAGGAGCCGGTGACGAGCCAATCCGCGCCGAACGTGATCGCGACCAGGCCGGCGAGAAAGAGGAGCGCCTCCGTCAAGGCTGTCGTGGAAAACCCGCGTCGAGCCCGAACGGCCCGGCGCTGCATGTGGAATGATGTGGAACGGCCTCCGGCCAGGCCGGCGGCTGGCCGGCCGAACACGCTGCAAAAAGGAGAGCGGGCCGGATCCGCGCGTCCCGAGGCGAGGCGGCGCTTACGAGCTGCCGCCAGCTCACCGTTTGCCCCCGACTCAGGAGTCGGACCCGGAAGGCTTTTGCAGGCCCTGAGGGGCCCCCTTTTGCTGGGCACTCTGGGCGGGACGAGACATCTGCGCCGCCCCGGCTCCCTTCCTCGGCATCTCCGGCTTCGCCGTCTCCGAACCCATGTGCAACCGACCCTCGACCCGTCCTCCCTCCTCGAGCTTCACGCGTCGGCTGCGTATATCGCCTTCCACGTGGCAGGAGGCCTGCAGCTCCACGCGGCTTTGCGCCGTGATCGTGCCGGCGACGCGTCCGGCGACGATGAGGTCCTGCGTCTCGATATCGCCGGTCACGAAGCCGTCTTTCCCCACTACGACCGACTTCGCAGCTCTGATGATGCCCTCCACGCGTCCTTCGATCCGGACGACCCCGTCGCTCGTGCAGTCGCCAACGATCTGCATTCCGGGGCCGATGATCGAGACGACGTCGCTCAGCTCTCGGCTTTCCGTTCTGTTCTCCTTCGCCATCATCCGTCCTTTTCCCAATGCGGTGGGTTCTCGGGTCCTTCCGGCCCTAGATCAACTTCAAAGTCGGCGATCTCAGGGACTCACCAGCTCCAGGGGGTCTATCATCCGGCCTCGCCGCCTTGCCTCGAAGTGCAGATGGGGTCCCGTCGATTGTCCCGTGCTCCCGGAGAGCGCTATTACTTCGAGCGCCTCGACGGAATCGCCCTCGGACACGAAGGTCCAGGCGTTGTGACCGTATAGCGTGGAGAGGTCGTCGCCGTGCTCGATTCGCACGAAGCGGCCGTAGCTGCCGTTCACGCCGACATCCGCTACCACACCGCCGCCGCTCGCACGAACATACGTGCCAGCAGGCACGGCGATGTCTATCCCGGCATGAGCCGCTCCAGCGTCCGCTCTGTGAGAGCGCGTGATGTACCCACGTTGCGCGAGAGGCCACCGGAGTGAGCCTTCCGAGGGACCGGCCGCCTCGAACGCGTCGCCTGAGACGTCGAGGGGTGGTAGCCAGATATCGCCCGCATCGGGGCCCGAGCCGCTGCTACCCAGGGCCCTCTGCAGGCGGCGGTAGTCTCCCTCCATCCTCTCGAGCCTCGACGCCAGTTCCATCATCTGAGTCCGCTCGACCGAGAGCCGTTCCACCTCCTCGGACAGCTCCCGTGTCGTTGCGGATTCGCTCACCCTTTCCCAGGCTCGTCCCGCCAGCCACCCAACCGAGAGAAGAAGGGCCACCGCTGCCGAGGCAACGGTGACGACCGTGCCGGCCCGAAGCCGGTAGGAGTGCGACTCCGTGTCCTTCCCGGAGAGAAAGACGATCGTCCAGGTGCGATCCCGCAGCTTCTGCACGACGACCCGTCCCGCTCAGAGCTCTGACGCCGGTCGGCCCGTCATGAGACCGAGCAGCCGATCAAAATCTTCCGCATCGTGGAACAGGACGCGAATCTCCCCCGCATCCCCCCCCTTGAGTCTCACGGTCACCTCGGTGCCGAGCGCCCGCTCCAGCACCTGGCGGGCTCGCCGAACATAGGGGTCTTCGGCCTGATCCGTGCTCTTCTTCGGCCTCTCCTTGGCCGACGGGGGCTCGCGGAGCCGCTGCACCTTCCTCTCGGTTTGCCGGACAGAAAGCCCTCGCGAGAGGATCTCCTCCGCCATGCGCTGCTGAGCGGACTCGCCTCGAAGGCCCAGAATAGCCCGCGCGTGCCCGGCGCTGAGCCGGCCATCGTGTACCATCTCCTGCACCGCCCCGGGCAGCGTGAGCAGCCGCAGGGCGTTGGCGACCGTTGATCGGTCCTTGCCGACTCGCGCAGCGATCTTCTGCTGGGTGAGCCCGAACTCGTCCGACAGCTGCTGGTAGCTGCGCGCCTCCTCGAGGGCCGACAGCTCCTCTCTCTGCAGGTTCTCGACGAGGGCAACGAGCAGCATCTGCTCGTCGGTCAGGTCGCGCACGATAACCGGGGCGCTCTTCCACCCCAAAAGCTTCAGCGCCCGCCAGCGACGCTCACCCGCCACGATCTCCCACCCTGCGTCCCGGCTTCGCACGACGAGAGGCTGAAGAAGCCCGTGCTCTCGAATCGAAGCCACAAGCTCACCAAGGGCCGCCTCCGAGAGCGAGCTCCTGGGCTGGTATGGGTTGGGGCTCAGGTCGTCGAGCGGGAGCTCGAACTCCGAGCCATCCAGATCATCCAGGTTCTCGCTCAGAAGGGCGCCGAGGCCTCTGCCGAGTCGGGTGTCGCTCTTAGCCAACCTTCCTCGTGGGTTCGTCGCGCTCGATCAGTTCGTTCGCCAAGCTCAGATAGCCTCGAGCGCCGGTTGAAAGTACATCGTAAAGGGCGATCGGCTTACCGAAGCTCGGCGCTTCGGCCAGCCGGATGTTCCTGGGTATCATGGTGTCGAAGACCTTTCTACCGAAATACTCCCTGGCTTCGGCCGCCACCTGCTTCGACAGGTTGAGGCGGGAGTCATACATCGTCAGGAGCACACCCTCGATCTGTAATTCCTGATTGATGTTACGCTGCACCAAGCGCACCGTGTTCAGAAGCTGACTGAGCCCTTCGAGGGCGTAGAACTCGCACTGAATGGGTATGATGACGGAATCCGAGGCGGTCAGCGCGTTCAGGGTCAGCACGCCCAGGGAGGGCGGCGAATCCACGAGAACGTAGTCATATGAGCCGCGAACGGGCTCCAGAGCCCTTCGCAGGCGGCGGTTGCGGTTCGGCCGCTCCATGAGCTCCACCTCGGCGCCCGACAGGTCTCTGCTGGCGGGCGCAACATCCAGATACGGAAAATGGACCTCGTGGTGGATCGCGTCGGCCAGTGGCTTCCCCTCGACGACGCACTCGTAGACCGAGGGCCTGCTGGCGTTCTTGCGAATCCCGAACCCGCTGGACGCGTTACTCTGGGGATCGCAGTCCAGCACCAGAGTCCGTCGCTCCGCGATCGCGAGTGAGGCACCGAGGTTGATGGCTGTCGTGGTTTTCCCGACGCCGCCCTTCTGGTTAGCGATGGAGATGATCCGGCTCATGCGCTCCTCTGCGGGGTCAGCCGGCGGGCTCCAGCACCTTCACAGCCCTTGGCCCGCTGCAAGTGCGGGAGGGCTGGCGAGCCGAATTCGTTCGTATCGTCGAGTCGAGAACAGCTCAAACCGCCGCTTGTTGAGGACGGATGTTCGGGACGTGGGCAATATAGAGCCGGGTCGGTGGTCGCGCCAAGCAGAGAGTGTTCCACGTGAAACACAGCGTTCCACGATTGTGGAAAACAGTCCATGTAACATGGTTTCAGGATCTTAACCAGACCACCCTGCTCATCCTCACCGGTGCGGAGGCGTCGAGAGTCCCGGCGGATGCGTCCACGCTTGGGGAGTGTTTCACGTGGAACATCTCCGCCTCTCAGCCTAGCCGTCCCCTTCGTCGGGGCATTCACCTCGGTGCTTCCGCCTCGTCGAGATCAACCCCCGTGCCCGAAAGCTCGCGTCGTCGCAGCTCCACAAGGAGGTTCTGCAAGTCAGCCGGCGAAATCCCGGGGATTCTCGCAGCTTGGCCGAGCGTCCGTGGCCGCACCCGCTCGAGCTTCTCCCGCGCCTCGAAGGACAGCGAACCCATGTCCAGATAGGGCGGCGCGGCGGGCAGCGACATGCTCTCTCGACGACGCAGCGCTTCCACGCGATCCCGCTCCCTGCCCAGATAACCCTCGTACTTCAACTCCATCTCGACGAGGGCCAGGACATCGGGATCGAAACCATTCGCCTCCAGCGGCCCATCTGCACCGACCAGCTCTTCGAGCCGCACCTGCGGACGCTTCAGCAGGACGCGTAGCGGTTGCTTCTGAGTTAGCGGGGTCGTGCCGCGCTCCTGCAGGTGCCCGTTTACGGCCTTCGGCTCCAGGCTCGTCGTTCTCGCCCAGGTTCTCGCCCGCCCCAGCTCCTCCAGAAACCGGCCCAAACAAGCGAGTTCGTCCTCGGTGAGCGTTCCGAGCCTCTGCGCAGTGGGGCCCAGGCGCTCGAGGCAGTTATCCTGCCGCAATGTGAGACGAAACTCGGCTCGGGAGGTGAAAAGACGGTACGGTTCATCCACTCCCCTCGTCACGAGATCATCGACCAAAACCCCCAGGTACGCCTCATCGCGGCCCGGCACCCAGGCTTCCCGCTCAAGCGCGGCCAGCCCCGCGTTGATGCCTGCGACGATCCCCTGCCCGGCCGCCTCTTCGTAACCCGTCGTCCCGTTGATCTGGCCAGCGAAGTAGAGCCCATGCAGGAGCTTGAGCTCCAGGGTGGGGTCGAGCTGCTGCGGCGGGAAGAAGTCATACTCTATGGCGTATCCGGGCTGTGTCATCCGGGCGTTCTCGAGGCCGGGTACCCGTGCCAGGAGCTCGCGCTGCACGTCGGGTGGCATCGACGTGGCGAGTCCGTTCACGTACAGTTCGCTCGTTTCCAGCCCTTCGGGCTCGAGGAAGAGCTGGTGGCTCTCCGCCTGCGGGAACTTCTTCACCTTGTCCTCTATCGAGGGACAGTATCGCGGGCCACGCGCGGCGATCGCGCCACCGTACATGGCGGATTCGCTCAGATTGGCTTCCACGATCTCGCGGACCCCCGCGCCCGCTGCGCCTATCCAGCACGGCATTCTCGCGAGACCGCCTGTTCTCTCCCAATGGGAGAACCTCAGCGGCTCCCGTTCGCTCTCCTGTCGCGTGAGCTTCGTGAAATCCACGGTCCGGCCGTCGACCCTCGGAGGCGTTCCCGTCTTGAATCGCTCGGCCGCTAGCCCGAGACCCAGCAGTTGCTCCGCGAGCTCGACGGAAGGAGGATCCCCCGCGCGGCCGGCCGCGATCGACCGACTCACGCCCATCTTTATGCTGCCTCGCAGGAACGTCCCGGCCGTGAGCACCACTCGCTCCGACCGAAACTCGCTCCCATCGGTACAGGAGACGCCGCTCACCCGGTCTCCCCGAACTCGGAGCGCCTCGACCATCCCCTGGTAGAGATCGAGCCGCTCGCTTTCCTCCAACAGGGTTCGAATCGCGCGCGGATAGAGCCCGCGGTCGCACTGCGCTCGCGGAGCCCAGACGGCAGGTCCCTTGGACCGATTGAGCATTCTGACATGCAGGGTCGAGCGGTCGGTCGCACGGCCCATCAGCCCGCCCAGCGCATCCACTTCCCTGGCGACGGTCCCTTTGGCAATCCCCCCGATGGCCGGGTTGCAGGACATCTGGGCCACCCGCGCGAGCACACTCGTGATGAGCAGTGTCTCTGCACCCAACCTGGCCGCCGCGTTCGCGGCCTCGCACCCCGCGTGGCCGCCTCCAACAACGATCACGTCGTAGCTCGTCTTCATACGTCCCGCTATCCCTTACCGGCTGTCAGCCAGGCATCAATGCGATCCGCACCGCTGGTGAATATGGCCGCATGCCCTCGACACCGCAGCCGCGCGGCTCGGCGCCGCTCGCATTACCTTGAAACTGACGAATGGGTCCCATGATCTCCAACGATGCCTTAGAGCCTGCCTCACCCGAAGAGGCCCGCCGGGGCGTAGTGCTCCGCGGCCGCGTTCAGGGCGTCGGCTTCCGGTGGTGGACGCGGGAGATCGCGGGTGAGCTTCGCCTGCGGGGAACCGTGCGGAACCGCTCCGATGGATCGGTGGAGATCCACGTCGCAGGTCCCGTCGGCGGGGTGCAGGCCTTCATCGAGAGAGTTCGGACCGGTCCCCGCCATGCCAGGGTCCTCTCCGTGGAGGAAATTCCGTGCCGTGCGGGCCTGCCGGAGGGCTTCCGCATCGCTCTCTGAGCGCGCCCGACTCGGCCGGCACTTTCCACAACATCCGGTGTATCCCTTTCGGCCTAGTCTTGACGGGCGGTGACCTTCCCCTAGGCTTTCGGAGGTGACGTGGTGATAGAGCTTCCAGATGTCGAACGAATGATCGAGGGTTTCGCCGGTTACGCGACTGGAAAGACCATCTCGGCCGTGCTCATCGATGATACGGATGTGGATGTCGACCCAAAGGTCGCCCGAGAGAAGATCGAGTCCCACGCGATCGACGCCGTCGAGAGGCATGGGAAGAACATCGTCCTTCGTTTCCGCTCCGAGTACAGTCTCGTGTTCGACATGGGAGACGACGGCCGCATCTACCTAGAGTCCCAGACGGTGCCGCCGGACGAGACCAGCGGCATCCGGCTGCAGTTCGCGGCGGGCCGGGAGTTGCGGTTCGATGCACCCGGCACCCGCGACACGGTGCGGCTCGTAGAGGGCAGCGACCTCGCCGCCCTCGGCGGGCCTGAGAGCCTCGGTATCGACCCGCTGAGCGAAGACCTGACTGTCGAGACGTTCGTTGAGCTCGCCGTCGCACATCCGCGCAGCTCCCTCAAGGGCTTTCTGATGAATCCGGCCGCGATCGCCGGCATCGGGAACGAGTACGCTGATGAGATCTGCTTCCAGGCCGGCTATCGGCCGGATCTGAAGGTCGGCCAGATGAACCAGCGCCAGCTGGAGCGCGTTCACCTCTACCTCCGGCGGGTCCTTCGGCGAGCGACCCTCCACTGGCAGGCGGCGCACGCCGATCCGGGCTGGTTGATCAACCACCGTGGGAACGGAGCCGCCTGTCCCCGCTGCAGCACAGAGCTCACCACGATCACCCTGAAGGGCCGCAAGACGTTCGTCTGCGTGCGCTGTCAGCGCGCAGCTTAGCTCGGGGCAAGACCCTGACGAGACCGACATCTCCAAGGACTCGCCGCGCTTTGTAGCAAGGTAAAGCGGCCGTGTCAGGAGGGATTCCCGCCGTCGAGAGGGGTCCTGACCTGGACCATCGCTCGCCGACTCACTTTCCGACGCAGAACCCCGAGAAGAGTGCGTCCAGAACGTCTTCCGTGTCGACGGCGCCAAGGACCTCCTCCAGAGCGTGCCGAGCGTCCTGCAGATGAGTTGCGGCGATCTCGGGTGGATGTCCTCTATCTCGTTTGGTAACAAAGACTTCCACATCCTGCATCGCCTGTCTTAGAGCCCTGGACTGCCGCCGGCGCGTGACCAGCGGCATCTCCCCGGAGTCACGCAGCCCTGCGTAGGCGGCATCCAGCATCCGGCTTCGCAACGGCTCGAGGCCGCGGCCCTCGACGGCCGAGATCTCCACCTCGGCCGAGGCTGCAGATGCGGTAGCCGGCGATACACTCGCCTTGGTCCGCACGGTGATGACGACAGGTCCCGAACCCTCCGGCTGGCCCACCTTCCCCTCACCCGACCACTTCTCGAGGAAGTGCCGCTCCTCCGCTCCGAGGGGCCGTCCCGCCTCCGCGCAGAACAAGACGATATCGGCCTTCTGCAGATAGCTCTCGGCCACCTCGATACCAAGACTCTCCACCCTTCCCGGTCGGCTTCTCAACCCGGCCGTGTCCACGAGGCGAAACGGATAGCCCTCGAGGCTGAGGATCGCCTCGATCGCGTCCCTCGTCGTTCCCGGAAGTTCCGTCACGATCGCTCGCTCTTCACCGAGCAACGCGTTGAAGAGGCTGGACTTGCCCGCGTTCGGCCGACCAGCGATCACGGTAAGCGCTCCGTCCCTCACCATCTCGCCCTCGGCCGCGTGCAGCAGAAGCTCGCGCAGGCCGTTGGTCAGCGAAGCGGCCGCTTCCGCGATCCGCGACTCCGGGACGGGGCCGTCGTCCTCCTCAGGGAAATCGATCTCGTACGAGAGCACCGCCAACAGGCCGATGACCTCGTCCCGCAACTCTTCGATCCGGCGTGACAGACCTCGCTCCAGCTGGAAGAGAGCCGATTTGTGCGCCGCCTCGGAGCGCGCATCGATCAGGTCCAGCGTCGCCTCGGCCTGAACGAGGTCCATTCTGCCGTTCAGAAAGGCTCTCATCGTGAACTCGCCGGGCCTCGCCACACGGGCACCGGCCGCACAGGCGGCGTCAAGGATCAGCTGAGGCACGAGGAAGCCTCCGTGCCCACTGATCTCCAGGAGATCCTCGCCGGTGTAGGATGATGGGGCGCGATGAAGCGTGAGAACGGCTCGATCGACCATCCGGCCGTCTTCAGGGTGGTGAACGGGGGCCAGCGTGGCTCGGCGCGGAGCGAGCTCGGGAACGCCCAGCTTCTCCGCCACGGCGACGGCGTCCGGTCCGCTGACGCGCACGACCGAGATCCCCGCTCTCCCGGGAGCCGTCGAGATGGCGGCGATCGTGTCGGCCGGAAGAGCTCGGTCTCGCTCCTTCATTCTCCCTCGCCGGACGGCGCCGGCTGCGCGCTATCGCCTGGAGGAGGTCTTCTTCGAGGACCCTCGCTTCTTTCTCGCACCACCCTTCCGACCTCCAGCAGCTCTCTTTTTCCCGGCCTTTCCACCCGCGGCCTTCGGCTTCCCGCCGCCAGCTTTCCGAGACCCTGCCGATCCTTTGGGCTCACTCTCCCCACCCGCGGTACTGCTCTCATCCGGGGACGGTCCCGCGCTCTTCGCCTTCTGTCGCTCCCGTGCGATGTAAACTTGCTGCGGAAGGGAGGCGAAGTTGCTCGTAGCGTAGTAGAGGTTCAGCCCGGATGGGAAGTTGGCGAACAGGAACGTGAACAGAATCGGCATCCCGTAGCCCATCATCCTTGTCTGCGCCGTCTGCTCCATGCCCCGCTGGCCGATCCACATTAGCAGGAACATCGAGCCACCCATCAGCAGAGGGACGATGTACAACGGGTCCTTGAGAGAGAGATCCGGGAGCCAGAGGAACGGGACTCCGCGGAACGCAATCGTGTTCCGAAACACGAAGAAGAGCGTGATCAGGACCGGGAAGGGGAGCATCATCGGCAGGCAGCCCGCCAGTGGGTTGATGTTGTGCTCCTTGTAAAGCCGCATCATCTCCTGCTGCATGCGCTGCGGCTCGTCCTTGTACTTCTCCCGAATGTCCTTCATCAGCGGCTGCACCCTCATCTGCGCCATCTGTGCGCGCATCGACTTCTGGTACAGCGGGAAGAGGACGATCCGCATCAGGACGCCGAAGAGGATGAGCACCCAACCGTACGCCAGGCTCAAGGTCTCGTGCATCCAGGTCAGGATCGCCATCACGATCGCGACCAGCGGCCGGATCACTGGCTGCAGCCATCGCCAGCCCACGGGGTTCACGTTGTGCAGGTCGTTGCCGATCGCCGTCAGCCGCGCGTAGTCCTGCGGTCCGAGGTAGCCGTCGAACGAGAACTCGGGCGATCCGGCGGGCACCGGAAGCGTGGCCGTCATTCGGGCCGCGTTCTCGTCGGGGAGACCGTCCAGGAGCACCCCCCCGAAGCCCGGGCCCCCCTCGGCCGCCAGGTAGGCGATGAGGAAGTATTTGTTCTTGACCGCCACCCAGTCGAAGGGACCCCCCTCGGCGGCCTCTCTCTCTCCATCCTCGACGGCGGAGAGCCTGAGGCTCTGAATGCCGCTTCTTCCTCTCGTAGCCAACGCGAGTTGGCCGAAATCCTCCTTCGCGGACGCTTCGTTGCTCCGAAGGCCCTCGCCCAGCGACATGGCGATGGTGTAGCCGCGGTCGCCCACGCCCTCGAACTCTCCACGAACGCCGACCAGGTAGCGGCTGGCGTCAAAGTGGTACGTGACTCGGAAGCCGAGCGGTCCACGCTCGGTCGACCCGATCGCGTAGCGGAAGGTGAGAGAATCTCTCGGCGAACCCTCCGACAGCGTGATCTCGCGGGCGCTCGCCTCGAACGGCCGGTCCGACAGGTCGAGCGTGTCCGGCCCCACGGCCACCCGGAACCCCAGAAGCCGGTCACCCGGGCGCACGAGCTCGACCGGAACGGTCTCAGGATCATCCGGAGCGTACGAGCCGTAGGTCGACAGCTGCGCCGAGACCAGGGCCGCGCCCCGTGTCACGAACCGAAGACGGTACAGCGGCGAAACCACCTGGATGGTGTCGACGGGTACGTCCCGCCTCGGATCCGCGAGGCGTCCCTCCACGGGCTCTGTCGGCGCATCTTCCTGCCGCGCCCCGTCCAGCGGGTCGAGGCCGCCGGGCCGAGGAGCTGTATCGGTGACGACGGCGGCGGTGTCCGCGGCTCCCCGTGGTGACTCGGTTCGCAGGGGCGGGAACATCAGGTTGGTGAGCGCGATCACGCCGAGCATGAGGCCGATAGCGATCAACAGCCGTCGCTCCATCAGTCCCCGACCCCCGGCTCGACGAGCCCCTCGACCACATCCCGACCGCCGGTTCCCGGAGGCTCGGCGGTCGGCGGAACGGGGTCGTATCCGAAGCCGCCGAAGGGATGACAGCGAAGCAGGCGTCTCGTCGCTAGCCAACTACCCCTTAGAGGCCCATGATCGGTGACGGCTTCCAGTGCGTACTGGGAGCACGTGGGCGTGAACCGGCAGGCGCCGGGGAGCAAGGGCGAGAGCGCCACTTGATAGGCCCGAATCAAACCCACGATCACACGCCGCATGGGCGCTCCCCACTCTCGAGAACGATAGCCCGGAGCTCGTCGAAGGAGCGGTCGTACGCCTCTCTTCGCGCCCGTATCAGCACGTCGAGATGGCGCTCCCGCCCCCACGCAACAGGGAGCCACTCGCGACGAGCGATCTCCCTGACCCGCCTGCGCAGCCGGTTACGCTCCATCGCGCTGTGGCCGTATCGCGGCACGATCACGCCCACGCGCGGTCGGTCCTCTTTCGCCGCGCCCACGAACAGATCGACCGGTCCGAGCCTGCAGTGACGGCCCCGTCGCAGGAGCTCCCGGATCTCTCGGCCGCTGCCGATTCGCGCCGCGCGCGGGAATCTCTCGTCCTTCATGTGAGACGGCGCGGGAGGGTGCGCCGGGGACGGGCGGGCGTCAGCGACTTCGCCGCTTGCGGCGGAACTCGTCGCTCACGGTTAGGCGCTTTCGGCCCTTCTTCCTGCGGCGGGAGAGGACGCGTCGGCCGGCCTTCGTCTTCATTCGGGCCCGGAAGCCGTGGTCCTTCCGCCGTTTCCTGTTGCTGGGCTTCCTGTACGTCGGTTGCATGGCGCTCGGAATTGGTGGCGCGGGTAAAAGCTCCGGACAGCGCATGCACTGTCGCACGCGCGGCCTGTCCGGCAGGTCGCGGCCCCGTATAACCGCGTTTCGCGGGGGTGTTCCACGCCGGAAGAAAGCCCAGAAGTGTAGATTCGCCCACCTGGACTGTCAAACAATCCGGCACCACGGGGCTACGGACGGAATGGCCGTTGACAACGCGCGAACGGTCCGTCTAGGTTGACGCCCCCCGGGTGTCGGCCCGGAATCGTCGACCGGCCCCGAGCCTTCCCGGTAGGTTGCAAACGACATCGGATGGAACTAACCGCCACCCAGGTCTGGTCCCGCATCGCTCAAGCCTCCCAAGAGGTGTTGCCGGAGCAGACGTTCGCGACCTGGCTCGCCTCCACGGAAGCAATCGCGCTCACGGACGAGACCCTCGTTGTGGGCGCGCCGACGAAGTTCGCCGTGGAGTGGATCGAGGATAAGTACGGCGGACTGCTGCGGGAGTTGGCCGAACGTGAGCTGGGAAGGCCACTGCAGGTCCGCTTCGAGCACCACGGACAGGACGAGCGCCTGGAGTTCCCGGAGCTCGGCGGAAAGCCCCTCGGCCAGGAAGGGGTGGAAGACGTCGGTCAGGAGATCGCGCCGCTGCCGACCGATCCCGCCGCGGTCGGCCTGAACGACCGGTATCGGTTCGATCGATTCGTCATCGGAGGGCACAATCAGCTCGCCACCGCCGCCTGCCGCCGGGTCGCCGACGCCCCCGCCGCGGCGTACAACCCACTCTTCATCTACGGCGATACCGGGCTCGGCAAGACCCACCTGATGCACGCGATCGGGCACGCGATCCTCGATCGCTTCGCCGAGCGCAGGGTCGTCTACACGACATCCGAGCAGTTCACCAACGAGATGATCGCGGCGATCCAGAGCGGTCGAACGGCCAACTTCCGGCAGCGGTACCGCCAGATCGACGTCATCCTGGTGGATGATGTGCACTTCCTGGGGAACAAGGAGGGCACTCAGGAAGAGTTCTTCCACACGTTCAACGCGCTGTACGATGCCCAGAAACAGATCGTCATCACGTCGGACCGACCGCCGGCCGAGATCCCCGGACTCCAGGAGCGCCTCGTCTCGCGCTTCGAGTGGGGACTCGTCACCGACATCAAGCCGCCCGACTTCGAGACGCGCATCGCCATCCTGCAGAAGAAGGCCGAGGAAGACGGCCTGTGCATGGACGAGGAGGTCATCGAGTACATCGCCCGCATCAGGAAGACCTCCGTGCGCCAGCTCGAGGGTGCCCTCATCAAGCTGCTCGCCTTCAGCTCGCTCACGCGCAGGGAGATCAACCTGGACCTGGCGCGCGAGGCACTGGACACCGAGCCCGAACCGTACGCCGAACGTGTTCGAACCACGCCGGAGCAAATCGTCGAGCGGACCGCCGAGCACTGGAACGTGACCGTCGACGACATGAAGTCCAAGCGTCGGACCCGCACCCTGGTCGTGCCGCGCCAAGTCGCCATGTACCTCATCAAGACGACCCTCGATCTGCCGTATACGGACATTGGATCGATCTTCGGCGGGCGCGACCACTCGACGGTCATTCACTCGGTCAACAAGGTGGAGGCCGAGATGGCGGGCGATCCCACATTCCGGTCGCGGGTGCGCAAGCTTCAGGAAGCGCTGGCCAGTTGACCTCGATCGACGGCCCGATGGGCACGGGCTTTCCCACGGGTTGTAGAAAGATGCCGCAGGCGGCGTGGAGCCAGCCCGGATCGGGGTGGATGAAGAGTGCCGCCGGGTCGCTGGTGTGGAATCAGCCTACCCCTTCATCACCGGCTTCCCCCGACGTTCGACACCGCTGCCGCACCCGTCATCGCCGACGGGCCGGGTCTGCTCGAGCCCTGAGCGAGAGGTTTTCCACTTTCCAACACGCCCTACTGCTACTACTAAGATTTATTTCTACAGGTAGGGAGTAGAACTACTACCCCACCTTTTCCATCGCCGGACCAACGAGGTTCCGAATGAAGCTGGCCATTACACGTGAGAAGCTGCAGAAGGGGTTGGTGGCCGTCTCCGCCACGATCCCGGCGCGGACGACACTACCGGTGCTCTCGAATATCCTGCTGCGGGCGGACGGGGAATCCGTACAGCTGTGCGGTACAGACTTGGACATCTCTGTACAGGTGAGGATCGATGCGGAGGTGGAGGCCGAGGGAGCCGTGACCGTCCCGGCGAAGAAGTTCTCGGAGATCACCCGGGAGCTGGAGGACGCTCCAGTCCACCTGATCGCCGATCAGGATCAGATACGAATCGAGTGTGGACGGAGCAGATTCAAGCTCTATGGCCTCCCGGAAGGGGAGTTCCCGACCTTCCCGGAGGTGGACTTCTCGGAGAGTTGGAAGATGTCGGCCGAGGCGCTCCAGGAGCTGATCTCCCACACCTCGTTCGCTGCGTCCACCGAAGAGAGCCGGCCGATCCTCAATGGTGTGCTCTGGCAGCTCCGGCCGGAGTCGACGACGATGGTGGCGACGAACGGTCACCGGCTCGCCCTGATGACCAAGGATCTCCACGAGGCCGGCGCGCCGGAGGCTGATCTGATCGTGCCGCCGAAAGCGCTCGGCCAGGTGCAACGGCTGTTCGACGCCGAAGAGCAGCTGGAGGTCGCCCGGTCTGCGAACCACCTGGCCTTCCGCTCGGAGCGGCGGGCCGTCTTCACTCGCCTGATCGAGGGCCCCTACCCGAACTTCGATCAGGTCATACCGAAGGACAACGACAAGCAGGTGGTGGCGAATCGTGCTGGCCTGGAGTCCGCCATCCGGCGCATGGCGGTCGTGGCGAGCGACCAGACCCACCGGGTACGGCTGTTGTTCGAGCCTGGCGTGGTGAAGTTCCGCGTGCAGACGCCCGACCTAGGCGAGGCCGAGGACGAGCTGGCGGTCGACTACGACGGAGAGTCACTCGAAATCGGATTCAACGCCAACTACCTTCTCGAGGTGATGCGATACATGTCGGACGACGATGTGAAGTTGAGTTTCAAGGCTGCGGAACGGGCGGCGACGTTGCAGCCCGCGGAGGGTGACTCCGACTACCTTTGCCTCGTGATGCCACTGAGGCTTCTGGACTGATGGGCGTCGTACGGATTCGGTTGCGAACGCGGCTGGCGTCGGCAGCGTCGCTTCTGGCGATTGGCGTTCTCGGCGGCCTGCTCGCGGTGACGGAAGCCTCGGCCCAGGAGACGGAGTGGGCGACGACGGAGTTGGCGGAAGGGGTTTTCCAGTTCCGCTATGGAGCCTACAACACGTTGTTCGTCGTCACGAACGACGGCGTCGTCGCGTTCGATCCCATCTCCGATGATGCGGCCCGCATCCTGGCCCAGGAAATCCGGGCCGCGGCGCCCGGCGTTCCGCTTCTCGCGATCGTGTACAGTCACCACCACGCCGACCATGCTTCGGGCGCCGGTGTGCTGCGAGCGATATTCGGCGGCCGCACCCTGATCATCGGCCACGAGAACACACTGGCGCCCCTCCTCGAGGCGGCGAATCCCAGCCTCCCGCCACCCGACGTGACCTTCAGCGGACGCCTCACCCTGAAGCCGGGGGGACGGGAGGTCCGCCTGGTCTACCTCGGCCCGAGCCACACGGCGAGCATGATCATCGGGCTCATACCTGATGCGCGCATCGCCTTCGCGGTGGACTTCGTGGCCAACGATCGCGTCGGATATCGCGACCTCGGCCGCGACGCCGTGAAGCGGCAGATCGCCTACTACGGAGATCTGCGCGACGCGGTGCAGCAGGCCCTCGACGCGGGGTGGAGCGAAGACGAGGCGGCCGAGCGGATCAGCCTGGATAAGTACGCGTCATGGGGCGGTTACGAGGAGTGGTTCGCGCTGAACGTGCGGGGCGTGTACCGCTGGCTGGCGAGCGAGCGCTGAGGATCCTCTGAGCCAGCCGGGGCACGCCGACGTCCACTCGCCCATCTGCCCGCACTGCGGCTTTGAATCCGGCCCGGGCACGTTCGAGTGCCCGCTCTGCGGCACCCGGCTGTCGGAAGCCGCGATCGCCCATGCCGATCAAATGCGCGCCGGAAGCGTCGCCTGGGAAGATCCCTCCGTAGCGTTTCCCGCCAGCGTCCTTCGTACCTGGCGCGACAGCCTCTTCCAGCCAGCCGCCTTCTTCCGCCGCCTCGCATGGGAAGGCTCTCTGGCCAGGCCGCTGCTCTACTACCTGCTGGTCTCGATCACCTCCGCGTTCTTCGTGCTGCTGTGGCGATCGACCGACGCGCCGCTGCTTCCCGCCGCATTTCGCCCGGAAGCTCCGCTGGCTCCACTCGTGCAGTTCTTCTTCGAGCCGTTCGCCGCCCTGATCGGCCTCGGCGTCGGCGTTCTCGTGCTGCAGCTCTTTGCGCTCATCCTGGCTCCGGCGCGGCGCGGCATGCGGGCCACCGCGCGCGTCTTCTGCTACAGCGCCGGGCCTGCCGTCTTCACGGCAGCTCCGATCCTGGGACCGGCCGTGGGTGCCGTCTGGTCGCTGGTTCTCCTGGTTATGGGCTTACGAGAGGCCCACCGGACGACCCCGGGCAGGGCAGCCGCCATTGTCCTCATCCCCGTGGTCGGTTTGTTCATGGTCCTCGCCTCGCTCCTGGTGCTCTTGGTCCTGACGGGGCTCGCGACCGGAGAACTGCTCGAGTGGTAAGCGAGTGGTAGGCGGCGAGCTCCCGGACGCGGAGCGCGTGCAGCGCGCGATCGAGGAAGAGGAATTCGCGAGGGGCCACATCCGACCGGGCTCGCCGCCGGTCGAGCCCAGGCCGGCCGCCACGATATGCCTGGCCCGCTCTACGACCCGTCGCTTCGAGGTCCTTCTCCTCGAGCGGCCGCTCGAGAGCCGCTTCGCCGCCGGAGCGCACGTCTTCCCCGGCGGTACGGTCGATCCGGAAGACTCTTCAGCCGAAGCGATCGACCGGGTAGAGGGTGGGTCGTCCGGCGAGCCGCAAGCCGTGTTCGCAGCTCTGCGTGAGGCCTTCGAGGAGACGGGCCTCTTGCCGCTGGATCACGCCAGTGCAGTTCAGCAGGCGCTACGACACGCGCTTCTTCCTCGCTCGCCACCCGGGCGGAGAGCCGGAGCTGACCCGCGAGCACACGGCGTTCACCTGGCTCGACCCGGCCGACGCGCTGGCACGCTTCGCCGCCGGCCGCTTGCCGATGCTCTTTCCCACCCGCAGCACGCTCGAGCTTCTCGACCGGTTCAGATCGTTGGACGAGGTCTTCCACGCCCTTCAGGGGCGCACGGTGAAGCCGATCCTCGCCGAGCTGATCTTCGAAGCCGGACGCATTCGTCCGGCTCCCGTCGTGCTGGAGTAGCTCTCCTGAAATGACGGCCAGCGAACTGGGTGAGGAGGTGGGTGTGGTGGTGGCGGACAACCCGGGGCCGCTGACGCTGGATGGCACCCGCAGCTACAGGATCGGGGCCCGGCGGGCGGTCTTGTTGGATCCAGGTCCGGATCGGCCGGCGGGCATCGACCAACTCGTCGAGCTGGTCGGGGAGGCGGTCGTGGAGTGGGTTTGCCTGACCCATGCCCACCACGATCATGCGGCTCTGGCTCCCAGGGCGGCCGAGGAGTTCGGAGCATCTCTGGCGGCGTCGCCGCAGACCCTCGCTCGTATCGGGCTGGAGGGACGACCGCTCGGCGAGGGCGACCGAATCGAGGTCGATGGTGGCTCGGCCCACCTCGACGTCTTGGAGACCCCGGGACATTCGGCCGACTCGCTGAGCTTCTGCCTGCAGCCGGCTCGCTGGCTGTTCACCGGCGACACGGTGCTCGGAGAGGGCTCGACCCTGGTCGCGGCGCCGGACGGAAACATGGGCTCGTACCTGGCGAGTCTCAGTCGTCTCATCTCTCTGAGACCCGAGCGCGTCCTGCCCGGACACGGTCCCCCAGTGGCCGACGCGGGAGCGCTCCTGGAGGGCTATCGGCACCACCGTCTCGAGCGCGAGCGCCAGATCCGCGATGCCCTCGAGGCGGGGGCAAGGTCGTTGGGTGCGATCCGGCGGCGTGTCTACCCCGAGCTTCAGGCCGGGCTGGAAGCGGCCGCCGAGGGCTCCGTTCGAGCTCACCTGGCTCACCTGGCCGAGCGCGGGCTGCTGTCGCCCGGCTTCGACATGGGCGGTGAGCTCTGACTTCTAGGCGTTCGGGGGGTGGAGGCCGCCGTGGCCTCTCGTTGGGTGTCGTCTTCCTCACTGTCGTCATCAATCTCATCGGCTTCGGCATTGTCCTGCCGCTCCTGCCGTTCTTCGCCACGGATTTCGGGGCGAGCCCGCTCGCGGTCGGAGGCATCATCGGCGCCTACTCGGCGATGCAGTTCGTCTTCGCGCCGATCTGGGGCCGGATTTCGGACCGTCATGGACGCCGGCTGCCGCTGATCCTCGGACTGCTCGGGACCGCCGGGTCGTACGTCGTCTTCGCGTTGGCCGGCAGCATCTGGGTCCTCCTGCTCTCGCGCATCGTCGGTGGCGTGATGGGCGCCACGATACCGGTCGCACAGGCCTACGTGGCCGATCGAAGTCCGAGGGAAGGCCGGGCGAAGGCGATGGGGCTCATCGGCGCCGCCTTCGGCATCGGGTTCATCATCGGTCCTGCGATCGGCGGGTTCATGAGCCGGTGGGGCTACGCCCTTCCCGGGCT
>JBDHFW010000010.1:0-27399 GCA_039590175.1 Gemmatimonadota bacterium | reverse complement strand
CTGGACCCGGCACGCAGCCAGTTTCTGATCGCCACGCTCGTCGAGGCGGCCGATCGGGTGGCGAACACGACCGGCGTATACGCCTCGTTCGTCAAGTCGTGGCAGCCGAACGCGCGACGACAGCTGGAGCTGCGACCGCTGAAACCGACCTCGCGACGCAACGGCGGCCGCCCGAGCACCGCGTACCTCGGAAAGGCGGAGGAGCTCGTCGCGTCGATCGGGACGGTGGATCTCCTGTATCTGGATCCGCCTTACAACGAGCGGCAGTACCCGGCCTACTACCACGTGCCGGAGGTCATCGCCGCCGGCTGGAGCACGCCGCCCGAGCTCCGGGGCAAGACCGGGCTCATTCCGGACGACGCGCTGCGCTCGGACTGGTGTCGACGGGATCGGTGTGAAGCGGCCCTCCGAAAGCTGATCGACCGGGCGGACGCCAAGCACATCCTGCTCAGCTACAACGACGAGGGCCTGCTAGCGGCCGAGGTCATCGCGGCCGTGTTCCGCGAGGCGGGAGACGAGGACAGCTATCGGAGAGCGGACGTGGAGTACCGGCGATACCGGAGTGACGGGGATGGCCCGTCCCGGACCTACGTGCGTGACCGGGTCCAAGAGCAGCTGCACTACGTCAGGCGGACTTGACCGAGCGATCCGGTTGAGCTCAGACGCCCTCGTCCGAATCCTCGTCAAGGTCTTCGATATCGAAGCCGCGCTTCCACTCCTCGGCCAACTCATCCTCGCGCGAGCTTGCGTCGCGCACGACCCGCCGCGATTCCCGTTCGACGGGATCTTCGATCGGAAGAAGCCGCTCCGTCACGCGCACCTCGTAGTCGAAGAGAACCTGCCGGAGATCCCCGAGACGCCTAAGAAGCAGGGGGATGGCACGCAGAAGCGCCCCTTCCTCCTCCAGCCGCCTGATGAGATTCGCGAAGTGGAGCAGGGCGGCTCGGACCGCATCCGCGTCAGGCGGACGTGCCCTTCCAGGATCCTCGGCCATCCGTGGAGCCCTCCGGTATCGAATGGACCCGCGCCGCACCGCACGGCCGGACGCCCTGCCGCACGCCATCATCGCGAAGCATCCACGAATACCCGCAGGGCGATGCACGGTTCGGCCCCTCGCTGGCCGGGATCTCGCCGGAGGCGGCGAAGGTAGGAGGAAGCATGAGCCCTTTACCCCGAGGGGGAAGCTCGACCTTCACGGTCCCGGCGACGTGCCTGGCCTTCTTGCCGGCGATATTCGGAGCGTGCTCGCCGGGCTACGTCCTCCGAGCGGGCTGGGAGGAGGCGAAGATCCTCCGGGACCGCCGCCCGATAACGGATGTGGTGCACGACACGACGACCGCGCCGGAGATGCGCCAGAAGCTCCGCCTCGTTCAGAACGCCCGTGCGTTCGCGGTGCGAGAGCTGGGACTCGACGCCGGCGAGAGCTTCATCAGCTACGCCCGGGTCGAGTCCGACACGCTCCTTCTGGTCGTCTCCGCGGCGCCGGAGCTTCAGCTCGCCTGGAAGACCTGGTGGTTCCCGATCGTGGGTCGCGTTCCCTATCGAGGTTACTTTCATTTCGATCGGGCCCGCCGCGACGCCGAGGTTCTCGAGGAACAGGGTTACGACGTGTGGGTGCGACCTTCGTCAGCGTTCAGCACGCTCGGTTGGCTGCCTGACCCGCTGCTCTCGACGACTCTGAGAGCAGACAGTCTGGAGCTGGTGGACACGGTGATCCACGAGATCACCCACACGACGTTCTTCCCATCCGGTCAGGCACACTTCAACGAGAGCTTCGCCAACTTCGTCGGGAACCGGGGCGCTATCCAGTTCTTCTGCGAAGCGGTGGATGACGAGAGCCGGTGCCGCCAAGCTCGCGACCGATGGCACGATACGAGGGTCTTCGGCCGCTTCTTCAACCGCCTGGTGGACAGCTTGGAGGCGGTGTACGACGCGGAGATACAGGGGGATTTGAAGAGGCAACGCAAGACGGAGATCATGGGCTGGGGAGCCCAGGAGTTCGAGGCGATCAAGCCTGAGCTCCGGTCGGGCCGTTACGGATCCCTCGACCCTGAGCGACTAAACAACGCTTGGCTCCTGGCGCGAGTCCTCTACTACTCCCGCCTCGACGATTTCGAGATGATCTACGAAACGAACGGCGACCTGCGCGGCGCGATCGCGACGATCATCGAGACGGGAAGCCGGATGCCTCCGTGGGCCGCGGTAGACAGCCTGGTGGTGGCCCTGGACGCCGCGGGTGCGAAGGCTGAGATCGGTCAGTAACTTGGCGGCCATGTTCGATCACATCCTCGTCGCCATCGATTTCTCGGACGCATCCGTTCGCGCGCTGCGCTGGACCGTGAGGACCTTTCCGAACGCGAAGCTCACGCTCTTCCACGCGCTCCAGGAGGTGGAAGCGTCACCGGACGTGCGGCAATCGCTGAGCGGCAAGGTGGACCCGGAGGAGACCGCGGAGCTGGATGCCCAGGACAACATCGAGGTCCTCGTCCACAACATAAGCCCGGATGCCGACGTTATTCTCCGAGATGGTCCTCCGGTCAAAGCGCTCGAGCGGGCCGCTCGGAACTCCGACGCCGATCTGGTGGTCCTGGCCGCACACGAGCAGCGCATCTGGCCCTGGGATCGTTACGACGCGATGGCCGAGGAGACCTGCGACTGCGTGGACCTGCCGATCCTGATCTTTCGGCCGACCGAACGCACCGGCGAGCTCACCATCCTCGCGCCCCTGGATCTGCGGGACGGATCGGAGCCGGTGGGCCAGCTCGCGGGAGGGGTCGCCAGCTACCTGAGCGCCCGCCTCATCATCCTTCACGTGCTGCCCAAGACCTTCCAGGGCTTCCTGCGCGCTGCCAGCTCCGCCTACCAGACCGAGGAGACGCTCCGGAAAGCCGAGTCGAGCGCCCGCGATCAGGCGCTGGCGACGATACCGGCCGACTTCCGAGAGAATCTCGACGTTCAGGCGCGAGTGGCGAGGGGTCAGCCGGTGCGTCAGATCCTGGCGACGGTGGAGAGCGAGCACGTCGACCTGATCGTGATGGGCAAGACGCATCTGAAGAAGCGGACGGAGCGCGCTCTGATGGGGCACGTGACCGGCAAGGCCCTGAGGAACGCGCCGTGTTCGGTGCTCACGGTCCCGATCTGAAGCGGAAGCGCGGGAAACAGGAAGCGCGCTCGAGACTAAACGTTGATATGACGAACACGAGCCAAGACGCTCAGAACACCATCTGTTGTGCTCGCTGCGAGCGAGACGACGTTGCGGCGATCGGCCTCGCACCCTTCCCGAACGAGCTCGGCCAGAGGATCTCTGCCGAGGTGTGCGAGGAATGCTGGGAGGCCTGGAAGCACCACCAGATGCTTCTGATCAACCACTACGGTCTCAACCTACAGGACTCGAACGCCAGGACCTTCCTGATCACGAACCTCAAGTCCTTCCTCTTCGCGGAGGGGCCCGCGGGCGCCTCGATCGACACCTCGAAGGAGGGCGAGGTCTCCTGGTAGTCTTCCGGCGACGCGTGGGTTCTCACGCGCCGAACTAGGAGAAGAGCTCCTACCCCACCACGAGGTTGATCAGTCGGTCCGGGACGTGGATCACCTTGCGAATCGCCGCCCCCTCCAAGTGCCGGCGCACGTTCTCGTCCCGGAGGGCCACCTCTTGCACCGCATCCCGGCTTGCGCCACGCCCCACCCGGACGGTGGCCCGAAGCCTACCGTTCACCTGAACCGGCAGGTCGACCTCGTCTTCCTCGAGCATGGCAGGATCGTACGAGGGCCAGCTCGCGTGGTCGAAGAGGCTCGGCTCCCCTCCGGTGCGCTCCCACAACTCCTCGGCGATGTGCGGTGCCATCGGTGCGAGCATGACCAGCAGCGGACGTACCTCGTCCAGGCTCGGCGTTCGGCCCTCCGCGCGAATCACGTTCACGTAGTCCATCAACGCGGCTATCGCCGTGTTGTACGAGAGGTCCTCCAGGTCCCCGGTGACCTTTTTGATCGTGCGGTGAAGTGCCCTCTCGATCTCCGGGGCCGGTTCAGGCGGCGCGGCGCCTTCCGCGGCGGCCCTCGCAGCTGCCGTCACGCTGTCCCACACCCGGTTGAGGAAGCGCTCGGGACCCGCGATCCCCCGGTCGCGGAAGTCTCCGCCTTCCTGATACGGCCCGAGGAACATCAGGTACGTGCGAAAGGTGTCGGCTCCGTATCGATCGATGTAGTCATCGGGGAGAACCACGTTGCCCCGAGACTTCGAGATCTTCGCGCCCTCCTTGATCAGCATGCCGTGCTTGCGGAACTGCTTGTATGGCTCCTCGAACTCCAGCACCCCCAGATCGTCGAGCACCATGATCAGAAAGCGCGAGTAGAGCAGGTGCAGGACGGAGTGCTCCTCGCCCCCGATGTAGCTCTCGACGGGCAGCCATTTTCGGGTCCTGGCGTCGTCGAACGGCCGGTCGTCGAACTCGGTGCTGGGATAGCGGAGGAAGTACCAGCCGCTGTCGAGGAACGTGTCGGAGACGTCCGTATCGCGGCGGGCTCCCCCTCCGCAGCCCGGGCACTCCACCCGATAGAACTCCTCCACCCGTGCCAGGGGCGAGACGCCGCCCTCATCGGGGCGAAAGTCCTCGACGTACGGGAGCAGCACCGGCAGGTCCTCCTCCGGCACCGGCACGGTCCCGCAGCTATCGCAGTAGATGACCGGTATCGGCGGTCCCCAGTAGCGTTGCCGCGAGATGCACCAGTCATGAAGCCGGTAGTTGATCGCGGCTTCGGCCAAATCGCGTTCGGCCAGCCACTCCACGATCGTCCGGCTACCCTCGTCGGCCGGCATCCCGCTGAAGCGGCCCGAGTTGATCAGGACCTCGTCCGGCGTATGCTCGACGAACGCCTTCGAGCCGAGATCGAACGCCACATCCGCGAGATCGGCCTGCCCCTGCAGGACGGTCTCCGGTGCGACCACCGGCACGATCGGAAGCCCGAATTCGGTGGAGAACTCGTAGTCGCGCTGATCGTGGGCGGGAACGCTCATGATCGCCCCGGTGCCGTAATCCATGAGGACGTAGTCGGCAATCCAGATCGGTATCCCTTTCCCGGTGGCGGGATTCAGCGCGAAGCCTCCGGTGAAGACGCCTGTCTTCTCCTTCTCGGTCTTGCGGCGCTCGGTGAGATCCTGTGCGGCGGTGGCCGCCCGATAAGCATCCACGGCCTCCCGTCGGTCGGGCGTCGTCGCCTCGTCGACCAGCGGATGCTCCGGCGAGAGTACCAGGAAGGTGGCACCGAAGACCGTATCGGCTCGGGTCGTGAACACCTCGATCGCGTGTTCCCGCCCGGCGGCCGCCGACGGGTCCTCCGTGATCCCCGCCCCGAAGGGGAACCAGAGGCGAGCCCCTTCTGATCGCCCGATCCAGTTCCGCTGGGCCGTCTTTGTGGTCTCCGACCAGTTGATCCACTCCAGGTTGTCCAGCAGCTGGTCGGCGTACTGCGTGATGCGAAAGAACCATTGGCTGAGCAGCCGCTGACCCACGGCGGTGCCGCAGCGCTCGCAGGCACCGGCGATGACCTGCTCGTTGGCGAGAACGGTCTTGCAGGAGGGGCACCAGTTGACCGGTGCCTCCTTCTTCTCGGCCAGTCCGGCCTTGAAGAGCTGCAGGAAGAGCCACTGCGTCCACCGGTAGTAGCCCGGATCCGTCGTGTCGACGGTCCTCGTCCAGTCGTACATCAGGCCGGCACGCCTGAGCTGACGCTCGAAGTTCGCGATGTTCCTCGGGATGAGCTCCATCGGATGGATGCCGACCTTCAGCGCGTGATTCTCCGAGTGGATGCCGAACGCATCGAAGCCGATCGGCTGGAAGACATCCTCGCCCCTGAGTCGCCGGTAGCGGCCGTTGATGTCCGCTCCGGTAAAGGCGTACAGGTTGCCGACATGAAGCCCTTCCGCGGACGGGTAGGGGTACATCATCAGGTTGAAGTAGGGTCGTTCCGCGGCGTCCAGATCGGCCTGGTTGGTGCCGTGCTCTTCCCAGAAACGCTGCCATTTCGCTTCGACACTCTCGGAACGGTAGGCGTCGTCGTTGGGCGTGGCCGTCATCCTCTCGCTTCTTCTCTCGTGTCTGGTGGTCGGAGCGTCCGGGGCGATAGGGGGTTCCCCGGCGCCCGGGAACGGTCGAACGGACTACACCCCGTCCGCCGCCATCGTTCGCCTCTCAAGGGCGGACGGCGTGCAGCGCCAGGGGCACGGCTGCGCCGACGAGCGTGCATCCGAGGTTCACCTCGTCGTTGCCGATGAAGCCGAACCGCTCCTCGAGCGTCGCTCCGAGGATCGAGTCGACGAACATCCCCGCCGTGCCCGCCAGGACGCCGATCCGGACCCAATCGTCGGCCCCGGCGCCCGACCGGGCGATGAGGGCGGCGACGACTCCGATCAGCGCAGCGCCCGCGATCCCGCCGAGCGTTCCGGGGATCGAGACTCCCCCGGAGTCGCCCGTAGCTACGCGCCCTCGGCCTATCACGGACCACGTCGGCCAGCGGCCCGCCGATCCGATCTCCGTCGCCCACGTATCGGCCGTGGCGGCCGCCAACGCCCCGACCAGCGCATACTGGGCCGCTGGAACCCAGCCTGCCAGAGCCAACAACGAGAGCCCAGCCGCAACGCCGCCGTTGGCCACGACCTGTGTCGCGCTGCGGCCTCCAGACTCGCTGGCTCGGCCCTTCCGTTCGGCCCGGAAACGGCTCAGCGCCGACGAGCTCAGGAAGAAGACGAAGAGAAGGGTGACCCCGAGCGTCCCGGAGCCGAGTAGGACGGCAAGACCGACGACGGCGGCCGCCAGCTGTCCGGAAGGGGTGAGCCAGTGAAGCCGTCCCGCGACTACCACCACGATGCAGCCCAGCGCCAGGACTGCAAGGGACCTCACGCTTGCCCCTCAGGGTCATGCTCGGTAGCGTTGCGTCTCAAGATGAGCAGACTGACGTGGGCCGAAGCCGAAGTCTCTCCGGAAGTGGCGTTGGCGCTCCTCGAATCGCTTCGAGACGCCGATATCCCGACTGAGCACCTCAAGCACGAGGATGTGCAGCAGTCCCTGCCCAGGAGATTGGGTCTCAGCCCGGTCGTCGAAGCGAACATCCGCCGGTACACCGCACTCTCACGTGATGGCGGCTCCCTCCGCGCCCAGGAGGTGGGGGAGTTGTTCCAGCTGGTGAGCCGCCGGCCCGACGCACGTTCGGTCTTCTCGGATGCTGGACGGCGTCTCGCACAGGAGGCGTCGAAGAGTCGAGGCGGGGTGCGGTCGCTCGCTCGAGGCCTTCCGGCGGGCGTGCGTCGCCGGATGGGCCTGCGCGGCGTCTCCCGCATCGCGAGGCAGCTGGCTCCCGACGGAGAAGTGCGAACAGAGCTTCGCCCTCCGGGCCTCATCATGAACGGCGGCCTTCTGGCTCAAGCCTGCCGCTCCGACGCCGGCTGTCTGCTTCTGAACGCCGCCCTCGAGAGGTCCCTGGAGCTGTACCGGGCCGAAGAGGGACCGATCTCGCACGTCGAGTGCGAGGGCCGCGGCGACCGGAAGTGCACGTGGCGGCCCGCCACGGCCTGAGTCGCCTCGGACAGGATCAATCGACCCGCGGCTCCACGTGGACGACCACACCGTAGAAGCCTTCTCCTTTCCTCAGCCTTTCCTCCACGTCATCGGCGATCTCGTGCGCCTCGCGGACGTTCGTGCCCGGATGGACCTGGATCGTGAGCTCTGCGAACGCCTCGCCGGGTCGTCCCCTCGATCGGATGTCGGTGGCTGCCTCCACGCCGGGCGTGTCGTGGACGATACGCCGGATCGCATCGGCATCGATCGCGCGCCGATCCACGAGGACCGGAACCGTCGTGCGGAGGATCTGCCAACCGCTGTGAGCGATCACGATCGCCACCAGTATTCCGAGCCAGGCGTCGGCCGCCGCCCAACCCAGCCCGACCAGGACGAGGCCGCCCAGCACGGAGGCGGTCACGAGGACGTCGGCCATCGTGTGTCTGGAATCGGCCGCCAGCATCTCGCTCTGTAGCCGCTTCGCGTAGCGCATCTCGGCCGACGCCACCCCCAGGTTCACCGCCATCGTCGCACCCAGAACGGTGAAGGTGAGCGGCTCCAGGCGAGGAGGAGACACGCCGGCCACGAGCCGTCCGATCGAGCCCGTCAACAGCTCGAAGCAGGTGATCGAGAGGAAGCTCACGATGGCGAGCGCGCCGATCGTCTCGAACTTGCCGTGGCCGTACGGGTGCTCGGCGTCGGGCGGTTCAGCGGCCAAACGGATGGCGAGCAGAGCCACCAGGTTGTTCAGGGCGTCCACGCCGGAGTGGCCGGCGTCCCCGAGGATAGCGATGGAGCCCGAGCGGAGGCCGACGGCGAGCTTGGCGATGATGACGAGGACGTTGGCCGCCAGGACCCACCAGAGGACGCGCCGAACCTGCAGCCTTCTGCCGTCGGTCCAGGTGCCCGGGTGGGTGGTATAGGTGCCCACGGCGTCGATCAGCGCCGGCCGCGCCGATCGCGACCCAGGAACCTGCGGCGACTTCGACTGCGGCTGGACGGGCCGGGCGGGCGGCGCCGGCCCAGTCCTCCCGCCAGCCAGCCCACCAGCATGGCGAACGGCGAGACCCTCGACGCCTTGCCCGTCTGCTCGTACTTGTCGTACAGACCGGGGTAACCGAGGCCGATCCAGATCCCGAGCGCGAAGGCCAGGATCATTCCGGCCACGACCACGACGAGGAGCGTCTCCTCACTCATGGGGGGAAACGCCCCGACGCTGCTTGCGCTTCATCCTCATGCTCTTCAATGTCTGCTGCCGGCATGCGTCTGTCAGCCCTTGGGATCGCTGCCGGCATGCGTCTGTCAGCCTGCTGGATCGCTGTCGACGCGCCTTTGAGCGCAATTCGAGACCTACGGTTCATGAAATCCGAGATACCTTGAGGTCCAAAAGTGACTACCGCGAAGCGCCGTGAAATCGCCGTCCTGCTCAGCGAGGAGCGCACCTTCAATCCCCCTCCCGACTTCCGCGACCGAGCCCACGTGGTCGGTGAGCAGCCGTACCTGACCGCCGCCGATAATCGCGAGGGATATTGGGAGTCGTGGGCCCGCGAGCTCCACTGGTTCGAGCCGTGGGAGCGCGTGCTCGAGTGGAAGCCTCCTTTCGCTCGATGGTTCGTGGGAGGCAAGCTCAACGCCGCCTATAACTGTCTGGACCGCCACCTTACCGCGGGAGGAGCCGACAAGCGCGCCCTGGTCTGGGAGGGTGAGCCCGGGGATGTCAGAACGTACACCTATCGCGAGCTGCACGCGGAGGTCAGTCGGTTCGCCAACGCCCTCAAGGACCTCGGCGTGGCGAAGGGCGACCGGGTGGCGATTTACCTTCCGATGATCCCGGAGGCCGCGATCGCGATGCTGGCGTGCGCCCGGATCGGAGCTCCCCACTCGGTCGTGTTCGGGGGGTTCTCTCCCCAGTCGCTCCGGGACCGCATCGAAGATGCCAGCACCAAGGTGTTGATCACCGCGGACGGAGGGTACCGGCGCGGCGGCATCGTGCCGCTCAAGGCCAACGCCGACGCGGCCGTCGACGGGATGGACATCGTGGAACACGTCGTCGTCGTGCGCCGGCATCCGGACGGGGAGGTGCTCGGTGGCGCCGCGATGGGAGAGCGAGATCACTGGTATCACGAGCTCGTTGCGGAGGCAGACGACGAGTGCCCCGCCGAGCGCATGGACTCCGAGGATCTCCTCTACATCCTCTACACGTCCGGCACCACCGGGAAGCCGAAGGGCATCGTGCACACGACGGGCGGCTACATGACCCAGGTTCTGGCCACCACTCGCTGGGTCTTCGACCTCAGAGACGAGGACATCTACTGGTGCACCGCGGACGTGGGGTGGGTGACGGGCCACTCCTACATCGTCTATGGGCCCCTCGCGAACGGCGCGACCCAGCTCATGTACGAGGGCGCGCCTGATTGGCCGGACCGCGGGCGCTTCTGGACGCTGTGCGAGAAGTACGGCGTGACGATCCTCTACACGGCGCCCACGGCAATCCGTGCGTTCATGAAGTGGGGGGCCGAGTGGCCCGCCAAGCACGATCTCTCGAGCCTGCGCCTACTGGGAACCGTCGGCGAGCCGATCAATCCGGAGGCGTGGATGTGGTATCGAGAGAACATCGGCGGTGACCGGTGCCCGATCGTGGACACTTGGTGGCAGACCGAGACCGGCGCGATCATGATCACGCCGCTTCCGGGTGCGACCGCCACCAAACCGGGTTCGGCGACGGTCCCCTTCCCGGGCACCGACGCGACGATCCTTGACAGCGAGGGCCACGAAGCGGAGAGCGGACTTCTCGCGATCACCTCGCCCTGGCCATCCATGCTTCGCGGCATCTACGGAGACGAGGAACGCTATCGGACGACGTACTGGTCGAAGTGGGACGGGGCCTACTTCACGGGCGACGCCGCCAGGCGCGACGAGGACGGCTACTACTGGATCTCCGGGCGGGTCGACGACGTCCTCAACGTCGCCGGCCACCGAATCGGCACGATGGAGGTCGAGTCGGCGCTCGTGGATCACCCAGCCGTGGCCGAGGCCGCCGTGGTGGGCCGCCAGGACGAGCTCAAAGGGCAGGCGATCGCGGCTTTCGTGACGGTCGTGGAGGGCACGCCGGTATCCGATGATCTGATCAAGGAGCTGCGCGACCACGTGGCCAAGGAGATCGGTCCGATCGCCAAGCCTGCCGACCTCATGTTCACGGTCGACCTGCCGAAGACGCGAAGCGGGAAGATCATGCGCCGCCTGCTTCGCGACATCGCCGAAGGACGCGCACTCGGCGACACGACGACGCTGGCCGACCCGGCGGTCGTGGAACAGCTGAAGAAACGGTACGAGGACAGCGAAGGGTAGCATCGGTCGAGACCTTGAGCGTCGGGGTCCTTTGGCCATGGCTCGCGGGCGCGGCTCACGTCGTCGTGACCGTCGTCGCGGCGGGGCACGTGATCCTGCACAAACGCGACGTACGGGCGTCGATCGGCTGGTGCGCGCTCATCTTCTTCAGCCCCTACGTCGGGGCGGTCGCCTACTACTTCTTCGGGATCAACCGGATCCAGCGGCGTGCGGCGCGACTGGTCGCACTCCGCCCGGAGCTGGACGAGGGCGCTCTGGCTCCTGCGCGATCCACGACGCTTCCCGCCCACATCGACGAAGAGCTCGGCCGGCTGAGCCGCACGGTCGGGAGGGCGACCGGCAACCAGCTCCTGGCTGGCAACGCCATCAGGACGCTGGTCAACGGCGACGAAGCCTATCCGGAGATGGTGGAGGCGATCGCGCGGGCCGAGCGGAGCGTTTTGCTGACCACCTACATCTTCGATGACGACCGGGCCGGCCGCCTGTTCGTGGACGCGCTGTCCGACGCGGCGGCTCGGGGGGTCGCGGTCCGCGTTCTCGTGGATTCGGTCGGCAAGCGCTATAGCCGGCCGCGAATCACACGCGTGCTGAGAGCGCGGAACGTCCGGACGGCGGAGTTCCTGCCCTCACGCGTGCCTTTTCGTTCCCCCTACGTCAACATGCGCAACCATCGGAAGCTGCTGATCGTGGATGGACTGACGGCCTTCGCAGGCGGACTCAACATCCGCGAAGGCTGCCTGCTCGAGGAGCCGTCCTCTCATCCGGTGCAGGACCTGCACTTCCGCTTCGAGGGCCCGATCGTCGATCAGATGTTCTCCGCGGCCCACCAGGACTGGTACTTCACCACCGGCGAGCTGCTCGGCGGCCCGGCCTGGCACTCGGCGACCAGCCCAGCCGGCGACGTGTGGGCTCGAGGGCTTCCCGACGGGCCAGATGAGGATTTCGAAACCATCCTGTGGACGATTCTGGCCGCCGTCGGGGCGGCTCGACGATCGATACGCATCGCGACGCCGTATTTCCTCCCGGATCTGCCCACGCTGACGGCGCTTCGCCTCGCGGCGTATCGGGGGGTGGGTGTCGATATCGTCCTTCCGGAGAAGAACAACCTAAGGTTCGTGGGTTGGGCGAGCCGGGCGCAGCTGTGGCAGGTGCTGGAGCCGGGCTGCCGCGTTTGGCTCGTCCCTCCCCCGTTCGATCACTCCAAGGTCATGGTCGTGGACGGCGTTTGGTGCCTGGTCGGGTCGGCGAACTGGGACGCGCGTAGTCTGCGACTGAACTTCGAGTACAACGTGGAGTGCTACGACGAAGCGCTGGCCGACGAGCTGCTTCGCCTCACGGAACAGAAGATGGAACGGGGCCGCCGGTTGAGCCTCGAGGAAGTCGAAGCCCGCCCCCTGCCGATCCGGCTTCGTGATGGCATTGCACGACTGTTCTCGCCCTACCTGTGATCGCTCGCGACAAGCAGAGGAAAGCCCTCTTTCGCCTGGCGCTGGCCGAGCTGCTCGCCATGTCACTCTGGTTCAGCGCCAGCGCTGTGGTCCCCGAGCTCACGGAGGAGTGGGGGCTCGACGCCGGTGCAGCCGCGTGGCTCACCATCTCCGTGCAGCTCGGCTTCGTGGCGGGCGCGCTCGTCTCGGCGGTGACCACGCTCGCCGATCTCGTGAATCCCAGAAAGCTCGTGGCGGCCTCCACGCTGCTGGGCGCGGCCGCTACCGCGGCGATCGCCTCCTTCGCGACCGGTGCCGCCATGGCCATCCTGCTTCGCTTCGTGACCGGAGTGGCGCTCGCCGGCGTGTATCCGCCGGGGATGAAGATCATGGCGGGTTGGTTCCGCGACAGGCGCGGCCTCGCCATAGGGGTGATGGTGGGCGCCCTCACCGTGGGATCGGCGGCCCCGCACCTTCTGAGGGTGGCGGGTGGGATCGGCGACTGGCGGCACGTGCTCTACCTGTCGGCGGGCCTGGCCACGGCCGGCGCACTGATCGCGCTCTTCGGCCTGCGGACCGGACCCTACGAAGCTCCGACGGCGCCCTTCGACCCGCGGGCGGTCGGCCGAATCCTGGGCGATCGCGGGACGATGCTCGCCAACACCGGCTATTTTGGGCACATGTGGGAGCTTTACGCCGTCTGGACGTGGATCCCGCTTTACCTCACCGCCAGCTTCCGGCAGGACGGCAGCGAGCTCACCACCCCGATCTTCGCGGGTGTGATCGCGTTCGCTACGATCGCGATGGGCGGGCCGGGGGCCTGGGCGGCGGGCCTGGCGGCCGACCGCAGCGGCCGAACCGCGGTGACGAGCCTCAGCATGCTTATCAGCGGAGCGTGCTGCCTCACGGCCGGCTTCCTGTTTGCGACGCCGGCCTGGCTGATCACGCCTTTCTGTCTTCTGTGGGGCTTCGCCATCGTCGCGGATTCGGCCCAGTTTTCCACCTGCATCACCGAGCTCGCCGAGCCGGCGTACGTGGGGACGGCGCTGACGCTTCAGACGGCGGTGGGATTCCTCTTGACCAACGTGACGATCCGCATGCTTCCGGTGTGGCAGGAGCGCTTTGGGTGGGACTGGGCTTTTGCCCCTCTCGCGATCGGGCCGGCGATCGGCACGATCGCCATGCTGCGCCTCAGGCGCCGGCCGGAAGCGATGCGTCTGGCCGGCGGTCGGCGCTGACGGCGGGCAGAATGTAGCGGTCGAGCAAGCGGTGGATCTCGCGCCGGTGCATTCGCCCCGCTCTTCTGTCCCCGATGCGAGAGGTCGCGACGACCACCAGCTCGAGCTCCGGCACGACGAACACGAACTGTCCGCCGTACCCCCAGGCGAAGTGGACGTCGTACCGCCCGGATCGCCGGTGCCACCAGAAGTACCCGTAGCCGTAGCCGTTCCATCGCGATCTGCTGTAGGGACGCCAGGATTCCCTGATCCAGGCCTCGGGTAGGATCCGGAGCCCATCCATCGACCCGCCGGCCCGGTACAGCTCCCCGATCTTCAACAGATCTCGTGGGGAGAGCGCCATGTTGTTTCCACCCAGGTAGAATCCCTGAGGGTCCCTATCCCATGCCGGCGACCTGATGCCCAGCGGTCCGAAGAGGTGGCGCTGAGCGAACGTCTTCGTGCTCATGCCGGTGGAGCGGGTGAGGATCGCGGACACGAGGTGAGAGTTGCCGGTGCTGTAGATCATCCGGCCTCCCGGTCGATCCACCATCGGTCGGTCGATCGCCGAGCGCACCCAATCCCGGCTCGCCACCCAGTTTCCGTAGTTCCGAAAGCTCGTGGTCTGCAGCCCCGACGTCATCGTGAGGAGGTGCCTGAGCGTGATCTCTCTGTGCTCTGACGACGCTCCCGCCGGGAAATGGTCGGGAAGCAACTCGGGCAGCGTCTGGTCCAGGCTCGCCAGGTAGCCCTCCTCCAGAGCTATCCCGACGAGGGCGGAGAGGATGCTCTTGGAGGCCGATTTGATGTTGACTTGGCGGCTCGGCCGCATGCCCCTGAAGTACTCTTCGCCGATAACGTCGCCGCCCTGGGTGACGATGAGACTGCTCAACGCCGGCAGCTCCGCCGCGCGCTCGTAAGCGGCGGCGAGACGGTCCGGATCGGACGCGACCTCCAACCCTCCGGTGCGGACCGTCTCCGGGAGGCCGGACGCGACAACGCCCGCGAGCGCGATCGGCCCGAAGAGCCCCACGCTCCAGAGTCTTCCAGGCTTGGCCCGCGGTCGCGGGCTCCGGCATCCCGGTCCGAGCCTCATTCCTCTCCTTTTCACTGTCGGTCACCCGTAAACAGGTAACGTGCCGATCGATCGCCGGGTTCGCGACCATGGCTCTCGTCCGGGCGGTTCCGGCACTCTAGGTTTGCTGAACGTATGTCTGCACCCCTGCCCGCAATCGTCGTCTCAGGATAGTGGAAGAGCAACTCGGCTTCGAGTTCCTGCCGCCAACCGATCCGACTGGCTCGGCTGATCGGGCTCCTTCGCATGATCCGGACCGTCCGGCTGATCCGGCTCCTTCGCCCGCCGGGACCGAAACGCCCGACCCAACCAACCCATCCGATCTGCCCGGCACATCAGATGCTCGCAGTCACTCCGCAACGATCCTCGAATCACTGGAGGCCGTGGCGCTCCGATACCCGCGCGATCGTAAGATCATCGTCGGACGTACCCGTGGGGAAGCGCACGAGCTGATTCGGCAGCTCGGCAGGAGGCGAGGCTCGTGGATCGGCTTCGAGGTGTCCACGGTTCGTCCGCTCGCCATGGAGTTGGCGGGCCCGGCTCTGGCCGAAGGGGGGATCCGGCCGCTCGACGAGTTCGAGGAGCATGCCCTTCTCGACGAGGCGATCGACCGCGTTCTCCTGCCCGACCCTCCCGAACGCTTCGCCAGACTGGTCGACAGCGTGGGCTTCCGGGAACGGCTCAGGCGGAGCGTTCGGACGCTACGACTGGCTGGCGTCGGGCCGGATAGAGTACGGCACACGCCGGTGGCGGATCCCGACAAGATCGGCGTGCTGGGCGCGATCCTCGAGGAATACGAGACCCGTCTTCGCTCCGATCGACTGGCCGACCATGCAGAGATACTCGAGCGTGCGGCCGATGTGCTCCGCGGCGCGGGATACGAGGGCCGATCCTCCCTGTTGGCCGGCCGCAGGATCTACCTGCTTCCGGGCCTGTGTCTGCGAGGGCTTCCGGGCCGGTTCGTCGGTCGTCTGCTGAAACTCGGAGCGGAGATCCTGGAGACGGACCCGGTCGAGGGCCTGGACCCGTCGGCGGAGGTTCTCTGGAAGGCCGGTCAGCCGAGCAGTTTGTTGTCCTTTCTGCACGCACCGGCGGTCGCCCCCGAGGCGCCGAGGGAGGCGATCGACCTGTTCGCCGCCGGAAGCATAGCCGACGAGCTGCGCGAGGTGCTCCGGCGCCTCTCGGAGGCAAGGGCCCGTTGGGATGACGTGGAGATCATCGCGTCGGATCCTCAGGCCTACGGCTCCGCCCTACACGCGCTCACGCAACAGCTGGACGTACCCGTAACGCTCGCTGTCGGACTGCCCGTCGAGAGGACGCGTCCGGGGCGGACCGTCACCGCCTACTTCCGCTGGTTGGACGGTGGCTTCGGAGCTGACGTGATCCGCCGACTGCTGGAATCCGGAGACCTTCGCCCGGAAGGCCGGCACGGGCCGCATGGCGTGTCCCTCGCCCGCAGGCTGCGATCGCTACGCATCGGGTGGGGACGCGCGCGCTACTTGACCGTGATCGAAGATCAGCTGGCAGCGGCGAGAGCTGCCGAGCAGAGAGTCCGTGACGCGGGCGAGGATCCAGGGTGGCGCGTGAAGCGGCGTCGTCGCGAGCTGGAAGCGCTGTATTCGATTCTCTCTCCGATTATCGAGAGCGCGCCACCGACTCGTGAGGGACCGGAGTACGAGCCCGAAGCGGTGTCGCCGAGCGACGTGGCTCGTGGTCTCTCCGCCTTTCTCCGTTTCGTCCCCGCGGAGGATCAGGTCGACGTTACGGCGAAGGAGCGAATTGACCGCATCCTCCTCCGGATCGCGACGACTCTATCGCGTCCGACAGAGTACGGTGCGGCAGCCGCCATCGTCCGCGCACACCTACAGATCCGCGTGCCCGCTCCCCGGGCGGAAGGCAGAGCTCCCTGGAGCTCGGCGGGCGGGCATCTGTATCTGACGGACCTGGAGCACGGCGGCGTGACGGGACGACCCCTCACCTTTGTGGTCGGCCTCGACTCGGACCGATTTCCCGGAGGCCGGCTTCTGGACCCGCTGCTTCTCGACGCCGACCGGCGGGCATTGGCGGGCAAAGACCTGCCCACGTCGACCGACCGGCTCGCCGAACGTCAGTTCCAGCTCGCCGCTCTCCTCGCCCGGCTCCGCGGGAGCATCACGCTCAGCTACTCGGCCTGGAGTCCCTGCGAGGCGCGCGAGATCGCACCAGCGGCAGCACTCCTCGATGCTTTCCGGCTCAGCCGCCGTCGCCCGTCGGCGACATTCGAGGAGCTTCACGGTGAGCTCAGGCCCCTGGCCGGTCCCGTTCCGCGCGGGCTCGGCCAATTGGACCAGCAGGACGTTTGGCTCGAGCACCTCGAGAAAGGAGGCCGCCTGCTGGAGGCCCGCTTCGCCGTCCGTGCCCTGTTTCCAAGCCTCGACGCCGGGATCGGGGCCCGTGAAGCGATCCGCAGCGAGGAGGGCAACGCCTTCCATGGCATCATCCAGCCGCGCGCCGCGGAGCTGGATCCGCGGCTGAACACCGGCCGGACCTTATCGGCGAGCGCGCTGGAGAGCCTGGGTGCCTGCCCGCGAAAGTACCTCCTCAAGAGGGTGCTCTGGCTCGACCCGCCAGACGACCCGGTCTGGGACCCCGACCGATGGCTCGACGCGCGGGAGCGCGGCAGCTTGCTCCACACCGTGTTCGAGCGCGTCCTTCAAGAGCGGATGGAGGGACACAATCACGAGACGACGCGAGAGGCCCGAGCCATCGAGATCCTGGCGGAAGAAGCCGACGTCAAGCTCGGCGAGATGCCGACGCCGAGCCAGGCGGTTTTTCGACGCGAGCTGGACGATCTGGCCGAGGACGTGAGATCCTTCCACAACATGACCAGATCGATTCCCCCACCCCTCGCGCTCGAGCTCAAGTTCGGCCTCGGCGGCGACGCCCCGTTCCCGATGGAGATCCCGGGCGGCACGATCCTCCTGCGAGGAGCGGCGGATCGAGTGGATGGCGGAGACTCCGGGCTGACGATCGTGGACTATAAGACGGGAAGCCTGTTCGGCTACGATCGCGGTTCGGGCACCTTCAACGGCGGCCGAAGGCTCCAGCACATCGTGTACGCCAGGGTCGTGGAAAAGCTGTTGGGGCGCCGCGTCCAGGCGTTCGAGTACCACTTTCCCTCCAGCCGGGGACAGAACACGGTCCGTCGTTACGAGCGCTCCGCGTACGCCTCGGGCACGGAGCTAATCGCCCGCCTGCTGGATGGCGTGGCCGCCGGTCACTTCCCACCGACCGAGAACCCGCGCGACTGCCGATTCTGCGACTACCGGGCGATCTGTCGGGTGGCCGTGGGCCCATCGGGCAAGGACGATTCGCCCCTCCTCGAGTGGGCCGAGGGCCGTTGGGCGTCCGGCGGGGAATACGAGGCGTTGAGGACGGCCCGTGCGTGGGAAGGCTCCCGTTGAGCGGAGAGGATCACGCACTCGGATCCCGGCCTCCGCTCACCGATCAGGTGGCACGCGATCGAATCGAGACGGATCTGGACAGGAACCTCCTGGTGGAGGCCGGCGCCGGCTCCGGAAAGACCACGGCGCTGACGGACCGGATGGTCGCGCTGATCCAGAGCGGCGCGGCGAAAATAGATGAGATCGCCGCGGTCACCTTCACGCGAAAGGCGGCCGCCGAGCTGCGGGAACGCTTTCAGGGCGCCCTGGAGGTGAAGCTCGACGAGTGCCCGCCGGAGGGCGCCCAGGGCGACCTCCTGAATCAGGCTCTCCGCGGCATCGACCGGGCCTTTCTCGGCACCATCCACGCCTTTTGCGCCAGGCTTCTTCGCGAGCGTCCACTCGAGGCCGGTATCGACCCCGCCTTCGAAGAGACTCCCGAGGCAGACATGCTGCGGCTGCGGAAGAGCTACTGGCACTCCTTTCTCGAGCGCCTCGTCGCCGAGGAAGATCCGGTTCTCGAGGAGCTCGCCGATGTCGGGCTCCGCCCCGACATGCTCGAAGCGGCCTTCGGCACGGTTTCCGACAACCTGGACGTCCCGTTCGCAGCGGAGGAGGCGGCGATGCCGGCTGACGCTGCCATCGTCGCCACACGGAGCGACTTGGAGCGGCTGGTGGATCGCGGCCTCGAGCTCATGCCCGCCACCGAGCCGAGCGGAGGATGGGACGAGGTCCAGAGGAGGCTGCGACAGCTGGCGTATCGAAGGGACGTTCAGGACTGGTCCGATCGGCGGCGATTCTTCGACTCCCTCTCGCTCCTCCTGGGCAAGGCGTCTTACCGCGTCACGCAGAACCGGTGGTCCGACTCGAGCGCCGGGAAGGCGGCGGCAAAGGGCTTTCAGGACGAGCTCAACGCGTTCGTCCGCCAGGGAGCGGCGCGTGAGCTTCACGACCGGTGGCTGGCCCACCGCTACGCCATCTCCATCCGGCTCGTCACGCGTGCGGCCGGCGAGCTTGCGGCAGGCCGGCGGCGGGAGGGACGTCTGGACTTCCAGGACCTTCTCCTCCTGGCCGTGGATCTCCTGCGCGAGAGCCCGGGCGCGCGAAGAGACCTGGGCCTTCGCTACCGGCGCATTCTGGTGGACGAGTTCCAGGACACGGACCCGCTGCAAGCGGAGGTTCTCCTTCTGCTGGCATCGGAGCCGGAAACATCCGGCGGTGACTGGCGCACGGCCGTCCCGCGGGATGGCGCGTTGTTCGTTGTCGGCGACCCGAAACAGAGCATCTACCGTTTCCGGCGCGCCGACATCGTCGTGTACGACTTCGTCCGGCGGCGCTTCGAGGAGTTCGGTGAGGTGCTCAAGCTCGTCACGAACTTCCGGTCGCGGCAGGGCATCGCCGACCTCGTGAACGCGACCTTCAGCGACGGCGGGCTCTTCCCGGAGCACGCGACACCCCACCAGGCAGCGTTTTCACCCCTCGTGGTCCAGCCGAAGGATGATCCGGCTCCGTGCGAGGGAGTGTTCCGCTACGACCTGGTGGTCTCGGGCAGCAACAGAAGCCGAGCCGACGCCGACGCCCAGCTCCTGGCCGAATGGGTGGCCAACCGGCTCAAGGCCGGGAACGGCCGCAAGCCCGGAGACTTCCTGATCCTGACCCGCAACCGCAAGCACCTCGACCTGTATGCGCGCGCCCTCGAAGAGAGAAACGTCCCTGTGGACGTCTCCGGCGCGCGAGTGGGCATCGAGACGGAGCTGTCTGAGCTGATGACGCTCCTCGCAACGCTGGCCGATCCGGAGGACAAGGTCAAGACGGTGGCCGTGCTGACCGGCCTGTTCTTCGGGCTCGATCTGGAGAAGCTGACCGCACACCAGCTCTGCGGAGGCCGATTCCGCGCGACGGATGACGCGACGGGACGAGCGGGAGGCACCGAGGAGGTGCGGAAGGCTCTGGCACGACTTCGCGCCTGGTGGCTAAGAAGCAACGAAGTTCCCGCCGACGTCTTGCTCGGCGAGCTCTGTGCCGAGCTCGGGCTGCTCGCCTACGCCGCCACCGGGTCTCTTGGTGGCGTACGCGCAGGGACGATCGCCTACGGTCTCGACGCCGTGCGCGCCCGTGCGCTGGCGGGAGACGCATCACTTGTCGGTGCGACCGAGGCTCTCGCGACCGCACTGGCCTGGGAGGACGCCGAGACGCCGTTCGAGCCCGGCCGACAAGATCTGGTGAGAGTGATGAACGTCCACCGAGCCAAGGGGCTGGAGGCTCCCGTCGTGGTCCTGACGGGGGCGGAGCTCGAGTCCTTCCACCCGGTCAAGCTGCATGTGGAGCGCCCGGCAACGGGGGAACCCGTCGCCTATATGGTGCTGCAGGAGAGGGAAGGTCCGCATCACTGGGTGGACCTCGCTCGACCGCTGGACTGGGCTCAGCGGCAGGTGGAGGAGCGAGCTTTTGACGAGGCAGAGCGGGATCGGCTGCTGTACGTGGCGGGGACGCGCGCCCAGGACGAGCTCGTGATCGGCCGAATCCCCGGCAGGGAGAAGTCTCCGTGGAGGGGCTACCACGGGGCTCTGCCGGACATGGCGGAGATTCTGGATCTCAGGCCCGGAAGGCCTGTGGAGAAGGCGGAGGTCGACGTGAGCCCGGCTGAGATCGAGCGGTCGATCGCGGTGACGCGAGAGGCGAGACTGGCCCTTGGCTCCCCCACCTACCTGATGGAATCCGTCACGGCGCTGGCCAAAGAGGGGTACGAGGAGCTCGCGACGGGCGGCGCCGAGGGCGAATCTCCAGCGGAGCCCTCGTCGGCGGAACCGGGCGCGGCGCCCGGCGGTCCGCGTGGCTACGAGTGGGGCTCGGCCGTGCATGCCGCTCTCGCTGCCGCCGCTCGGGGGATGGAAGGCGAGCCGTTCCGCTTGTTCTGCCGGACCCTCCTGGTGGAGTACGAGCTTCCGGTCGACGAGACGGGCGAGCCCAGAAACCTCGAGGATCTGCTCGACCTCGTCAGCCAGGTGCGGGCCTCGGAGCTCTGGCAGAGGGCGGCGGCCGCGGAGGAGCGCCACGTTGAGTTGCCCTTCGCTGCTCCGTACGGAGGTCACGAGGCTCCCGCGGACGTTCCGGTGACCGTAGAAGGAGTCGTCGATCTCGCTTTCCGTGAACCGGATGGCTGGGTCATCGCCGACTACAAGACCGACCGGGGAGACGATCCCGAATTCGAGCGGCGGACGCGTGCCTACAGGCGGCAGGTGGAGATCTACGCGGATTGCTGGGCCGCCCTGACGGGAGACCCGGTCAGAGAGCGCATCCTGTTCTTCACGGCCCTCGGCAGGGCCGAGAGCTGGTGAGCTAGGACTAGCGGTCGATCAGCACCCTGCCGTCGAGATCCGGGGGATAGGGGATCCGAGCCAACCAAGCCAGGGTGGGTGCTACGTCGACCGTCGCCGCGATCTCATCGAGCCGGCCGGGCTCGATGCCGGGTCCCATCAAGAGCAGCGGCACGTGGCGATCGTACGTGTACGGCGAGCCGTGCGTGGCGATCGCTTCGTCCACCATGTGTCCCTCGCGGAGACGCACGAACACCCCTCGCTCGCCCGGGCTGATAGCGCGATCCGGGCGAAAGGAGCGCCGGTAGAGGACGACGAAGCTATCGGCGCTCGCGGCGAGCGGAGTCGAGGGATCCACCGCCAGCAGCTCCTCCCGGGTCATCGCATCGGCCACGAAGTCGAACTCCTCCAGGATCGCCGCTCTGCGAGCATGAAGCTCCTCATCGGAGGCCGCGGCGACTTCGTCCGCGGCCCGCAGTGCCTCGCGCACCTCCGAGGGCGGGATCCGTGCGGCGACCTTCCCCAGTTGGCGCCGGTACTCGGGCGCGGCCAGCACGCCGTGATCCGCGGAGAGCGCGACGATGTAACGGTCCCGACCGACGGCACCATCCAGAAACTCGAACAGCTCTCCAAGCGCGCGATCCAGACGGAGAAGGTTGTCCAGCTGTTCTCGGCTATATGGACCGTACGTATGCCCGATCGGGTCGGTGGCTGAGAGCCCGAGCGAAAGAAGGTCGACGCCCTCGCTCCGGCCCAGTCCGAGATCCTCCACCCCTGCGATGGCGAAGGCGATCGAGGCTTCGTCAAGCATCGGGGTGCGCCAGAACCAGCCCATGAAACCCTGTGTGGGCGGCGCCCACACCTCCTCCTCGGCCGCGAAGCCGTGCGGGAAGGTCATGTACGCTCCACGCCGCTCGTATGCCGATGTGTCGGGCCGCGATGCGCCGGCGGCGGCCTGCACCGTGCTCTCCCAGACCGAGTCCGCCAGCAAAGCCGCGAGTGGTCCCTCGTTGAAGCGGCGGACCCAATCCGGCACCGCCTCGCGGTAGTAGGTCGACGTCACGAAGGCGGGGCCGTAGCCGTCGTTGAGCACGTACACGTGGTTCTTGCCGTGACCGGCCAGCGGCACGGCGCCACGGACCTTCCCGGAGATCGCCAACACCCGCGCGTCTGGATCCGCTTCGAGAAGCCAATCGGCCAGCGTGGTCGTCTCGAGAACGCGAGGCGAGAAGCCGCGGCCCTCCGGCAGGCCGACCACCTCCTCGGCGTCGTCGAGGAAGTTGTCGACGAGCACCCACTCCTCGCGCTCGGGCTCGCGCCAACTGTTGCCGACGATCCCGTGGCGATGCGGGTAGACCCCGGCCGCTATCGTCGTGTGACCGGGGGCCGTGCTGGTTCTGGCGTGGGCGTGATAGGCCCGCGAGTAGACGCGCCCCTCGTCCAGAAGCCTCCGGAAACCGCCGACGAAGAGCGTGTCGTAGCGGTCGAGCAGAAACTGAGGCAGCTGGTCGATGACCAGCAGGACGATCATTCCGCTGAACTCCGGTGCCTGCCCGGCTCGCCTTTCGTCCAGGGCCTTCGGGGGGGCACAGGACGCGGCCGCGAGCAGGGCCGCGATCAGCGCAGCGGCGGCGCACCTCCGCGGCGTGCGGGAGAGCCGGGAGCTGAGCGTCATCAGACCCCGCGCGCGCTCGGCTCCCAGATGAACTTGTGTACCTGGAGCTGGACACGAACCGGCAGGCCATCGGCGAGGACCCACTCCGCCAACTCCCGCGGATCCTGGGACTCGAATTCAGGGGAGAGGTGCACGACGAACCGGGCCAGGTCACGCTCTCGAACCTGCCGTGCCGCCCACTCGTAGTCCTCGCGGTCCGCGATGACGAACTTGAGCTCGTCTCGATGCGGATTCAGCATGGCCAGGTTTCGCCAGTCGTTCGACGATGCCTCACCGCTGCCCGGAGGCTTGAGATCCACGATCTTGACCACTTCGGGAGGCACCCGGTCCACGGGGAGGCTGCCGCTCGTCTCGCAGAGCACCGTGTAGCCCGATCCCAGCAGCCGTCGGGCCAGGTCGCCGATGTCGTGCTGGAGGAGCGGCTCGCCGCCCGTGAGCTCAACCAGCCGGCAATCACCGCCGATCCGCCCGACCTCGGAGAGGATCTCGTCCACGCTCATGTCGCGTCCGCCGTGAAAGGCGTGCTCGGTATCGCACCAGACGCACCTGAGGTTGCACCCCGTGGTTCGAACGAAGACGCACGCTTGGCCGGCGTAGCTGGACTCGCCCTGAATCGAGTGGAAGATCTCCGTGACCCTCACGACGTGGGACGGCCTCCCCCTGCCCCCAGGTGCCTCGAAACGAAGTCGGTCAACAGGCCGAAGAGGTTGACGCGAGCCTCGGCGCCCGCGATGGCGTGAGCCTTGTTCGGGTAGATTCGCAGCGAGAACTGGCGGTTGGCCTCCTCTAGTGCCTGCGAGAGCTGCACCGTGTTCTGGAAGTGCACGTTGTCGTCTCCGGTGCCATGAACAACGAGGAGCGGGATCTCCAGCTTCGCGGCATGCGTGATCGGGGACCCGTCGCGGTATCCCTCGGGGTTCTCCTCCGGCGTGCGCATGAAGCGCTCCGTGTAGATCGTGTCGTAGAGCTGCCAACCCGTGACGGGGGCCACCGAGATCCCCATGGAGATCTGGCCCTGACTCAGGAAGGAGCTCAGGAGGGTCATGTACCCGCCGTAGCTCCACCCCCATATGCCGATTCGCGCAGCATCCACGTAGGGAAGCGCACCCAGCTGACTCGCGGCCGCCAGCTGGTCCTCGGTCTCCATCCTGCCCAGCCGCATATAGACCTGCTTGGTGAACTCGCGACCGCGGCCGCCCGTGCCGCGGTTGTCTACGCTCGCCACGATGAAGCCTCTCTGCGCGAGCAGTTGGTGCCACAGGTGGCGGGTTCCTCCCCACCGATCGATCACCGTCTGCGACCCGGGCCCGCCGTATACATAGAGCAGAAGCGGATAGGTACGGGCCGGGTCGAAGTCGGAGGGCTTGATCATGTAGGCATGGAGCGGCGAGCCGTCCGCCGCCTCGAGCTCGAAGAACTCCGGCTCGGCAAGCGAGGCAGAGTCGAGCAGTGCCGCGAGCGAGGCGTTCAGCTCCAGCTCTCGAACCAGGGAGCCGTCCGAGCTCCTGAGCTTCGCCGTGGTCGGTGTGGACATCGTCGAATGGCGCTCGATGAACAACGCGGCGTCCGGGCTGAACTCGGCCGCGTGCACCCCTCCACCTCCGACGATCAGGCGCGGCTCGCCTCCGCCCAGCGACACCCCGTAAACCGAGCGCATCCGGGGGCTCGGCGAGGCCGCCGTGAAGAATACCTTCCCGGCGCCCTCATCCACCGCGTCCAGCGACGTGACCTCCCACTCGCCCGTCGTCAGCTGCCGGACGAGCGTCCCATCCCGCGCGAAGAGGTAGAGGTGTCTATATCCGTCGCGCTCGCTGGCCCAGAGGAAGCGGCGCCCCCCATCCAGCCACGTCAGGTAGTCCTGCACGTCGACCCACGCCGCGTCGGCCTCCGCAAGGATGACGCGGGTCTCGCCCGAACCGGCATCGCCGAGACGGAGCTCGAGCCGGTTCTGGTGCCGATTCAGGACCTGGATCGCGACCTCTCCGGAGGAAGCCGCCCACTCCATCCGCGCCATGTAGGCCTCCGGGTCCGAGCCCGTGTCGAACCAGGTCGTTTCTCCCGTCTCGAGGCTCAGCGAGCCGACCTTCACGATCGAGTTGGGCGTACCCGCCTTCGGATAGCGAACCGGCACGGGCTCGGAGTAGAGCTCCAGATCATCGATCATGTAAAACGGTCGAATCGGGCTCTGGTCGAACCTCCAGTAGGCGATGCGGCGGCCGTCCGGGCTCCAGCGGTAGCCATCGAAGAAGGAGAGCTCCTCCTCGTGGACCCAGTCGGTCATGCCGTTGATGATGTCTCCGCCGCCGTCGGTCGTGAGCGGCCGCTCTTCCCCGCTCTCCAGGTGCACGAGGTGGAGGTCCTGGTCCCGCACGAACGAGACATAGCGACCGTCCGGCGAGAACTTTCCGAGCAGCTGGAAGCCCTCGTGGCGGCTCACGGGCCCGAGCTCGCGGGTCTCTGTGTCGAACACCCAGTAGTAGCCTTGCTCGCTCCGTCTCCAGATCGGCTCGGCGTCGGAGAGGATCAGGATCTTCGAGCCGTCGGGCGAAAACTGATAGCCGTCGATCGAGATCGGCTCCGTCCTCCCGGCGTGAACCAGATCTTCCGCGCTGACCAGCAGCTCCTCTCGACCGCTGGCGGCATCGACGAGCCAGAGCTCCGCTCGCCCCTCGGGGTCCGGTCGCACGGAGGTCCAGCGGGAACCGTCATCGCGCCACGAGGCAGAGTAGGTCGCCGGAGCGAAATCGGCGGACCCGAAGATGGACTCGACAGTGAGGCGTAGAACCGCGTCCGCTGCCGGGTCGTATCCGGATCGATCGGCGCTCGGCGGGGAGATCTCCTGGGCCAGACCGACCCCGACCTCGCCGATTGCCTGGACGGGCGCCAAGAGAAGGCCCAGCGCCAACCCGCACCGCAGCAGAGCCACCTCGAATCGCTTCCGATCTATCACGAAACCCTCCTCGAACTCGTTTCTCGAACTAGTCAGATCGCCAGCAGCGTCCGAATCGTCTCGCCGCGGTGGATCCTGACCCAGAACTCGCCGCACCGCGAGCCGTGGTACACGCTGCCTCCTCCCGTGGCCACGAAGGCTCCCTCGGAATCCTCCGGATCGGCCGCGACCACCGAGTACGCGTTCTTGCGATAGCGAAGCGCACCGACGGCAGCCTCCTTCCAGGAGCCTCCAGCGTCACGGCTCACGTGCAGCCGCGCCTTTGCGCCGTGCCGGGTCCAGGTAGCCGGGGTTCCGTCCGCGGTCGCGAGATAGAGGACCGTCCTTCCGGTCCGATCCGATCGGACGAGTAGCGCCGTGCTGAACAACGAACCGACCTCGTCCGGATGCTGCTGCCAGGACAGACCTCGGTCCCCGCTCGAATACAGGCCGCCGCCGGTGGCCGCATACATCCGGGAGCCGGCTCGGGGGTCCACGGCGAGCACGTGGATGTCCTCGTACAGGCCGTCGCCGATGACCTGCCAGCTGCGCCCCCGGTCCTCGCTCGCGTACGCGCCCCCCACCTCCACGCCCGCGTAGAGTCGCCGGTCCGCGTGAGGATCCACCTGTATCGTCTCAACGTGGGCGAGACGGTCGGCGTAGCCGCGCCACTCCTCGCTCGACTCCATCGCGCGAAAGGACTCCAGCTCGCTCCACGCACCCGCCGCATCGTCGAAGACGAACATCGCGGCCGGCTCCGTTCCGGCGTACAGTCGTGAACCGGCGCCCGTTCCGGCGGCCAGGCTGCATACGGCATCGCATTCCAGGCCGTCCTGCATCGGCTCCCACGAGGAACCCCGGTCCTTCGAGACGAAGACCTTGCCGTTGCCGGTGCCGACGTATACCGCCGACCCGTGGACGGCGGCGGCCCTGATTCGCTCGGCCTCGAGAGCCCGTGTCAGAAGGCTCGCCGCGCGCTCGCCCTTGAGCCAGCGCAGCACCTGGACTCCCTTCTTGGTCCCGGCGATCAATCGCATGCTAGTGTACCGTCTCAGAAGCCACACTGTCATTCGGGGGCCGATTCATTCCGCTCGGCTTCGTTGCTCTTCCTCGACGTAGCGCCGCTACGCCTTCGTCCTTGCGCCTTGCCGAAGCGGACGACTGGGCCCCCTCGGTGCCTACCGGACTTCTGAGACGGTACACTTGAGCGTCCTCTCTAACGGATCCCTGGCTCGGTCATCGCCCGAAAATCGAGAAGCCGATCGAGCTCCTCCTCGGAAAGCAGTCCCTCCTCCAGCACCACCTCTCGCAACGTCTTGTCCTCTTTCAGGGACTTCTTGGCCACCTCGGCCGCCTTGTCGTAGCCGATCGACGGAGCCAGCGCCGTGGCAAGGGCGGCGGTGGACTCGGCGAAGCGTTGGCATCGCTCGCGATTCACG
>JBDHFW010000009.1:0-27634 GCA_039590175.1 Gemmatimonadota bacterium | reverse complement strand
GGGCGTGCACATGTGGTGGATGAAGTTTCCGCTCGATGTGGCCATGCTGGACAAGGACGGAAGGGTGGTCGCTCTGTATCGCGACCTCCAACCGGGTAAGCGAACGCGCATGCACTGGGATGCGCACTATGCTCTCGAGTTGCCCGTCGGTGTGATCGACGGGAGCGGTACTCATGAGGGAGACGTGCTGAAATGGGAGGCCAGCGAGGCCTGATCTCGCCCGGACTCCGACCTTTTTTCTTCGATCGCACTTAGCTGCAGGGCAGGGACCGATGAACACGACGAGCGCAACCGTCAGGATCCATCCGCAAGAACGCGCGAACGCCGCCAAGGTCGGTACGCCGGGCTTGCCGGAGACGCTCGAGCAGACCGGACTCTCCGAGTCCTTCGTCTCGGAGCTTCTGCTGAAGATCCTGTACGTGCAGGGTTCGAGGACGGGAGATCAGTTGGGGGCCTTCAGCCGGCTCTCCTTCGGCATCCTGGACGATCTGCTTCTCACCCTGCAGCAGCGGCGGCTGATGGAGGTACGCGGCACCAAGGGCAAGGGCCGCCGGGGATACACGTTCGCGCTGACCACCGAGGGCCGTGATCGCTGCCGCGAGATCATGACCACGAGCAGGTACGTCGGTCCCGCTCCGGTGCCGCTGAAGCAGTATCGTGCCATCGTCGACCATCAGAAGGTGGAGGACGCGGAGGTCGACGAGCAGCAGGTGGCGGAGGGCCTCAGCCATCTCGTGCTCAACGGCAACTTCCAGGAGTCGTTGGGTCCGGCGATCAACTCCGGCCGCTCACTCTTCCTGTACGGCCATGCCGGAAACGGGAAGACAGTGCTAGCCGAGGCTATCGCCGAGATGCTGGGCGATGCCATCTACATCCCGTTCGCGGTAGAGGTGGACGGTCAGGTCATCGCGATTTACGACCCGGTGTTCCACGAACCCGTCCATGAGGCGGACAGTGGCGATCTCGGTTCGGCCTGGATGGACCCCGAGCCGGACTACGATATGCGTTGGCTGCGCATCCGCCGGCCTGTCGTGATGGTGGGTGGTGAGTTGATGCTCGACGACCTGGAGTTGCAGTTCGACCAGTTGGCAGGCGTATTCCGCGCTCCGCCGCAGATGAAGGCGAACGGCGGTGTGTTCATCATCGACGACTTCGGCCGACAGCGCGTCCGGCCCAGGGATCTGCTCAATCGCTGGATGGTTCCTCTCGAGAAGCACGTGGACTTCCTGAGCCTGCCGATGGGACACAAGCTGCCCGTTCCCTTCCAGTGCCTGTTGATCTTCGCCACGAATCTCGATCCGGCGGAGCTCGTGGAAGAGGCCTTTCTCCGCCGAATCCGGTACAAGATCCTGGTCGACAACCCGACGCGGGAGCAGTACACCGAGATCTTCGAGGAGGCGTGCGAGCAACGTGGCCTTCCGTTCACGCCGCACGCCATCGACTTCGTGTTCGAGGAGTACTATTCGAGGCCGCACCTCCAGGAGCGATGCTGCCACCCGCGGGACATCACGAACCATCTGATCGACATCGCGCGGTACAAGAAGCGCGATGCGGAGCTCTCGCCCGAGCTGCTCCGGATGGCTTGCGATGCCTACTTCCTCGACGTCGTCGACGCAGCCGCCGTGCTGCATGAGGAGGGTTCCGCGGGTCGCTTCAACACAGGCTCGTCCCTGGAGGAAGGTCGGAGCGGAGCCGGCCCTGAAGCCCGCAGTCAGGATCGCCTCGAGATGGGCAGGTTCGACGGTTGAGGAAAGGTTGGTTGCCTTCGGTGCATCCCGGAGAAGGCTCGCGCAAGGAGGATGGAGTGACTCATGAGTGAGATGCCGGCTTCTCGATCGAAGACCTGGATGGAGCGCATGGGGCTCACGGTCGAGGAGATCGAGCGCTCGGCTCCTGACTTGGGCGAAGACCCTCCTTCCATTGCACCGGGTGGCCCCGCCGTTCCGAGCGGCGCTGGCTCGACGCGGCCCGCTCCCACTCCGACAGCGGCGGCCACGAGCTCCAGCGAGATCCGGGCTGCGTACAACGGCTACCTTGTTCAGCAGGAAGACGCGCTCGACGAGGGAATCGGGAGGCTCCGAGAGGAGGCGCAGCGCGTCGCCAGGATCGATGCGGATGCCGGTGTGCCTCAGGTCGACGTCGAGGGTCGCTCAGAGTCGGAGGCGGAGCTCGTTCAGCGCTGTCAGGCCTTCTTCGAGCGTTGGCAGTCCCACGAGCGGCGCCGCGTTGACGACGTCATCGCCACGAACGAAGAAGAGATCTCGGAGAAGCTGGGCCTGAGCTCGATCGCGATCGACCGCTTCGAACGGTTGACCAACGACATCATCCGCCTGAAGGCGCGGGTCTCCACGCGCCGTCTCGAGGTGGCGCGCGAGCTCAGCCAGAGCGACGAAACGTCGAAGGAGCGAGGCATCCCCACGAAGGTCTACCTCGCGGCCATCGGCTTTCTGGGGCTGGTCGAGTTCTTCGCGAACGCGCCCGTGTTCGGTGCACTCCTGCCCCGCGATCCACTGACCGAGCGGCAGATACGCCTCGTAGCGGAGACTTCCGAAGGCTGGTTCGCGGGAGCGCAGCGCGTGTTCGCGCAGCTCATCCTTCGCCCGGATGCCGCTTTGCTGGCGGCCGGCGTCGTCACCTTCCTCTGCGTGCTGGCCCATTTCTTCGGCCACTCGCTCCGAGACTTCGTCGTCAAGCGGGACCGGGAGGCGAAGCGGCACGCCGTCACCAGCCGGTCCGTCACGGAGAACGTCGTGCCGATGATTCTCGGCGGCACCGGTCTCGTCCTCGTCCTCGCCGTTCTGTTCGTCGCCCGCGTGAAGTTGGGGGAGGTCGGTGAGGAGCAGTACCAGCAAGACATCGCCGTTGTCGAGGAGCTGAGGAGGAACGCGGGCTGGCTGCGGGTCGACGGGGACCTGCTCGCGGCCAACGAGCAGGCGAATCGAGCGGACGATATGGAAGCGGCCGCCACGGAGCTTCGTGAGTACGCCGCCTCGATGAGCCGCCTGAGCTGGCCGATCCTCCTGCTCAACACGACCCTCGTTCTCTGCGCGATCTCGGCGGCCTACTTCCACCGTCGCGACGACCGGCGCGAGTTCTTCAATGAGAGCCCGTTTGAGGAGGAACGATCGGACCTCATCCGTGCGGCCGAGGAATCGGCCACGGAGGTCACGACACTGCTCGCCGAGCTCGTGCGCAGGATACGAGTCCTCAAGAGCATGCTCGCGGCGAGACCCCTGGATAACTGGCGAAGCGTATCGCATCAACTGGAGGCGGTCATCGCGCTCTATCGGGCCGAAAACGGACGAGCGCGGGGCGTGGACTCCCGGACTATCCCCGCTTTCGCTCAGGCCGTAGATCTGAACATCGAGGTGGATGCGGACTACGAACGTGACCTGATGGCCCGCGACCCGTTAGAATACGAACGAGAGCGACAGTCGCTGAAGGACCGATTCGAGCAGGTTCGTCAGCGTTTCGTCCAGGAGGCGATCGCTGGGCATGGGTGAGAAGATCGGTCGTCCAAGCAAGGGACGGAATGGGGTCCGCCTGTCGGCCGCGGTCATAGCGGTTCTCGCCACGAGCATCATGAGCGCGGTCTGCACGGGTGGGACGGCTGCCGACAAGGAAGATGTGAGCGGGCCAAGACGACTCGCTCTATTCGTCTTCGATCGCTCTACCAGCATCGAGGACTACCAGCTGGAGCTCGCGCAGAAGCTCGCCAACGATCGGATATCTGCACTGCGGCACGGCGATCATATCGCCGCCTTCCAGGTGCTCCAGCTCTCGATCTCCGAGCCTCCACAGCGCTGGTCTCAGGCGGTGCCGAAGAGGGAGTTCGTCGACAGGGAGATCGCGCGCGACTCGATCACCCTCTCTCGCTTTCTTCGCGACGCGAAGGACTACCTGAGACCCTTCTCGCAACCGGCCGAACGAGACAACATCACGGGAACAGATCTTCTGTCGACACTGCACGACGTGGGCGAGGAGGTACGTGCTCACCCGGAGCATGCACCCACAGTATACCTGTTCTCGGACATGCTCCAGTCGAATCGCATGATCGACATGGAGGGTCTGCGCCGGATGCCGCGAGACGGTTGGGCGGAGGCCGCGGCGGCCAACGGTATGCTGCCGGACCTTCGGGGCTTGTGCGTGGTGGTCGTGGGCGCTCGGGTCGATACCGAGGCCGCGCAGCGTGTGAAAAAGTTCTGGATCGATTATTTTGAGGTGACCGGCGCCACCTTGAGCGACGAGAACTACATGCATCGTCCGGTCAGCGTGCCTTCGGGACCCTGCCCTGGGATTCAGGAGTAGGGGCGACTCGTCTCGTTCACGGCGTACGTGGACACAACAAAGGAGCGTGAAATGAACCGAAAGGTTCTCTACCTGATCGGGATCGTCATCCTCCTCATATTTGTCGTGACGCGTTGGTTGTAGGCCGGCTGGCGTAGAGCCAACACAAGCCGGCACTCCCTCCACCTGGTCCACCTGCTCCGCCACAAGCGGGCGGAGCAGAGTCTATCTATGTAAGGTATCCCCGTCGGCGCTTGCCGCGCCCAGGTCTGGCTGTCGCGCGCCCGTGAATGGTCGACCCGACCGGCCAGGCTCGCGCTCAAGAGGACCATGGTCGCCGCAGGTCCGCACGGCCGATGGAGACCAGCAGGAGGTTGATGGCGAGGGCGATCGTCAGCAGGATGGCTCCGAGAGCGATCGCAAGGCCGAAGTTCCCCCGCCGCGTCTCGAGCACGATCGCGGTCGTCATCACGCGTGTCTCGCCGAGGATGTTCCCTCCGACGATCATCACCGCCCCCACCTCGCTGATAATGGCCCCGAAGCCGGCCGCCACGGCAGCCAGGAGGGAGGCCCGAGCCTCCCGCAACGTGATGAGGACCGCCTCGAGCCGACTCGCGCCGAGAGCGCGCGCCTGGAGCTGCAGATCTGGCGGCACTTCACTCGCCGCCGCGAGGCTGATGGCCGCGACGTACGGTGCGGCGATCGCCGTCTGTGCGAGGATCATGGCGCCCGGTGAGTACAGCATCTCCAGGCCTCCGAGGGGCCCGGAGCGCGAGAGAAGAAGGTAAACCGCGAGCCCCACGACGACCGGCGGCAACGCCAGGGCCGTGTTGACGAGCGCCACCGTGGGTCCTCTCAGACGAAAACGAGACAGGCCGATGGCGGCGCCGATCGGAAGCCCCACGACGGTCGCCAGCCCCAGAGCCGTGCCCGAGATATAGAGCGAACGGAGCACGATCTCCCAGAGATGCAGATCACCCGATGTGAGGAGTCTCCACGCCTCGGCCAACGGATTCATCCCGAACGCACTCCGGTCAATCAGCCGCAGCGCGCGTCGGCATGCGCCGGAGGCACGGACCGGCAGAGCAGACGCGCCCACAGGGTGGGTCGCATTGGGCCTTCGGGTGTCCCCGTCTCCATTCCGGGCCGCCTGGTCACCTCCGAGGCTCTGCTGCCAGGAGCCCTTGATGCACCGCGCGTCCGCATGGTTTGGCTCCGACCCGGCCATGCCTGCAGTGCCTCACCGCCGGGCGTCGTGGAATGGAACAGCGGGCGGCCGTAGTCATCCAGGTAGCCATCGATGGCGCGCCGTCCGTCCGGCGACGTCAGCCAGTCCTGGAGCGCTCGGGCTTGTGCCTCCCTCAGCGAGCCACGGACAATGATGACAGAGTAGACGTTACTGAGCCGAGGGTCTCCCTCGAACAGAACCGCGAGCTCGAGATGAGGCTCCATGGCGTAGAAGGTGGAGCGGTCGGTGAGGACGTAGGCGCCTCGTTCGCTCGCCATCTGGAGCACCGGTCCCATTCCCTGCCCGGCTTCCTGGTACCACCTCCCCTCCGGCGCGACGTCGGCGGCCCTCCACACCTCCAGCTCGCGGTTGTGCGTGCCGGAGTTGTCTCCCCTCGAGAGAAACAGCTCACCCGAGCCCGCGATCCTCAGCAGGGCCTCGGAAGCGGCGCTGGAGGAGGCGACGCCGGCAGGATCCGCCGGAGGACCGACGACGACGAAGTCGTTGAACATGATCGGCACGCGGGCCTCCCCGTACCCGCCGGCCACGAACGCCTCCTCTTCGCTCGGATGATGGACGATAAGGAGGTCGGCGTCGCCGCGTCTTCCGAGCTCGAGCGCTTCACCGCTGCCGACGGCGAGAGGCCGAATGGCCGCACCGGGAACCTCCTGCCGGAACGCCTCGAGAAGGTGCGTGAGCAGGCCCGAGTCCTCGACAGAAGTCGTGGTGGCCAGGAGGACGGCCTCCGAACCGCCGCGGGCGCAGCCCGCGGCCAGCAACGCCGCGACCAGCCAGGAAGCGGCGAGCATGCAGGCGCCTCGCTTCATCCGTGCCGTATCCACCGCACCATCTCCGGCAGGTTGGCTCTCTTTCCACTCATGAGGATCGCTACACGGTAGATCCGGCCGGCCAGCCAGGCCGAGCCCAACATCCCCAGCACGAGAAGGCTCACCGAGCCCGCCAACTCCATGGCAGGCACGTGCGAGATCGCCAGCCGGGCCGGCACGATCATCGGGCTGAACAACGGAACGAGCGAGCCGACGACCGCCCACTTGGAGTCCGGGCTTTCGATGATTCCAATCACCAGGATGAAGCCCACGACGATGATGACGACCAGCGGAGTCACGACCTGCTGCGCGTCCTGCTCGTTGCCCAGAGAGGCCCCGGCTGCAAGGAAGAGGCCGGCATACAGCAGATACCCGAGGATGAAGTAGAGCAGAGCCCAGGCGAGGAGCCCGATCGGCAACCGCACGTGCGACAGGTCGACGCCCTCTGCGGCCAGCACCGATGAGAGGCCCGGCAGGCCGTACAAGCTGAGCAGGGCCCCGATCGAAGCCCAGATAGCGATCTGCGTCAGGCCGACGGCACCCACGCCGAACATCTTCCCGAGCATCATCTCCCACGGCCGCACGGACGACATCATCACCTCGACGACGTTGGAGCTCTTCTCCTCGAGCACCGCTCGGACGATCAGCTGGCCGTAGATAAGGAACATCATATACGTGACGACGGCGAACAGCATGGCCACTATCTGGAAAGCTTCGCGAGATCTCTCGCCGTCAGGTGTCACCTGGATGATCTGGAGGTCGGCACCTCTAAACAGGCGCCTGGCCTCGATCTCCTCTATCCCATGCTCCCTCAGCCGGACGGCGACGAGGGCGTCCCGGATTCCGCCGCGCAGCTCGCGACCCTGGCGACTCGAGATGGCGCGGCGCGCCAGCAGTCGAACGCTACCTCCCTCCTCGGGATTTTCACCCACGACCAGGAGGCCGTCGAGGCTCGTAGCCAGGAACGCCTCACGAAGCTCCTCCTCGCTGCGCTCATACTCCTCGTGGACCGGCTGGAGGGTCCAGCGCTCGCCGAGCGCATCGCCCAGGTCGCCCGCCACGCGGCCGCTGTAGTCCAGGACGCCCAGGTTCAGGCCCCCAGCTCCGGAGGCTCCACGGGATACGATGAGCTCCGGCAGGAAGATCAGCCCGACGAGGATAACCGGCAGGCCGAACGTGGCGATGAGGAACCACCGCGCTCGCACGCGCTCCAGGTACTCGCGTTTCGTGATGGCCCATGCCTTCCGGCTCACGAGACCCCCTCCGCGCCCGACTCGGCCGCTCGAGCGCCCGCCCGCTCCAGGAAAATCTCGCGTAGAGACGGCTCGGCCAGTTCGAAGTGGCGGACGCGCACGTTCTCCGAGAGGGCAGCTTTCAGGATCTCCTGCGGATTTGCGCCATCCTCGAGACGGATCTCGAAGTAGTTGCCGTGGTCGCTAAGGCGCCGGACGGAGGGCAGCTGCCGGAGGAAGGAGGCGTCACCCTCCAGGCCGAGGAGGACCTCCCGGCGACCCGCAGAGGCCTTGATCTCTCCCAACGGGCCGTCGAGCACCTTTCGAGCTCCCGCGATCATGCAGACGCGATCGCACAGGCGTTCCGCATCCTCGATTCGGTGTGTCGAGAAGAGCACCGTGGAACCCTGACGCTGGCGCTCGAGCACGATCTCCTTGAGCAGGTCCACGTTGAGAGGATCCAGGCCGCCGAACGGCTCATCCAGGATGAGGAGATCGGGATGATGGAGGACGGTGGAAAGGAACTGGACCTTCTGCTGCATGCCCTTCGAGAGGGTCTCGATTCGATCCGTGGAGCGATCCGCGAGCTGTAGGCGTTCGAGCCAATGCTGCGCCGCGGCCCGTGCATCGGCTCGGTGCATCCCCTTGAGCACTCCCAGGAAGGCGAGATGATCTAGTACCCTCATCCTAGGGTAGAGGCCTCTCTCCTCCGGGAGGTAGCCGACGCGCGACCGCACGGCGGCGTCCACCTGGCTGCCGAGCACCTCTACCCGGCCGCGGTCGGGTCCGATGATGTCGAGGATGATCCGGAGGGTGGTCGTCTTGCCCGCGCCGTTGGGTCCGAGCAGGCCGTAGATGGAGCCGCTCGGCACGCACAGATCGAGATCCTCGACGGCCGACTGCGTGCCGAAGGACTTGGCTATGCCCTGCAGGTGGATGGCTCGGTCGATCATGCCCGCCGCTGAGGAAGGTGTTTAAGTGGGTCAACCTCGCGTCTGCGTTGAATCTGCCGCAAGGCCGCCTACGGCTGTCGAGACCGGGGTACCTCTCTGTATATTCGGGCGTTGCGGGAAAGACCGGCGGTTCGGCCCTCGTCCGAAATCCGCCGGAGACCGAGCGGCAGCTTCAACACATCGGACATCTCCGGGAGCGGTCATATGGCCATCTATCGTGTGAATTACTACTCCACGGTCACTGTAGGGAGCGGTGGGCGGATCACCATCCCGCAGGAGATGCGCGACGACATGCGGCTGGAAGATGGCGCGACGCTCACCGCTCGGCTCGAAGAGAGCGAAACCGGCCAGCGCCAGCTCACGCTGTGGAAATCCGAAGACGAGAGCTAGCTCCCCCCACGCCTCAGCCCGGCACGGGTGCCGGGCGCTCTCCGAAGTTGATCGCCATCGCGCCGAACAGGAGCTCCAAGAAACCGCAGCGCACGAATCCCGAGCGCTGCATCAACCCGATCAATTCCTGCTGGGCCGGATAGCGGCGGAGAGACTCCGGGATGTACAGGTACGCGTCGACGTCCCTGTGCAGCAGCCAACCGATGAAGGAGCCGCTGGCCTCCAGATAGCGAAAGTAGAAGCGTCGCAACGCCGGAGCCGGAGGCTTGCCGAAATCCAGCGACAGGAGCTTGCCTCCCGGTTTCAGACAGCGCCGGATCTCGGCGAGGCCGCTGTCAAGATCGGCGAAATTCCGCAGTCCGTACCCGATCACGACCCGGTCGAAGCTCTCGTCCCGGAAGGGCAAGTGAAGGGCGTCGCCTCCGGTCCAGAGAACGGAATCCCCGCCTCTGCGCTGCCGACCGACCTTGATCATCGGGGGAGTGAGATCGGCGGCCACGACACTCCCGCCGCGCATCGACGGCGTCCCTATGCCCCGATCGGCGCTCCCGAGCGCCAGGTCGCCGGTCCCGGCGGCGAGATCCAGCACCCGAAATCCAGGCTCGAGATCGGCCAGCTCGAGCAGATACCGCTTCCAACGGCGATGAAGGCCGAGTGACATCACATCGTTGGTCAGGTCATACCGCCGGGCGATTCGTCCGAAGAGGCCGCGGACGTAGCGCCGGTGGCCCGCCGGCTCGGCGATCTCGGAGCGGATGCGCGATCTTCGTCCTGATTTTCCCGTCATGACGCCTCTCTGGGCCGGGAATCTCCTCGGGCTCCCGGTTGATGTCAAACATCGTGAGGCTGGATGGGCTCGCCTGTGTGGGGGGACCTTCCTAGCTTGTTGCGCCCGTCCATTTCAGGAAACTCCCACAGCGTCCCGGTGGCGACATTGGATCCGTCCGTGATGACGATCGAGCGTGAGAAGGTCGGACCCCTCCCCGTGTGGGGATGGGCCGTCGTCTGCGGACTCGTGGTCTGGGTTCTGTACGTCTTCACCCTGGCGCCGACGACCGCCTTCTGGGACACGTCGGAATACATCGCCACGGCACACATTCTGGGCATGCCGCACCCGCCTGGGAACCCGCTGTTTGTCGTGATGGGCCGCGTCTGGGAACTGCTCCTCGGTTGGACGGGGCTGAGCATAGCCGCCCGCGTCAATCTCTTCAGCGCTTCGGTCTCCGCCGCCGCGGCGGTCTTCTGGTTCCTCGCCGTCGCCCGCATATGGGCTCACCCGCGCTTCGCAGCGAATCGTACGGTCGTGCTGGTGGCCGCCTTCGTGAGCGTCTGGGTGGGAGCCACCGCCTTCACGGTGTGGAACCAGTCCAACGTGAACGCGAAGGTATACACGGTATCGCTGCTCTTCGTGGCACTGGTGACCTACCTCGCCATGGTCTGGGAGGATCACGCAGGGACGCCTCGCGGCGACCGGATCTTTGTCCTCTGTGCCTTTCTGCTGGGTCTCGGGGCGGCCAATCACACGATGTCCCTGCTCCCGGTCGGTGCGCTCGGGTTCTTCGTGCTTTGGCACGACTGGAAGACGATCCTTCGCTGGAGGCTGATGGGAGCCGCGCTCCTGTTCGTGGCGATAGGCTTCTCGGTACAGGTCGCCTTCGTACCGATTCGTTCCGCGCAAAACCCGATCATCGACGAAGCCGACGCGGAGTGCGAGAGCCTGGTGTCCGCGGCCCTCACGCCGCTGAAGCTCGTGCCGGGTGTGTCGGCCGCGGTTCCGGACGGGGCGGTATGCGAGCCCCTACGTGCTTCGCTGGCGCGCGATCAGTACGGAAAGCCGCCCCTGAGCGAGCGTCAGTCGCCCTTCTCGGCGCAACTGGCGATGTTCAGCCAGTACTTCGACTGGCAGTGGGCGCACACGCTGCCCAGCCGGGTGCGCTGGGTCGTGACGATCACCTTCATTGCACTCGGCCTCACCGGGCTGAGGCGGCACTGGCGCGGAGATCGCGACAGCTTCGTGTATTTCTTCGCGCTGCTGCTGACGCTGACGCTGGGCCTCATCATCTACCTCAACTTCAAGTACGGTTTCTCGCTCTATCCCGACATCCCCGTCGACTTCCACGAAGTCCGCGAGAGAGACTACTTCTACGTGCTTGGCTTCTACGTGTGGGGGCTCTACGCGGGCATGGGCATCGCGGTCGTGTGGGAGCGCACGGCATCGCGGCTTGACGGCGCGCGCGGGGCGTACGGCAGGGCCGCTCCGGTTCTCGGCCTGGCGCTCATACCGCTCGTATTCAACTTCGGTCTGGCCGATCGGCGAGGAGATTTCTCGGCTCGCGACTGGGCGTACAACATCCTCCAGTCGGTGGAACCGTACGCGATTCTGTTTACGAACGGAGACAACGACACCTTCCCGCTCTGGTATCTGCAGGAGGTAGAGGGGATCCGGCGGGACGTCACGGTCATCGTACACTCGTATCTCGGGACATCATGGTACCCGAAGCAGCTGCGGGAGCTTACCAAGCCCTGCCCGGAAGGCGTGGACCCGCTGGCAACGCCGACCCAGACAGTCTGCCAGCGGCCGTTCGAGGCGAGTGATGCGATCCCCGCGTACCGGGACTCGGAGGGTTCCTCCCCGACGAGGCCGATCCACACTCTTACCGACGAAGAGATCGATGCACTGCCCGTCGTCCCGTTCGTGGTTCAGAACGACACCACGGTACAGATCAGCCGGTGGGTGACCGGAACGCTTCGTGGAGGCTCCGCGATCTACTACCCGGATCTTCTCGTCTACCAGATCATCCGGGAGTCTCTGGGCGACCGGCCGATCTACTTCGCCGCGACGGCGCCCCCGGTCTATGACCGCTGGGGGCTGCAGCCTCACATGCTTCGGCAGGGACTCGCGCACAAGGTGGTCGACGGCATCCTCGAGGACACCGCCGACACGGTGCAACTGCAGGAGGCCTTCGACGTACGCTGGGTGGATGTGGGCCGCAGCGAGCACCTTCTCTGGGATGTGTACCAGATCGACTATCTGTTGGATTGGGATCTGTGGCCCGAGAAGTCGACGCGGGCGAGCATTCCAGCCCAGTACTATCTGGCCTATGCCTCGCTCGGAGAGGCTTACCGCCTCAGGGAGAAACCCGACATGGCCGAGCAGAACTACCTGAGGGCCGAGCAGCTGCTCCGGCTTTCCGACGCCTTCGAGCCGTAGCGGCTCTCAGTCCACCAGCCCGGCGCTCGATTCCCCGTTTCCCCGGACGGCGAAGGCCTGGCCCAGCCCCGGCACCGTGAGGCTCATCGTGAAGTCCTGGGCGCCTCGGGCCGAGAGAAAGTGCCCCCGCGTGACGTCGAAGCGCACGTTGTCGGCGCGCGATCCGGTCATCTCCACGCTGACCCCGGGAAAGGCATCCCGGTCCGGCTCGAAGTCGTAAGCCGTTTCCACCAGGATGTCCGCGATCGTGGATGAGCCTGAGCGGCTCAGGCGCTGCAAGGAGATGTCGTTGATCAGGATAAGGAAGCCTGGCGCCGCCATCCCCATCTCCGCGGCGCGCATGCGCACCGTGTCTTTCCATCGATCACCCACGCGGACCGCTCTCTCGGGCAGAGTCGGAAAGCCGCCCTGGCGAAGTGCCGAGCTGATCTGGGCGTTGGCTTGAGAACTCTGTCCCTCGATCTCGATGATGACGGGCTCGGCCCGACGTGTGAATGCGGTCCTGAAATTCTGGCCGACAAGGTCTGCCGACGCGTCGGGTAGCATCTCGGCGCCTTCGGCGGAACGCAAGCTGAAGCTGGCGTCCTGAACCGCGGAGTCGAAATAGAGGGTGTCCCCTCGGACGTTCTGCGTAGTCTGTTGGAGGACCATCAGGGATTCGAGCCGCTGGGCGCCTCCGAGCTCCGGAGGTACGGCGATGTCGAGGCTGAGTTCGAACTTGTAGGTCAACGACTCGCCGGCCGTCGAATCCAGTCTGAGCCGAACGGCGTCCTGAGCCTGCAGCGGAGCAACCGCCGCCGCGAGGATCAAGAGAGGCACGAGCGGCGAACCGCCCATCTTCCGTGGCAAAACGAGACAACGATCCATCTGACGTCCGTTCATCCAAGCTGAGTCCGGGCTTCGTGGCTGCCCCTCAGGCGTCCCCGGTCGAGACCGAAGGAGAGCCCGGTCGGCATCCCTTTTCGTGAGGTCCTTGTACCGCCGACCGCGCGTGGAGTGCCTCGTGTGATGCAACCCCGGAAGGGCCGCCCCATCTCTTCCTTCCAGGCTCCCGTGCGCAGGCTCCTACGGCACGCGGAACGCGCCCAGACCCACGAGAACGATCAGAAGGAAGCCGATAAGGGATCCGACGATCGCGCTGCGTTTGCGAAGAGCGGCGAACGCGTCGGCCTGGGTGGCGTCTGACGCCTCGCCGCCGCCGGCCCGGACTTCGGCCGCTCGAGCGAGCCGGTCGGCGACCGGGATCTGATAGAAGAGGGCCAGCGCCGCTGCCACGTAACCCAGCAGCTGCATCTGGAACAACCAGTGGTGCGGGAAGGGACGGAAGAACCCGAAGTCCGTCACGGTGATGAGACCGATCCCGCCCGCGAGGGTAAGAAGGACACCGGCGACGCCCAGGGTTCGGAGCAGTCGAGCCGCCGTTCGGTAGGCGAACGCGCCCACGTTCGGATCGGGATCTCTAGCCGCCTTTCCCGTGACGAACGAGAGTGTGAAGGAAAGACCGAGCCAGAGGACGACACCGAGCAGGTGCGCGAAGAGGAAGAGTGCGCGAAGATTCATGGTGTAGAAGCTGAAGACCGTCCGCGAAGCCGGCAAGGGAATTAGATGAGGTTTTCGTTCCACGGCCAGACGGGCCAGCCGACGTTCGAGTGGTTCGCCAATGGTATCCGGCGCGCTCTCGAGGAGAACGGCCACGCATTCGTGGAGGCCGCCGACGACGCATCGCTGGTCATCAACTTCTTCCCCGAAGCGTCCCCCCGCTGGTTTCGGCGGAACGGGCAGGCCGTGTTCGTGACCGGCGTCACCCGGATCGAGGGAGCTTTCGACCAGCCTCTCGAGCGGGGCTATCCGTTGCTCGTCAAGTCGCTGTCGAACCTCCTCGTAGCACTGACCGGAGAAGGCGCCGACGCCGAGACACACTTCCTGACCCCCGAACAGGGGCACTACGTCGTGCGCGACGTGGGGCACAGCGGCAGCCACCGAACGTTCTTCCGACAGGTATACGAGCGTCTCGCGCCGCTCGCCTCCTCGACGCTGGTGGTTGACAACGTACCCGTACCGGATCTGCCGCCCGAGCTCTGGAGCGGCGACGCGGCGACCGACTCGATCCGCAGGGCCGGAGTTCGGCTGCAAGCTCTCGAGCTGTTGCCCGCACCGTTTCCGATCGCGGACGTGCTATCGCCGGATGTGCTGAGGCACCTCCGCAGGCTCTTCGGCATCGGCGGTCTGAGCTACGGAAACCTGAGCGCACGCCGCGACGAGACCAGCTTCTGGATGAGCGCCAGCGGCGTGGACAAGTCGCGCCTGCTGAAGGTCGGACGGGATATCCTGTTGGTCACCGGATACGACCGCGACCGGGGCGCCATGCTCCTGAGCGTGCCGCCCGGCATCGAGCCACGTAGGGTCTCGGTCGACGCCATCGAGCATTGGATGATCTACAGGGAGCATCCCGAGGCCGGCGCGATCCTCCACGTGCACGGCTGGATGAAGGGTGCGCCGTGCACGGCCTTCAACTACCCGTGCGGCACCTACGAGCTGGCCAAGGCCGTGGCAGACATGGTGCGGGAGGCCGAGGATCCAGCCCGCGCCGTCGTCGGACTCAAGAACCACGGGTTGACCATCACGGGCCGCTCGCTCGATGAGATCTTCGAGCGCACCGAGGGCAAGATCCTCCCGACCGTGCCGATGATCTAGCCGATGGTCGGGGATCCGTCTTCACGGGTTCCCGGTTCTCTTCGCCGCCCCGATTAGGAGAGCGCGATCGTTCCCGCTTGCTCGTAGAGCAGATCCGCGCTGGGCAGATCGAGCGTGATCCGGGCGTCGAGCATCTCTTCGCCGGAGAGGTCCCCGGCCAGGATCCTGGCGCGAACGGCCTTCTCGATCTCGCGCTGTGCGTTGACCCCGAACGTCTTGAGGAACTTCCGGATCTCGAGGTTGAAGGTCGACTCATCCATCATGCTCATCTCCTCGCAGGTCGATGTCACAGGTCGCCGTCACTCTAGTTGTACAGCTGTACAGGTAGAAAACCTGCCCGGGTAGACGGCCGTACGAGGCGACATCGCTTTACGTCGGCACGCGTTCGGCCGCCGACGCTCTGAGGTCGGCCCGAACCGTCTCGCGCCGTTTCTCGCGGTCCTGCAGGCTGCACGCGCTGAGGGCGCGGCTTCTCAACGCCGTGATTGCATCCGCGGCAGCCGACGCTGCCGAAAGGGTCGTCGTGTAGGGAACGCCGCGCGCCACCGCCGCTCGCCGGATCTCGTAGTCGTCGTGCTGCGCGTGCTTACCCAGGGGCGTGTTGATCAGGAGGTGCAGCTCGCCGGACAGGAGGAGGTCGAGAAGGTTCGGCCGGCCTTCGTGGAGCTTGAGCGCCGCGCCGCATGGGATCCCTCGGGCGCCCAGATAACCCGCCGTACCCTCCGTGGCGCGTACCTCGAAGCCCAACTCGTGGAACCGTCTGGCGATCGGCGTGACCATCGGTTTGTCCCGATCGTGCACGGTGATGGCCAGGGTCCCCGAGATCGGCAGCGAGGATCCCGCCGATAGCTGGGCCTTCGCGAACGCGAGTCCGAAGCTGTCGGCGAGCCCCATCACCTCGCCCGTGGAGCGCATCTCGGGGCCGAGCTGGGGATCCGCCTCCGGGAACTTGTCGAACGGCAAGACGGCCTCCTTTACGGCCACGTCGAGGAGCACGGGTCGCTCCGGGATGTCCAGGTCGTCCAGGCGGCGGCCGGCCAGCACCCGGGCGGCGACTCGCGCCAGGGGGACGCCGATCGCCTTGCTGATGAACGGGACCGTGCGGCTGGCGCGCGGGTTCACCTCGAGCACATAGACGTCGCCCTCGAAGACAGCGTACTGCACGTTGATCAGCCCCCGGACGTCCAACGCTTCGGCGAGCTCGCGAGTATGCCGCCGCATCCTCTCGATGTCCTCGTCGCGAAGGAGATAGGGCGGCACGACGCAGGCCGAGTCGCCCGAGTGGATCCCCGCCTCCTCGATATGCTGCATGACGCCGCCGATCAGCACCCGCTCTCCGTCCGCGATGGCGTCGACGTCGGCCTCGAACGCGTCCTCGAGAAACCGGTCGAGGAGCACGGGATGCTCGGGCGAGGCACGGATGGCGCGCTCGAAGTACTCACGGAGCGACGGATCGTCGTAGACGATCTCCATCGCCCGGCCGCCGAGGACGTAGCTCGGACGCACCAGCACGGGGTAGCCGATCCGCTCGGCCACCTCGATCGCCTTCTCGATGCTCGTCGCCGTGCCGCCCTCCGGGGTTCGGACCCCCAGGCGTCGGCAGAGGGCCTCGAACCTCCGTCGGTCCTCCGCCTCGTCGATCGAATCCACGCTCGTTCCGAGAATCGGGGCTCCGAGATCGTCCAGCGCACGCGCCAGCCCGAGCGGCGTCTGACCCCCCAGCTGCACGACGACGCCGTCGGGCCTCTCGAGCTCCACGATCTCCAACACGTCCTCGAGGGTGAGGGGCTCGAAGTAGAGCTTGTCCGAGATGTCGAAGTCGGTGGAGACCGTCTCCGGGTTCGAGTTGACCATGATAGTCTCGAACCCCTCATCCCTGAGGGCCAGGGCCGCCGAGACACAGCAGTAGTCGAACTCGATGCCCTGTCCGATCCGATTCGGTCCGCTGCCGAGGATGACGGCCTTCGGGCGCTCCGACTGGACGGACTCGGTCTCCGTCTCGTACGTCGAGTACAGGTACGGCGTTGCGGCCGGAAACTCCCCGGCGCAGGTATCGACCCGCCTGTAGACCGGGCGCATCCCGTACCGATGCCGCAGCCCTCGGATCTCCGCCTCGGTCGTCCCGCGGAGACGAGCGAGCTCCGCGTCGCCGAAGCCCAGCTCTTTCATCTCGCGTAGCTCTCCAGCCGAGGGTTCCGCCGGGGCAGGGCCGGTCTCGTGTTTGTTCTCAGGCCCGGTCTCGAGGAAGCCCTGGAATCGGTTCGCCGCTTCGACCAGCTCGGCGAGCTCGTTCAGGAACCAGGGATCGATCCCGGTGAGCGAGGAGATCTCCTCCACCTTCAGCTCCGCCTCGAGAGCCCGGTAGAGCTGGAACGGCCTCTCGGGGGTCGGCGTCCGCAGCGCCGCGCGAATGGAGGAGGTTGCATCGTCCGGCAGCCGATCATCCTCCGCGGAAGAGGCAGGGTGCCAGCCACAGCGGTCGTTCTCCAGAGCCCGGAACCCCTTGAGCCAGGCCTGCTGGAAGGTGCGCCCGATGGCCATCACCTCCCCGACGGCCTTCATCTGCACCCCTAGGGTCGGATCGCTCATCGGAAACTTCTCGAACGCGAAGCGCGGCACCTTGACCACCACGTAGTCGAGCACCGGCTCGAAGCAGGACATCGTCTTCCGGGTGATGGCGTTCTCGATCTCGTCGAGCCGGTAGCCGACGGCGAGCTTGGCTCCGATCCGGGCGATCGGGAACCCGGTGGCCTTGGAGGCGAGGGCGGAGCTTCGGGAGACGCGGGGGTTCATCTCGATCACCAGCATCTCCCCCGACTCGGGGTCGACCGCGAACTGGATGTTGCAGCCGCCCGCGTCGACGCCGATCTCGCGGATGACCGCGATCGCGCCGTTCCGCATCTCCTGATACTCGGCGTCGGAGAGCGTCATCGCGGGCGCCACCGTGATCGAGTCGCCGGTGTGCACCCCCATCGGGTCGAAATTCTCGATCGAGCAGACGACCACGACGTTGTCGCACCCGTCCCGCATCAGCTCGAGCTCGAACTCCTTCCAGCCGATCACGCTCCTGTCGATGAGGATTTCTCCGATCGGTGACGCGGCCAGGCCCCTGTGCACGGCCTTCTCGAACTCCTCGCGGTTGTAGGCGATGCCCCCGCCGCCTCCGCCGAGGGTGAAGGAGGGGCGTATGATCGCCGGGTAGCCGGTGTCCTCCGCGATCTCGACGGCCTCGTCGACCGACCTCGCGAAGCCGCCGTGCGGGACGGCCAGGCCGATTCGGCCCATCGCTTCCGCGAACTCCTCGCGGTTCTCAGCCTTCCGGATCGCCCTGTGATCCGCGCCGATCAGCTGGACGTCGTATCGCTCCAAGGCCCCCGAGTCGTGCAGCTCTAGGGAGACGTTGAGGGCGGTCTGTCCTCCCATCGTGGGAAGCAGGGCATCGGGCCGTTCGCGCTCGATCACCCGCTCCACCCACTCCGCCGTTACGGGCTCGATGTAGGTGGCGTCCGCCATGTCCGGATCGGTCATGATCGTGGCGGGATTGGAGTTGATCAGAACGACGCGGTACCCCTCCTCGCGGAGGGCACGACAAGCCTGGGTACCCGAATAGTCGAACTCGCAGGCCTGACCGATCACGATCGGACCCGAGCCGATGAGGAGGATGGACTCTAAGTCATCTCGGCGGGGCATCGCGGTGAAGCTACACGGGTGATTCGCTACGCGCAGCCCCGCCGGCTCTCGCGGAGCGGCGGGGCTGAATCGCCTGCGGTGGACGACGCGCTCGGCGTGCTCCGGTCAGTCGAGGACGACCAACTCCACGCGCCGGTTTTGCTGACGGCCCTCCGGCGAGTCGTTGTCTCCGACGGGCTGCGTTTCGCCTAAACCGTCTGCCTCGAGCCGGCTCGCGTCGATCCCGTGGGCATCGATCAGGTACTCCCGAACGGCTACGGCCCGGCGAATCGAGAGATCCAGGTTGTGGTCGTCGTTGCCCGTGCTGTCGGTGTGGCCCTCGATCGCGATCCGAAGGTTGGGATGCTCCTCGAGCATGGTGCCGATCTCTTCGAGCGTCGGTGTGGATTCCGGCTGGATCCGGTCGCTGTCCACGTCGAAGAAGATGCCCCGTGTGGCGACACGCCCCGTCTCTATCAGATCGTCGTACAGGTCCCGTCCACCTGCGGCCACGCGGATGTTGCCGATGAGAACCGGCTTCTCGTCCGTTCCCCACATCTCGAACGTGAGTCGATCGCCGCGGGTGATCTCGACTCTCGGCGCGTTGGAGATGCGTTTCTCGTTGATGAAGACCTTGACGTGCTCCCCATCGGCCATGACGCGGGCCGTGACGATTTCGGTCCTCATCCGCTTGTCATCCAGGGTCGAGAGCGGATCGCGCTCCCTCCAGATACCGGAGCCGCGCCAGTGACCGAAAGCGAAACGGGCACCTTCGTAGTAGTCGCGGAGGTTGTCCCTGCCCTCTTCCAGGATGACGATCGTCCCATTGGACATGCCCGGATCACTGATGTCGAACTCAATGGTGAAGCGCTCGGGGACGCCGGCCGGCAGGAGAACGGCGAACTGGCTGCCACCGCCGGTGGCACGGAGCAGCATGCGGTCTTGCCACTCGACAAGCTCCATGTTACCGCGTACCCACTCCAGGCGGCGCGGGAAGTCTCCGGCCTCGTCGTCCGCAAAGTCATCGACGAACAATACTTCCTCCCCCGGGATGAAGTCGTAGTTCGCCCAGGCGCCCTCGCCCGGCTTCGGGGCTCCCGCATCGGCGGCCGGTGCAACGCCCGCTTGACTGGCGGCTTCGTCTCGATCCGTGATCGGGGTCCCTTCTTCGTCGGTGATCACCTCGCCGTTCTGGTCCGTGTAGATGACCGGCTTGTCGTCTTCCTCGGCCTGTTCCGCACATACGGGATCGTTCACGGCGCAGCGGATCGCCTCGCGCAGCAACCGCTCCGTTTGGTTGGCGGCCTCGTCCTCGACGGCGTCCTGGGCGGCGTCCTTCAGCTTCTTGAGGAGCTGTGCGTCGGCCTGGCTCGGTAGAGCGAAAAGGCCGAGGGCCGCAAGGCAGAGAACGCTGAGTATTGTGGATCGACGCATTTGGGTCTCCTTCGTTCCGATCGCGCGATTACCGAGCCGTCAGGCTCGCAATGAAGAACGGTCTCCACGCGGCTACTCCAAGCTCTCGTTGACGCGCACTTCCTTGGTGATCACGCTAATCTCGAATTGGCCGGACTCGAGCATCTTCCGCAGCTTCTCTATCTGCGGTCCCATCATCCGCTCGACCATGGCGCGCTGGGAGGCATCCATCCCCTCCAGGTTCTCCTCCATCTCCTCCAGGCTCTTCCGCGCGTCCGCCGCATCCTCCTCCGACATTCCGGCGGCCAGCCCCGTGGCCGTGATGTTCAGCAGGTACGGGTGGAGCATCCCCTCGACGTCACGATAATCGGAGAGGATGGTCACGGCGGTCATGGGCGATGTCTGGCCATCCCTCGTGATCTCGCCTTCCATCCGCATCTTCCGAATGAGGTGATCGTCGGTGTCCACGTAGAGCAGCCCCGTCTTGGGCAAGAAAGCGCCCTGGCCCCCCATCTCCTGATTGAGGTCCAGCCCGCTGAGATCGTCGATCGCCACGACATGACACTGCTCGCCGTCGACGGATTCCTTGCCCTCCAGCTCGGCGCGCTCGGCGATCTTCGGGTACATGCGGTAGAAGTTGGACATTCCGCCGCCGGCCTCCTCCTGGCCCTTCGGCACGAACACCGTTCGGCCCTCCACCTCTGTGCGCACGAAGGTCAGCTCCGTCTCGAACCCCATCGTCTCCTGCACGGTGGTATAGTTCTCGATCCCCTCCATCCGCTGTTCGTACTCCTCGAGGGAAGTCATGAGGATCTCCTTCGCGGACTGCGCGGTGCCGACTGACGGCATGGCCAGGATGACCGCGAGCGGCAGCAGATGTCGCGCGGCAGAGGTCGGCAGGGTCTTCATCAACGGTCCTCCTTCGAATGGTGTCTCGCCGGGCAACCTAACAGTAGGCGTCCGCGACGCGTGCAACGAGCCGTGTAGTGACGGAAAGAGCCCGGCCGACCATCCGACCGGGCTCGCTCTCAAAGGTGGGGCTCTCGGAATCCGAGCGTCAAGCGTCCTGCACGCCGGATCCCTGGAACGGTGGCCTACTCCTCCTCTTCGTCGGGCATGGTGCTCCCGCCCGCGTCCGCCAGGATCATCCACTGGTCGCCGACCTTCACGAGGATCGTGACGTACTCGCCCTCGTCGCCCGCTTCCTCGCCCTCACCATCGGCGTCGTACTGCCACCAGCCGCGCTCCACGGCGAGGTCACCGGATGCCGCGACCCACACGGACTTCGCGCCCCAGTCGGCGGTCGCGTCCGGATTTTCGGCGTACTCCTCGGCCATGTCGGCCAGGATCGCCGCCCGCCCGTCGCGCAGGCCGTCATCTCCGATCGTCCAGCCGTCCTCGACGAACAAAGCCGCCACGCCTTCAGCGTTTCCGGCCCGGAACTGCTCCAGCCATGTCATGTTGATCTGCCGAACGGCGGCCTCCTCGGCTGCCAGATCGATCGCCGGCTCTTCCTGGGCCGGCGCTCCGTCACCGCCGCCGTAGCAGGCCGAGAGGCCGGCAGCGACTATGCCGGTGAGGCCGGCCGTCAGTACGGTGCGCGTCTTCTTCCAGCGGTTCATTTGGCTCTCCTGTGGGCTTGGGGGACGCCGGCTGACGGCCGGCCCGGGCTGGCCTACCAGCTGGCCATCATCTCCTTGATCGCATAGACAGGGAAAATATCGACCGGCACCTCTCGCAGGCGAGCCCGCGCCAGCTCCAGCTCGAGGGACGCCTGCCCGTATTGGTCGAAGAACGCTCCCACACCGGCGTAGTCGCCGGTCGCCTGCAGAGTGAGGTAGATGCGGGCGAGCTCGGAGATCGCCGTCGGCATCACATCCTGAACCACGGCGAAACGCTCGGAGGCGGGGTCGTACTCGATGGCCCCCCTTTCGAGCAGATAGTTGAACTGGCTCAGGCAGCCCTTGCCGTGGGCCTCGGTGATTCCGAACCGCATACAGCGGAAGAGGTCCGCGACGTGCCCGATGTAGACCTGGCGCAGGAAGTCTTCCGTGTAGACGCCTCTCTCGGTGAGAACGGCGAGGCTGTGCGTGCCCACGGCGTCGGCCTTCGCCTCCTCGAGCGCGGAGTAGCGGTCGCGCAGCGCCTTGTTCACGGTCAAACCCTCGCTGCCCGTCACGTAATCCGGGCCGAGGCCATGGGCGAGCTCGTGCATGAGGACGCGCGTGAAATACTCGTCGATCCCAACGGCGCTGGCCTGCTCGGGCACGAGGACGTTTAGCGCGATCGGCTTGAGAATCGTCTCGAACTTCGCCTCGATCACGTTCTTGAGCATCACCTTCTTCGAGCCCTCCTGATCCCGTACGCGCGGGTCGTTCGGAAGATTGAAGGCGATCGTCTGGACGCCGGCCCTCGTGTCGCCGGCCGCGTAAGCCAGGTCCACGACCGAGATCGGCGAGGTGAACGGGCGATCCAGGTTCTTGTGCTTGTCGGGGATCGGCAGCGCCCGCTCGAGGGCCGGTAGCTCGGAGACGAGGCCGGCGAGCCGCTCGCTCTCCGCCGGGTCCTTGATGCCGAGGAAGGACTCGAAGGCCGCCTTGTAGCCGTACCGGCGGTCCTCGTACACCTCGTAGGGGCCGATCGTCGGGTCGATCAGGTTGCCCTCGAGGCGCATCCAGGCGACGTCACTGTCAAAATAGTCGTCGGATAGGAACGCCGCCGCTCTCGACGTGAGGAAGCGACGCAGGGAGGGGTTCTCGACGGCGCTGGCGGCCTCCCGAAGGGCCGCCGCGGCGGGTGCGAGCCGGTCCCGGTAGGCCCGGGAATAGGGAACGGCGGCGATCTCGTCTTCGGTTTGCTCGATGACCGTGAAGTAGGACGTGAACGCCTCGCGGTCCTCCGGATGTTCCTGGAGCCAGCGCCCGATGCCCTCCTTCGAGACTTCATCCGCGTAGTAGCCGGCGCCCTCGGGCTTGGGGCCGACGTTCAGGAACGGCTCGTCACCCTCCAGACGATCCCAAGGGCCGTACATGATGTCGAAGTAGGAACTCGCCGCCTCGATACCGGGACCCTGGCGCTCCAGCAGCATCCCTTTCAGCTCCGTATTCTGGCGCCACACCTGCTCGAGGAAGATGGCGTCCAGGTAGTCGGAAGCCTCGACGAGCTTCTTGAGTGCTGTTTTCTGGCCCGGATCCAGGAGAGCCTCGTCGAAGGTGAGCGTGACGGGCGCGAACTGGTCCACCCGTCGCTGGAGATCCTCGGGTGTCAAGCCGGGGGCGATCTCCACGAACTCCGGTAGCGTGGCGTGCGCCGGCATGGCACTCAGGTCAGCGACGAGGGGCTTCGCGGGGGCGGGCTCCTCACCTTCGCCGCCGCCCGTCCCGGGCTCCGGTTCCCCATCACCCGCACAGCCTGAGAGGGCAAGCGTCAGGCAGGAGACGAGTGCCACCGCCGCCGGCCAGCTCGCGCTCGTGTGTGTGGTCGTGTGGCTCGTCACGGTATCTGCTCCGTGGGCTTTTCTTACGTGGACTTCGCCCGCTCTCGCCGAATCGCCGTGGCCAGGATGAACCCGAGGCCGCCCCAGACGAAGCCGAGGATCAGGATCATCGTCACTACGGCGGTGGTGGACATGCTCTCCATAATGGGGTCAGGGGTTTCTTCCCTCCAGGCCCAGATCGTCCGCGATCTCTCGCATCGCCTCGACCACGAACTGAATGTGCTCGGTCATCTCGGCGCCGAGATCCTCGGCCGCCGTCCGCATCGCCCCTCGGTCCACAGCCGCGGCGAACGACCGGTCCTTCATCTTCTTCTTCACGGATTTGGGCTTGAGGTCGCTGATCCCGTTCGGTCGCACGAGCGAGCAGGCGACGATGAACCCGGTGAGCTCGTCGACTGCTCGGAGCGTCTTCTCCATGCGCGTCTCCGGTTTGACGCCTGTGTACTCGGCGTGCGACATGATCGCCCGCAGAACGTCATCGGGAACCCCGCGTTCTCTCAGGATCTCCTGCCCGGCCGACGGATGTTCCTCCGTCGGGCTGTGATCCGGGTTGGGCCAGCGTTCGTAGTCGAAATCGTGCAGCAGACCGGTAAGGCCCCACCGCTCCTCGTCCTCCTCGAACTTGCGGGCGTAGGCCCGCATCGCCACCTCCACGGCGTACATATGCTTCCTGAGGTTCTCGTTCTCCGTGTACTCGTGGACGATCGCGAGCGCCTCCTCGCGAGACGGGATCTCAGACATGCCACCTCACCTCGGCCTGGTCTCGTCCAGCGCGCGCAGGAACGCGTCCGGAGCCTCCAGGCTCAGCAGTAACGAGTAGCCGTCGCTCGTGGGGACGTAGGCGATCCGGCTGGGGTCCGTCACGTACGCGAGCGCTTTCTCGCCGTTTCTCAACCGAAACCAGCCCGCCCCGTAACCGGGAAGGCCGGTGCCCATCGTTCGCCGCTTGAGGCGATACTCGGGAGCGGCGCGAAGGTCCAGGGCTTTCGCGGCGTCCACGTCGATCACCTCCCACGGAATCGTCCGGCCCCACAGGTCCCCCACGAGGCGGATGCCGCGGGGCGAGACCTCGAAGCGCGCGTTTCGGGCCGAGTAGGCCAGGTAGCCGAACATCACCGCCAGCACGGCCATCAGTAGACACAGAGCGCCCAGAAACCAGAGGGCTTTCGCCGGCGCCGGCGCCATCTGGAAGACTGTGGTCATCGTGGTTCCCCTTCTGAGATCTCATAGGGCCCCTTCTCGAGCCACCCCATCGTCTTGGCCACTACGTCGTATGGAGAGCGGCTCGGCGGCGGGCTAGTCGTCGTCCAGCAATTCGGCGCGCGTCACGGCGCCCCGTCCAAACCGCGTCTTCAGCGCATCGATCGCCCGTGCGACCTTGCGATCCCCTCCCTCGGCAGCCTCGAACAGGGAGAGCTGTCCCCGTCCTTCCGAGACGAGGCCGGAGAGGCTCACGCCGACGAGTCGGACGCGACGAGACTTCCTGTCCGCGTCACGCAGGAGTCTCACGGCCACGGGCCATATCCCTTCGAAGGTGTTCACGGGCCGCGGAAGGGTCACCTGCCTCGTCACCGTGTCGAACCCCTCCCAACGGAGTTTCACCGTCACGGTCGTTCCCGCAAGGTCCCGGCGTCGAAGCGACGCCGCCACCTGTTCGCAGAGCCGGAAGAGGGTTCGCTGCACCGCCCTTCGATCCGTGACGTCCGCAGAAAAGGTGATCTCCTTGCCCAGCGACTTGCGCGCCCGCTCCGAACGGACGGGCCGCTCGTCCACTCCTCGACAGAGCCGATGGAAACGGGCACCGGCAGCTTCTCCGAACAGCCGGGTGAGCTGCTCGCGATCGCGGGCCTGCATGTCTCCGAAGGTCCGGATGCCGACCGCGTACAACCGCTCCAGGGTCTTCGGACCCGCTCCCCAGAGTCTCTCGATCGCCAGAGGAGCGAGGAACTCGACCTCAGATCCCGGGTCGACCACCACGAGTCCGTCTGGTTTCTCGAGGTCGCTCGCGATCTTCGCCAGGAACTTCACCGACGCGACGCCCACCGAGGCGCTCAGCGATTCTTCTCGGCGTATCTCGCTCTTGATCGAGTGGGCGATCGCCCGCCCGTCTCCGAAAAGGGCTCCGCTCGCCGTCACGTCCAGGAACGCCTCGTCGATGCTGACCGGCTCGACGAGATCCGTGTATCGATCGAAGATCTCGAAGATGCGGCCGGAAACCTCGGCGTACAGCATCCCTCTGGGCCTGACGAAGGTGGCGTGCGGACAGCGGCGGTAGGCCTCGGAGATCGGCATGGCGGAGCGGATGCCGTATTGGCGAGCCTCGTAACCGGCGGCCGCCACGACGCCCCGCCCGCGTCCCTGCTTCGGATCCGAGCCTACCACGACGGGCCGACCGACCAGATCGGGATTCTCCCGCACCTCGATCGCCGCGTAGAAGGCATCCATGTCGACGTGGAGGATCGTCCTCGCCACGTTCAACCCTCGACTCCCGCGGCGATCCTCTCCCTCAGGATGCGCAGCGCCCTGCCCGGCTCGTTCGATATCAAACCGTCGACGCCCCAGTCCCACAAACGGCGCATCGCGTCCGGCCGGTTGACCGTCCAGGCGAAGACGCCGAGCCCGTCGCGGTGAGCCCGGCGCACGAATCTGGGGGTGACGATCCGAATCCCCCGGAAGCGCTCGGGCACCATCACGGCATGGGCGTCCGGCACGGAGGCGCCGGCGAGACCGACCTTGCCGAGCAGCACGTAGGAGCGGAGCTCTTGCTCGCTCGCGCATCGCCAGGATGCGTGTGGCACAGCGGGCTCCAGGGCGCTACGCGAGAAGGAGCCGACCAGCGTGCGTGCGGCGACGTCGTGCTCGGACAGCCAGCCGGGAAGCCGGTCCCCGGCGCGCTGCGACTTGATCTCCAGGACGACAGGGACATCGTCGCCGATCTCCGCGAACGCCTCTGTCAGAGTGGGGATCCGCACGCCGCGAGCCCGGAACGGGAATGCGCCGCCACCGTTCGAGGTGAAGCGGTATCCGGCGTCCAGTCGTCGCGCTTCCTCCAGCGGCATGTCGTCGATCCGACCCGAGCCGTCCGTGGTCCGATCGACCGTCGAATCGTGAAGGAGGACGAGTTGACCGTCGCTCGTACATTGAACGTCGAACTCCACCGCGTGCGCCCCGGCGCGAACGGCATGGCGCAGTGAGGGTAGGGTGTTCTCCGGTGCCACACCTGCCGCGCCGCGGTGCCCGACGACTCGAATGGAGGACCCGGGCCCGAAAGTCATCCGAAGAAGTTAAGCGCGGCCGCGTGTTGCCGCCCGGAGCAGCCGCACGCTACCATTTCGGGCCCGAACACTCCTCGACGAGACCACGTTTCCGACGGAAAGACTCAGACAAGATCGGAATGGCGAACGGCGAAAGCACGGGCGGACATCCGCCGGACCTGATGAACAAGCTCACGTCGCTGTGCAAGCGGCGCGGATTCATCTTTCAGTCCTCGGAGATCTACGGGGGCGTGGGATCCGTGTACGACTACGGTCCGCTCGGGGTCGAGCTCAAGAACAACATCCGCGCTGCCTGGTGGCAAGAGATGGTGCACCGCAGGCCCGACGTAGAGGGTGTGGATGCCGGAATCCTCATGAACCCCCGCGTGTGGGAGGCCAGCGGCCACGTGGAGGGCTTCACGGATCCGCTCGTCGAGTGCCGCAACTGCCACCGCCGCTTCCGCGCCGAAGACCTCGATGGCGTTCAGTGCCCCTCCTGCGGGATGTCCGGGACGTTTACGGAGCCACGCCAATTCAACCTGATGTTCCACACCTTCATGGGACCGGTCGAGGACGAGGCATCCACCGTCTATCTGAGGCCCGAGACCGCCCAGGGGATATACGTCAACTTCCGCAACATCCAGGAGACGGCGCGGCAGAGAGTTCCCTTCGGGATCGCACAGATAGGGAAGGCGTTCAGGAACGAGATCACTCCCGGCAATTTTATCTTCCGTATGCGGGAGTTCGAGCAGATGGAGATGCAGTACTTCGTCGAGCCCAGCACCGACACAGAGTGGTTCGAGACGTGGAAGCAGCGCCGCATGGAGTGGGTTCGCGGCCTGGGCGTGACCCAGGAGCGGCTTCGTTTCCACGAGCACGGCCCCGACGAGCTGGCCCACTACGCGAAGACCGCGTTCGACATCCAGTACCTCTTCCCCTTCGGGTGGCAGGAGATCGAGGGGATCCACAACCGGACCGAT
>JBDHFW010000008.1:0-27931 GCA_039590175.1 Gemmatimonadota bacterium | reverse complement strand
CGATATCGTCCTCTACCGCCAGAGCGAGCTGGCCACGGCCTACCTCTCCATGGGACGGGTCGCCAACTCGCTCTCCGAGCTCGACAGGTTCCAGCGCAGCTACATCGTCGCCCCGAGTCAGGAGCTGAGGCTGGAGATTCGGCGAGCGGTATCCAACGCCCGCTTCGATCTCTCGCAGCTCTCCGATATCGGCTACGACGACGTGGCGGAACCGGTTCAGTCCCGACTGGACACGCTGGAGGTGGCATCCGGACGCCTGGAGCGACTGGTCTCCGATGATCGGATCAACGAGGCGATCGCCTACTTCGACAGCATGCGGACGGTGTACGTGCGCACCGAGAGTCTCCTCGAGCGCATCGGAGCGTCGATCGATGCCAACGGGAGGCTGGATGCCCGGCGGGCCGTCGAGGTCAGCGTCTCCGCGGCCCAGCGTACCGTGATCGCCGTCTGGGTATCGCTCGCCCTGGCCCTGGCTCTCGGCCTTGCGACCATCGGCAATCTGATGTCGCCGCTCGGATCCCTTCGCGAGGCGATGGCCAAGGTGGCCGGCGGATCGTTCATTGCCAGCAGCGAGCTACCCTACGAACGATCGGACGAGATCGGAGACCTCTCCAGGTCCTTCAGATCGATGACGGAGCGTCTCGACGAGCTGGATCGGCTGAAGGCGGAGTTCGTCAGCATAGCGAGCCACGAGCTCAAGACACCCATCCACATCATCAATGGGTACGCGGAGATGATGGAGGAGGGCACGTTGGGTGAGGTCTCCGAGAAACAGCACGAAGCCCTACAGCGGATCGGCGATCAGGCCGCGCAGATGACCGAGAGAGTCAGCCAGCTACTCAACCTCACCCGCTTCCTGGCCGGAGGGCTTCAGCTGGAGCTGGAGCAGGTGCGAACCCGGGATCTCCTCACCGACGTCCGCCTGGCGTTCGAGATCCTGGCGGACCAGGAAGGGATCGACTTCAGCGTGGCCCTCGACGAGAGCGCGCCCGAGAGCCTGGAAGTGGACCGAGTGCGGGTCACGCACGAGCTCCTCGGCAACCTTCTTTCCAACGCCTTCAAGTTCACGCCGGCGGGTGGCAAGGTGCTCGTGAGGGCATCGGGCTCGGACGAAAGTCTCGTCTTTCACGTGATCGATACGGGGAAGGGTATTCCGCCGGAACAGCTACCGTACATCTTCGAGAAGTACTACCAGGCCGGCAGCGAGGGTCGATCGGTGGGCGCGGGCCTGGGCCTCGCGATCGCCCGTCAGATCGTGGACGCCCACGGCGGCCGAATCTCTGCGGAGAGCGCTCCTGACCGAGGGACCACTGTGGAGGTCATCCTCCCGGCCCACAACGGGAGAGGGCCGGCCGCCTCGGTCGCTACCTGAGCACGCTCCGCCCCGCCAACCCGGCTCCTAGAGAAAGAGGAACTCGATCCCGAGGAGGATCCCCAGCTTGCGTCCCTTGCCGAGCTTGTCGGGAAGCTCCGGAAGCGGCTCAGGCAGCTTCACGTCTCCGAAGCTGAGGCCCGAGGCCTCCCCGGCGATCGAGAGCGCGACCCCATCCGTGATCCAGAACTCCACGCCGATCGTCGCGCCGTACTCCACGCCGTCGCTGTCCGTTTTGAAGGGGGTCTCGGTGGGCGGCGTGAAGACGTTGAAGTTCATGCGCGCGTAACTCACCCTCGCTCCTATGAACGGGGACACGCTCGATCTCTGGAAGAAGAAGTTGTATCGAGGCTCGAAGAAGACGGTGATGAACTGGAAATCGGCCAGCGAGGGCTCGATCACCTCGCCCAGATCCGAGCCGGGCCAGGCGAGCTCGGTTCCGAAGCCGATCGACACACCGTTGCTCCATCTGTAGCGGAGGTCGAGATTGAGCCCGAATCCCCCCCGCACGGCGGAAAGGTCGCCACCCCCGATGTCGACGTATCCGCCCTTGAAGCCCATGCCGAAGCCCGAGCCCTGCGCCATCGCCGGGGCCGAGGCGAAGAGAATCCCGACCAGGGCTACGCCGAACCATCGCTTCCTCATGAGATTCCCCAGCTCGAGTCCGCGCAGAGCGCTTGTTGATATGGGAGAAGGTGGCCAAAATCAACCTAATCCGAGGAACGCCCGAAAGATAAGGATCTAACATGCGCGTGCTCATCGTCGGCGCGGGCCAGGTGGGCTTTCAGCTGGCCAAGCGGCTGTCGGAGGAAGATCAGGATGTCGTCCTGATCGACCTCGATCCGCAGAAGACCTCGTACGTATCCGAGCAGCTGGATCTCCTCACGGTCACCGGGAATGGCGCGTCGCTTCCCGTGTTGGAGCGGGCCGGGCTGTCGGGCGCCGGGATGCTGCTGGCTGTCACCAGCCAGGACGAATCGAACATCGTGGCTTGTCTGCTGGCTTCTCAGTTCGACGTGGAGCTCCGAGTCGCCCGCATCAGCGCTCCCGAGTACTACGAACCCGACAGCGCCCTCGCGAGAGAGCTGTTCGGAATAGATCTCGTCATCAGCCCCGAGCGGGAGGTCGCCTGGGAGACGCTGCAGTTGCTGGCCAGCGAGGCGGCCACGGAGTTCGTGCACTTCATGGACGACCGGGTGCGCCTGCTCGGCGTGCGGATACGGGAGGGGGCTCCGGTCGTGGCGAAGTCGATGGCTCAGCTGGACCACGAGCTCTCCAACCTCCGTTTCGTGACGGTCGCCATCGTCCGTGATGGGAAGACCGAGATTCCCCGCGGCCCGAGCCGGATCGAAGCGGGTGACCAGGTCTTCCTCCTGGCCGCGACGGAAGATCTGCCCTCGATACCCAGGCTCGCCGGGTACGAGCAATTCGAGCTGCGGCGCGTGATGATCGCCGGCGGCAACCAGGAGGCGATCTACCTCGCGCGGCACCTCGCCACTCAGCACGTTGAGTGTACGATCCTCGAGAGCGATCGCCGTCGATGCGTCGAGCTTGCCGAGGAGCTTCCCGAGGCGCTCATCCTGAACGGCGACGCTCGGGACCCGGAGCTTCTGGAGATGGAAGGGGTCGAAGGCGTGGATGGCTTCGTCGCGCTGACCGGCCTCGACGCCGTCAACATGCTCTCCGGGCTTCTGGCGAAGACGATGGGCGCCCGGAAGGTAATCACGCTGATCCACCGGCCCGACTACATACCGCTGGTCACCCGCATCGGAATCGATGCCGCCGTCTCGCCACGGATGTCCGCCGCGAACGCGATCCTTCGCTACGTCCGCCGCGGAGGCGTCCGAACCGTTGCGACCCTCAAGGGCGCCGACGCCGAAGCCATCGAGTTCGAGATCGGAGATGAGTCTCCGATCCTCCACCGCCCCCTCAGGGATGTGAGCTTCCCCAAGCAGGGCGTGATCGGAGCCATTATTCGGGATGGCGAGGTAATATCGCCCCGGGGGGATGACGTGTTGCTCCCCGGCGACAGGGCGTTCGTGTTCGCCGCGTCGGCCGCCGTGCCGGAGATCGAGCGTTTGCTCGCGTGAGGCGGCGCCATCTCGTTCACGTCGTCAGCCTGATCCTGCTGGCGCTGAGCGGCGCTCTCGGACTCACCTTCGGGGTTGCCCTCGCCTATGGAGACGGCGATGCGGGAGCCTTCTTCGTCTCGAGCGCCTTCCTGGTGGTCGTCGGCCTTCTCGGCTATTGGCGCACACAACTCGAGCGAGATCTCACCTTTAGGGAGGGATACGCCGTCGTCTCTCTCGCCTGGCTCGCCGTCGGCGCCGCCGGGGCGCTGCCGTACGTGCTCTCCGGCACGATCCAGTCACCCGTAGCCGCGCTCTTCGAGTCGGTCTCCGGATTCACGACGACCGGCGCGACCGTGTTTGCCCAGATCGAGGGGCTCCCGCACGGAATCCTCTTCTGGCGCTCGCTCACCCAGTGGTTGGGCGGGATGGGCATCATCGTGCTCGGAATCGCGATCCTGCCGTTCCTGGGCGTAGGTGGCATGCAGCTCTTCAGGGCCGAGGTCCCCGGTCCGACACCGGAGCGACTTCAGCCCAGAATCGCCCAGACGGCGAAGCTCCTCTGGTACGTGTACGGGGCGATGACCGCGGTGCAGGCCGTGCTCTATCTGCTCGGCGGGATGCCGCCGTTCGAGGCGGTCACGCATGCGTTCACGACACTATCCACGGGCGGCTTCTCCCCCCGGAACGCGTCGATCGCAGCGTATGACTCTCCGTACATTCACTACGTGACGATCCTGTTCATGTACTTGGCGGGCGTGAACTTTACGCTCCACTATCGAGCCGCCACCGGACGCCCCGGCATCTACCTTCGCGACAACGAGTGGCGATTCTTCACGGTCCTGGCCGCCGGGGCCGCGGCGCTGGTCCTCCTCGTGATCGTGAGCAGTGGGCTCTACGACCGGAGCGGCTTCGAGCTCGCCTTCAGGGATGCCCTCTTCCAGGTCGTGTCGATCATCACCACGACCGGCTTCGTGTCGGCGGACTACGAGCTGTGGCCGATCACCGGGCAGGTCGTCCTGCTCCTGTTGATGTTCGTCGGAGGGATGGCCGGCTCGACGGCCGGCGGGATCAAGACGCTCCGAATCTACGTCCTCGCCCGGCAAGCTCTGGCGGAGTTGAGGAAGAGCCTGCACCCGCGGGCGGTGATTCTCACGCGCGTGGGTGAGCGGGTCGTGAAGGAAGACGTGCTTCTCAGGATCCTCAGCTTCGTCATCGTCTACCTGGGTCTCTTCGCGCTCGGCGCGCTCCTGATGGCCATCCTCGGCCACGATCTCCCGACCTCCATCGGCGCGAGCGCGGCCAGCATCGGCAACATCGGCCCCGGTATCGGTGACGTTGGAGCCGTGGATAACTACGGATGGATGGATCAGGCATCCCAGTTGACGCTCGTGCTGCTGATGCTGGTCGGACGCCTCGAGATCTTCACAGTGCTGCTGCTCTTCCACCCGGGTCTCTGGCGACGAACTCATTGACGGCATAGGCTCACGGTCCGCTTCTTCCTAGAGCGCCGCGAGCCGCGGAAGAGCCGGCCGGCACCTCACAACGCATTGGACGAGAGCAAATGTCCGAACCCTCGACGCGGTCCTTCGTCCCCAAGGATCACCAACCGCCACTGCCGAGCGACCGCTTCCTTCTCCACGACACGCCCTCCGACGAAGCAGTGCCCATGGACGTGATCATAGTCGGGGGCGGACCGGCCGGGCTGGCGGCCGCCATCGAGCTGGCTCGCCTGGTGCGTCGGGATGCGGAGGAGGGCGGCGATCTGGGCGAGATCGAGATCGGGGTGCTGGAAAAATCGGACACTCTGGGCGAGCACTGCCTCTCGGGAGCCGTCGTCGTGCCCGGCCCGTTCCGAGAGCTCTTCCCCGAGCTTTCGGACGAGGAGCTCCCGTTCCGCGGCCCGGTGGACGCGGACCGGGTCTATCTCCTGACGAAGGGCGGCTCGCTGCGGCTTCCGACCCCTCCCACCATGCGCAACCACGGACACTACGCGGCCTCGATCTGCGAGATTGTTCGCTGGATGGGAGAGCGCGCCGAGGAGGCGGGCGTGAACGTCTTCACCGGTTTTCCGGCGGACGGGCTCCTGGTGGACGGGAGTCGAGTTACCGGAGTCCGCACGACCCCCGCCGGGCTGGGCAGGGACGGCGAGCCCGGCGGCGGGTTCATGCCGCCCACCGACCTGACGGCTCGCATCACGATTCTGGCCGAGGGGACGCGGGGATCGCTCACTCAGGCCTACCTGGACTGGCAGGGGGTTGGGGCCGATAACCCTCAGATCTTCGCTCTCGGCGTGAAGGAGCTGTGGGAGACACCACGACAGCCCGAGGCGGTGATTCACACGCTCGGCTGGCCATTGCTCCCGGACGCCTTCGGCGGGAGCTGGATGTACCCGATGGGGGGGGATCTCGTGTCGATCGGCCTGGTGGTGGGGCTGGATTACCCCCAGCACTCGCTGGACGCCCACGAGCTTCTCCAGCGGCTCAAGACGCACCCTCTCTTCGACGAGGTCCTGGCCGGGGGGGAGCTGGCTGAATGGGGTGCCAAGACGATTCCGGAGGGCGGCTACTACGCCCTTCCGAAGCGGCTCTACGGAGACGGCGCTCTGATCGTCGGCGACGCCGCCGGGTTGGTGAACGTGCCCGCGCTGAAGGGCATCCACTACGCGGTGCTGTCGGGAATGCTCGCGGCCCGGGCGGCGTTCGAGTCCCTGAAGGGCGAGGAAGCCACGGCCGAATCCCTGGCGGTCTACGACCGGAGGGTGCGCGAGAGCTTCATCGGTCGCGAACTCTACCGCACGAGGAACATGCGTCAAGCGTTCAAGAAAGGCCTCTACGCCGGCGGTTTCGAGGCGGCTGTGATGACGGTGACCGGGGGAGCTTTCCGGGGCAAGTTGATCCCGACGGAAGAAGATGCGGCCGAGGCTCGAGAGGTGGTCGAGCCCGCCCCATTCAACCCGGACGGAACGCGAACGTTCAGCAAGGAGGACGCGGTCTTCCGCTCCGGCAACTCGACGCGGGACGACATCCCCACGCATCTCATTGCCGAGGAGCGAGTCCCCGCCAACGTCGGGGCCTTTTACGAGCGCCTTTGCCCCGCAGGAGTCTACGAGTGGAAGGGTGACCGCCTCGTGATCAACGCTCCCAACTGCATCGATTGCAAGGCCACGGACGTCCTCGGGCCGCGGTGGACGCCGAGAGAGGGCGGGAGCGGGCCGAGCTACAAGCGGATGTAGATGTAAAGGAGAACGGTCGCAGCATGGGTGGGTCGTACCGAGCCGATCATCGAGGCTGGCTCTTCAACTTCCTGTGGCCTTTCACGCGCTACGCGTTCACCAACCTGACGGTGATCGTTCTCGGCATCCCGCTCTTCTTCATCTTCAACCAAACTCGGATCATCGGCCGAAAGCGGGTCCCGCAGCAGCGAAACACGCTGCTCCTCTCCAACCATCAGTCGATGATCGACAGCTTTCTCGTAGGGATCTGCGCGTACTTTCCCCAATCACTCGTCAAGCCATACCTCATCCCGTGGAACCCGGCAGCGGAGGAGAACTTCTTCCACCCCTGGTGGCTGGGCCTTCTATCGGACCTCTGGAAGTGCATACCGATAAGGCCCGGGCGGCGCGATCCACGAGCCCTCTACCGGATGACACGCGCGCTGGAGAGCGGAGTGATGACGCTGTTTCCGGAGGGCACGCGTACCCGGGACGGGTCCATCAGAAAAGGTCGGCCCGGATCAGGCCTCGTCATCCTCGCCACCAAGCCGGCCGTCGTGCCGGTCACCATCGACGGGATGGACCGGGTACTGCCGATCGGTGCCAAACTGCCAAGGCTGTTTAAGAGACTGTTCGTGCACTACGGCGAGCCGATCGACTACTCGGACCTCATCGACCAACCGAGGACGAGGGAGACCTCCGAGCAGCTCGTCGACCGCATCATGGATGTCCTGCAACGACAGCAAGCCGAGATCCAGAAGCTGAAAGGCGAGTAGTCCCAGCTCCGCTGCCCGCCTGGCAGATCGGCGACTGCCACCTCGATCGAATCTCGCCCCACCTGTGCGAAGTTGGCAGAAGACAGGGCCAGAAGAGAGCCTCGGGCCTGGTGGATGCGGAGAACGTGAGAGCCAATTCTGGAGATCGGGGTCCTCAAGGTGTTTGTGCCCAAGCTCGCTGAAGCGAAGCCGAAGCAGATCGAGGTTGCCGTCGAGTAAGACCGTAGTATCGTAGTTGATCAGGAGGGGCCGGCGGATAGCCGGCCCCTTCTTTTGGCTCTGTGAGCGAGAGACGGGCTGACGCCTCAAGGCGCACACCTTCCGGCTTCGAGGCCTGGACAATTCGGCCACGAAGCCCCATTCTATGGCGTATGCACGTGTTCCTTACCCTTCTCCTCGCTGCTCTCATCTGTGGCATGGGCCTCGGCCTGGCGCTTGGCTGCCGGCTTCCCGAACTCGACGCCCGAAGGAACGCAGCGCCGGATTCCCACACCGACTGAATGGTTGAACAGTTCAAGTGACAGCATTTGGTTGAGTTACATAATCCAACCTGAAGTCTTACCTAGCCCTGTGGGTCAACGTGTCCAGCGGATGCGCGGATGGCTCCTCAACCCCGATGAAGAGAGGTACTGATGACGAGGCACTTCATGGACGAAGACGGCAGACGCTGGAAAGCTTGGCTGGCGTCACGTGGTGTGTACTGGCCGGAGCCGGACGAGCCGGCTCTCGAGCCTGATCAAGAAGCGGTCATCTTCGTTTGCTTTTCGGATGCCAGCCAGCCGCAGCGGCGCGCGCACCTGCCGAACGGCCTCTTCCAGTCCCTGTCGACGGAGGACTTGAGAGACCAGCTTCTGGAGGCTGGCTCGGACAGCGTGCTCAGCTAAGACCCGAGCCTTCGGCTTGGCGATTCGATAAATAGGGGCGGCCCGCCGGGCTGCCCCTATGGTTTTATGAACGGTCGGAAGGACTCGGACCGGCCAGTGAGGAGAGGAGGTCCGATTTGCGGGAAATCGAGGTTCGGTCCGGGGCGCTCGAAGGGCTGGATGTCGATTTGTTCGCCGTACCGGCGCGCCGTGAGCTCACCGATCTCCTGAGGGAGCTCGATGGCTGGCTAGGAGGCGCGATCGCCCGCTGCATGGAGCAGGGGATCTTCCTCGGGAAATCCGACGAGGTGAGCTTCTTCCCCGGCCCACCCGGTCGCCCACATCTCCTCCTGCTCGGCACCGGCGACACCCGCCTTTCGGATCCGTTCGCGATTCGCGGCCTGGCCGGGCGAGCCGTCCGGCTCTGCCGAGCCAAGCGCCTGCCATCGCTCGCCCTACTGCTCGACTATGCTTCCGCCGCGCCTCCGGTATTTCAGGCAGCGGCCGAGGGCCTCCTCCTCGGCGACTACTCGTTCGATGCTCTGAAGCGATCCGAAGCGGGCGACGCGGAGGGTCCCGCCACGGCGGTTGTCTGGACGGCGCAGCGGATCGTCGGAGCACCGGAAGCCTGCGCCGTGGGATTCACGGTCGCCGACGCGCAAAACTTCGCCCGTTCGCTCGTAGCTCAGCCCGGCAACGTGGCCAAGCCCTCTCGCCTCGCCGAGGAGGCGGAGGCGCTCTCCGGCGGGGGAGTCCGGTTCCAGGCCTGGGACGAGGAGAAACTGCGTCAGGAGGGCTTCGGCGCTCTGCTGGCCGTCTCGAAGGGATCCCGCGAGCCACCTCGCTTCATCATCTTGGAACACCCTGGTGAGGGCGGACCGCCGCTGGTGCTCGTCGGCAAGGGGATCACGTTCGACAGCGGCGGCATCTCCCTCAAGCCCGCGAAGGGAATGGAGGAGATGAAGTACGACATGGCCGGGGGGGCGGCCGTGCTCGGCGCCGTGCGGGCCCTGTCGAAGATCGGTGTCACACGGCGGCTCGTGGCGTTGGTGCCCGCGGCGGAAAACCTGCCATCGGGACGCGCGGTGAAGCCGGGCGATGTGATTCGGGGCCTCTCCGGACGATCGATCGAGGTCGTCAGCACCGACGCCGAGGGCCGCCTCATCCTCTCAGATGCGTTGGCCTACGCAAACCGGCTGTCGCCGGCTGCAGTTGTCGACATCGCGACGTTGACGGGAGGTTGCGTCGTCGCCCTGGGCAAGCACGCGAGCGGCCTGATGAGCAACGACGACGCTCTCGCCGGAGAGCTGGTCGACGCGGGCGAACGCTCCGGAGAGAGAGCTTGGAGGCTCCCGCTCTGGCCCGAGTACCGACGCCAGATCGATTCCGACATCGCCGACATCAAGAACAGCGGCGGTCGCGAAGCGAGCCCGATCACCGCCGGAGTGTTCCTTCAGGAGTTCGTGGACGAGGTGCCGTGGGCACACCTGGATATCGCCGGTACCGCATGGTCCGAGAAGGAAAGTGGCTGGCAGCCGAAGGGCGCGACGGGCTTCGGTGTTCGCCTGCTCGTCGAGTGGGCGAGAGGCCTCGGCTGACGTCGGCGCTCGGCGCGTCTCATCCGGGGCGGATGACGGTGCGAAGAGGAGCCCGTGTCGCACTCTGCACCACGGGCATCCTCCTCGCGGCCTGCTCGATGGCATGGGCCCAGGAGGAGAAGCCACCCGAACCGCCTGATCCTCAGGAGCGGCCGGTCGAGCCCGACAGCCTGCCGGCCGACTCGGTCCCCCGCCTTCCCGATGGCGTGGAGGTCCTTCCCGACAGCATGCGACTCGACTTTCCCAGGGAGGACGAGGAACGCGACGGCGTGGACGAGGAGGGACCGGAGGACGACAAGAGGGTGCCCGGCTTCCCGCCGACCGTCACGGAGCCGGACAGTGGCTTCTCCTACGATGTTCGGGAGTGGGATCGGGTCGAGATCCTGTCATCGAACGCGACCAGCCTGGTCGGCCTGCTCACCGATCTGATGCCGGGCTTCACTCCGATCCGCGCGAACTACTTCAACGGCGTCCATCAGCTGACCGACGGAGTGTTCGGGGCCGGGTTCGTGCGCATCCTGGTGGACGGGCGGGAGCTCCCGCCCCTGGAGTCGGGCGTGAGCGACCTGGTTCGCATCCCACTCGTCTACCTGGACAAGGTCCGCGTGCGCCGGAGTCCTACCGGCTTTGTCATCGAGATCTTCACCCGCCGACAGCACGAGCCGGATGCCTATGCACGCTTCGGGGGCGGCACCGGGTCGCCGAAGCTCGATCTCGTCCACGGGGTCTTCACGAACGGTTGGGGAAGCTCGGTCACCATCGGCGGTGCCATCGACCTCTTGAACGTGAACTCGGGCGACCTTCTCTCGGACCGCTTCGATTTCTGGGCCACGCTGGCCTTCATGCCGGGGAGCAACAAGACGGGCTTCCAGCTGCAGTTCAAGAATCAGACGATCAACCGCACGGCGAATCCTCAGTTCCAGCAAGGCCGCCGCGACATAGCCTTCACCGCGCGAAGAGAGATCATGCCGAGTCTGGTCGCCGACCTGGCCCTCAGCAGCAATCGGCTCACGCTCGCGGACTCCCAGCTCGTGTCGGTGAACCGCGTCGGGGTCACCGTCGCGGGCTCGCCCCGTTGGGGCTTCGCGCGCGGTGCGATCTCCTACCAGGGCGGAGGCGATGCCTACCCCAGCCTGGGGGGCAACATCGCCGCCGGCGTCCGCATCGGAAGCTGGCTGGGCGTGGATGTGGAAGCGGACGCATCCACGTGGCAGGAGTTCACCGTGGGCTCGGTGGGCGGCGGGCTTGCGTTGGGCCCCTTCACGCCGGTCGATCTCGTCCTCAGAGTCGGTGGCGCCACGGGCACGAGGGGCGTGTCGAGACCGATCACGGCCGAGGCGGATTCCGTTTCGTTCGATTCCTTCACGGGCGGCCTCGAGCTCACCCTCGGACCGTTTCAGCTCGGCGGGCGAGTCATGCGCCAGAGCGTGAGCCGGCAGCTGCCGTTCGGCGCTCCCTTCGATCTAGCGCTTCAGCCCGGTCCGGGCGTCGACGTCACCGCGTTCGAGGGAGAGCTGGCCGGCCCTTTGATCCCGCTCGGAGCGCTCATCCGGGGCGCAAACCCGCTGACCATCTCGGGCTTCTGGCGCCACCACCCGGCACCGGAGAATCCGCAGACGTTCTACTTGCCGGCGGACGTGGCGCGGGCACGCCTCGGGTGGAACCAGCTCTTCTTCAAGGGAGATCTCCTCGTCGAGCTCGGCCTCGCGGCGGTATACAGGAGCCCAATGCTCACGTCGGCCCCGGGCATCGCCTCCCCGGTTCCGGTTCAGAAGCTGACCCGTCTGAACTTCGATTTCCTATTGAAGATCAAGGATTTCCGGGTCTTCCTTCGGCTCGACAACCTGGATCGAAAGGTCGACGAGGACGTCGTGGGCTTTCCATACCCCAATACGGTCACGATCTTCGGCGTGAAATGGGAATTCCTGAACTGACACGGATCGGAGCCGAGGTGGGTCGGAACGCATGATACGCAGCATGACGGGCTTCGGGGCCGCCAGCCGAGAGCTGGCGGGCGGCACGCTCTCGGTGGAGCTAAAGTCCGTGAACCACCGGCACCTGAACATCTCGTTCCGCCTTCCACCCGGCGCGGACGGATGGGAGCAACGGCTGCGCGCCCGTCTCGCCCGACGCGTGCGGCGAGGGCACGTCAGCTTTCTGATCGCCGCCGACGCGGCGTCGGGCGGGGAGGGGGACTGGCAGGTGGACCACGGTCGGGTTCGGGCCACGCTGGAAGCGATCCGAACGTTGCAGGACGAGTATCGCATCCCCGGTGAGCTCGACCTTCGGACATTTGTGACGGCCGCGCGCGAGATGCTGCGTGACGAGCGCTCCGACGACCTGAGCTGGGTGAATGCCGAGGCGTTGGGTGAGGTCGTGGACGAGGCCATCGGCGAACTCATACGGATGCGGGAGCTGGAGGGTGGCCGCCTCGAGAGCGACCTGCGGGAATCCATCGGGGAGGTCGCCGCCGCGGTCGAGACGATCCAATCCTTGGCGCCGCAGCGACTGACACGGGAGCGCGACCGACTCCGAGAGGCCGCCAGCGAGCTCGCCGATGGCCTTCGGCTGGACGAGGGCCGGTTGGAGCAGGAGATCGCGTTGCTCGCTGACAAGTGGGATATCGGCGAAGAGGTGGTGCGCACGCGAGCGCACGTCGCGGCCTTCGAAGAGCTGCTGGCCGCGGCCGCCGACGAGCCCGTGGGAAAGCGTCTCTCCTTCGTCCTGCAGGAGTTGAACAGGGAGGTGAATACCGTCGGCTCGAAGGCCAACGACACGACGATCTCCGGTCGCGTGGTCGAGGCCAAGAACGCGCTGGAGCGTTTACGGGAACAGGTAGAGAATATCGAGTGACGAGTCTGTTCGACCGGACGTTTCCGGTCGTCTTGTCCGGACCTTCGGGCAGCGGCAAGACCACGGTGATACGCGAACTGCTGTCGCGCAGGAGCGACCTGCGTTTCTCGGTATCGGCGACAACGCGCGAAGCCCGGCCTGGAGAGCGCTCGGGGATCCATTACATTTTTCTGGAGCGCGAGGAGTTCGAGCGCCGGTGTGAACACGGTGAGATGTTGGAGTGGGCGGATGTCCACGGGAAGCTTTACGGGACGCCGCGGGAGAATCTCGAGCGCGCCAAGTCGGACGGCGTTCACCTTCTGCTCGACATCGACGTGCAGGGAGCTCGCGCCGTCCGGTCCGCCGTACCCGAGGCGGTGACGATCTTTCTTCTCCCGCCGAGCGGCGCCTGGCTATCCCGTCTCCGTTCGCGGGGCAGCGAGACGGGCCCCGCGGTCGAGCGTCGGCTCCGCACCGCGGAGGCCGAGTTGATGGCCGCCGAGGAGTTCGAGTACACGATCGTCAACGATGAGCTCGCTGATGCGGTGCGCCGCGTCGAATCGATCCTCGACGGGGAGGAATCACGAACGGCGCGCGTGGGTAGGGAGTTGAGCCAACTCGTATCGGCCCTGGAGAACGAGATATCCGCCGCGCGACCCGAAGCGGCGAAGTGAAAAGCCCATTGACGCCTGAGAAGGGGAGATCCGGATGAAGGTTTTCACGCCCAAACAGGTCGCCACGACGGCCGGGAACAAGTACCTCGGGGTGCTGGTGACCGCCAAGTATGCGCGCGAGCTGAACGCGCTTCCTCTCGAGCGCTCGCCATACGGACCCGTGAAGCTGACGACTCTGGCCCTCGACGCGTTGACGTCTACCGATGAGCACGGCCAGTACCAGCTGCAGTATCGGCTCGTCACCAAGCGAAAGCCGGCGCTCGAGTAGCCTTCGTAGAACCGAGCCGCTAGAACCGGACGTTCTGTGCGCCCATTCGAGGGCCGTCGAGTTCTCGTCGTCGTGACCGGCGGGATCGCCGCCTACAAGACGGCATACCTGGTGCGCCATCTCCACGAGGCCGACGCGCTGGTTGATGTCGTGCTGACGCCGAGTGCCGAGAAGTTCGTCGGGAGGGTTACCTTTGAGGGACTGACCGGCCGGCCCGCCCGAACGAGCCTGTGGCAGAGGCCGCTCGATCATATCGAGCTCGGCCGCGAAGCCGATCTGGCCATTGTTGCGCCCGCCACCGCCGACTTCCTCAGCAAGATGGCGGCGGGCGGCGCCGACACGCTGGCGGCGGCGACGTTGCTCGCCGCGGCGTGTCCGGTGTTGCTCTGCCCGGCGATGAACGAGCGGATGTGGGAGCACCCCGCGACTCGGCGCAACGTCGAGGCGCTTCGCGAGTTCGGCTTCGAGATGGTCGGTCCGGATCGCGGAGAGCTCGCGGAGGGAGAGATCGGCATCGGCCGCATGTCTGAGCCCGTAGATATCATGGCGGTGGCCGGGCGCATGCTCGAGGAGGCGACGCTGCGCCGGCGCAGGATCGTCGTCACAGCCGGTCCGACGCGTGCGCCGATCGATCCGGTTCGCTACATCGGAAACAGATCATCGGGCCATATGGGCCAGGCCCTGGCCGCGTCGGCCTGGCGACGGGGCGCCGATGTCGTTCTGGTGAGTGGCCCGGTGGCGCGGCCACATCCCTACGGTGTCGAGGTCGTGGCGGTCGAGACGAGCGATGAGATGTTGGAGGCGCTTAGCGCCGCGTTGGGAAGCGCTCATCTGCTGTTGATGGCGGCGGCCGTCTCCGATTTCGTCTCACCGTCACCCAGCTCCTCGAAGATCAAGAAGGATGGCGACCGGCTCGAGCTCGGGCTGGTCGCCGGTCCCGATCTCCTGGAGAGGACACGCGGGATCAGGGAGGAGCGCGGAGTTCTCACGCTGGGCTTTGCCCTGGAGACCGACGCGCCGGTCGAGACCGGTCGGTCCAAGCTGGAAGCGAAGAGGATGGACTTCGTGGCGATCAACGAGGTAGGAGATCCGGTGGCCGGCTTCGACGTCCCGACCAACAGGGTGACGCTCCTGGACCGGTGGGGGGGCCTCGAGGAGTTCCCGGTTCTCTCGAAGGAGGAGGTCGCGGACCGCCTGCTGGATCGGGTCGAAGCGCGGCTTGACTGACGCTCGGGAGCCGCTCCGGCGCTACCTCGAAGCCCGCATCTCTCTCGGCGAGCCGCCGGTCATTCTACCGAGCCTCAGGCGCAGCGAGGCGCTGGAAGCTCTTGCCGGGGGCGGCCGCGAGGTCAAGGGCCTCCAACCGGAGGAGGAGGCCGCGCCGGCCGCCGCGGAGCCGGGAGCGCCGGGAGCTTCTACGCCCTCCACTCCCGAGCTGGCTCGGCTCGCCCGAGAGGGCACCGCCGAGCGGATCCGCGAGCTGGAGTTCGATGAGCTCCGGGAAGTGGCGCTCGCCTGCCGACGTTGTGCGCTACACGAGGGCCGGCAGCACGTGGTCTTCGGTGAGGGAGCCTCGGACGCTCGACTCGTCTGTGTCGGCGAAGCGCCGGGCTCTGTCGAGGATCAAACCGGGCGGCCCTTCGTCGGGCGTGCGGGCCAACTGCTGGACCTTATGCTGATGTCGGTAGGCTTGCGAAGAGACGAGGTCTACATCTGCAACGTGCTCAAATGTCGACCGCCCGGAAACCGGAATCCTCAGCCGGAGGAGATCGCCGCCTGCTCGCCGTTGCTCCTCCAGCAGATCGACTTGATCGACCCGAAGGTGATCGTGGCGCTCGGCTCGTTCGCCGCTCAGACGCTCCTGGGGACCCGAGAATCGATCGGCCGCCTTCGGGGAAGGACGCATCTCTACGGCCGCTTCCCTCTGGTCGTCACCTACCATCCCGCCGCCTCGCTGCGAAACCCGGGCTGGAAGCGTCCCACGTGGGAGGACCTCCAGATCGCCCGCCGCGTCATGGACGGAGATTCCGGCCTCCGCTCCGGAGCGCCGGGCGGCGAGCTTTCCCTCGACCTGCCGTGATGCATCCGAGATGACCGACTCGATCCTCTCGGAGCGTTCCATCGCGACAGCCGCCGCCGATGTGTTCTCGGGCCGGCAGCCTCCGTGGTCCCAGGAAGCAGAGGTGTCGATCCTCGGAGGCATGCTCATCGACGGTGACGCGGTCGCGCGGGCCATGGAGCTCGTCGACGACACCGCCTTCTTCCGCGAGGGCAATCGCCGAATCTTCCGCGGAATGATGCGGCTGTACAATCGGGGCGACGTCATCGACCCGGTAACGCTCTCCGATGAGCTGAAGTCGGCGGGCGAGCTCGAGTCCTCCGGCGGGATGGAGTTCCTGGCGCAGCTGGTCGACGCCGTTCCCACCGCCGCGAACATCGAGTACCACTGCAGGATCCTGCGCGACAAGGCTACCCTACGCCGACTCATCGAGGAAGCCACGGAGATCATCCGGGAGGCCTACGATTCTCCCGCGGGGAGCTCGCAGGAGACGCTGGATCGCGCCGAGCAACGGATCTTCCAGATCTCCAAGGCGGCCAGCCGGAGAGGCTTCATCTGGATCAAGGAGATCCTCTGGCCGGCCTTCGAGCGCATCGAGGAGATGCAGCGAACCGGGGCGGTCACCGGCGTGCCCTCGGGGTTCATGGATCTGGACCGGTACACGGCCGGTTTTCAGCCGGCCGATCTGATCGTCCTCGCGGGCCGGCCGTCGATGGGGAAGACGGCGCTCGCCCTGAACTTCGCCCAACACGCCGCGATCGAGCACGAGAAGCACGTGGCGATCTTCTCCCTCGAGATGGCGAAGGAGTCGCTGGTTCAACGGCTCCTATGTGCTGAAGGAAGGGTCGATTCCAGCCGGCTTCGGCATGGTAGGCTGGAAGATGATGAGTACGGTCGGCTCGCAACGGCCGCGGGACTTCTGAACACGGCGCCGATCTGGATCGACGACACGCCCTCGCTCACCGCGCTGGAGTTGCGGGCCAAAGCGAGGCGACTGCGAGCGGAGGTTGATCTGGAGTTGGTGATCGTCGATTACCTTCAACTGATGGCCGGACCACGAGGCGCCGAGAATCGACAGCAGGAGATCAGCTCGATCTCGCGTTCTTTGAAGGCCGTGGCCAAAGAGCTCAACGTGCCGCTGCTCGCCCTCTCACAGCTCTCGCGGGCGCCCGAGCAGCGAACGGACCATCGACCCCTGCTGGCCGATCTGCGCGAATCGGGCGCGATCGAGCAGGACGCGGATCTAGTCATGTTCATCTACCGGGAAGAGGTCTACAAAGGCCCCATCGACCGGGACGGGAATTCAATCGAGGGCGAAGCGGAGCTTATCATCGGGAAGCAGCGGAACGGCCCGACCGGCGAGGTCCCGCTCTATTTTCACAAGCAGTACACGTTGTTCGACTCCAGATCCGACCGTGACGAGCCCTTCTGATCCCGACTCCACCCCACCCGTGTCGCGGCGGTGAGCTCCAGCGGTAAGGCCCGTTCAGCCGTGGCCGGATTCTTCTGCACCTCATGCGGCAACGAGAGCCTTCGCTGGGAGGGCCGCTGTCCCGCGTGCGGCGACTGGAACACTCTCGCCGAGACCCCCGCCTCAGCGGGTCCTCGGCGTGGCCGACGGCGACGCCCAGGCGGCAGAGTGGCCGCCCGGCCTCTCCGCGACACGACCGCCACAGACGCATCCCGCCTCGCCATCGGACTCGGCGAGCTCGACCTGGTGCTCGGAGGCGGGCTGGTGGCGGGATCGCTCGTACTGCTGGGCGGCCCGCCCGGCATTGGCAAGTCCACTCTGCTGCTGCAGGCCGCGGCGGCGATCCGGCGATCCGGCGGGAGGGCGCTCTACGTCTCGGGCGAGGAGTCTGCGCCCCAAGTGCGGCTGCGTGCCGAGCGCGTGAGCGCCGAGGCGCTGGACGTGGATTTTCTCGGAGCGACGCGCGTCGAAGAACTGATCCGTGCCGCAGAGTCATCGAAGCCCGACTTCCTCGGCGTGGACTCGATCCAGACGCTGGCGAGCTCGACGAGTGACGCGGCCCCGGGGACGATCAGCCAGGTGCGCGAGTGCGCGGCAGCGCTGCAGGAATACGCCAAGTCGTCGCTCACGCCGGTCGTAATCGTTGGACACGTGACCAAGGGCGGCGCTCTCGCGGGTCCTCGCACCCTGGAACACCTGGTCGACGCCGTGCTGCACTTCGAGGGAAGCCGCAGCCACGAGCATCGACTGCTCCGGGCCACCAAGAACCGATTTGGCAGCGTCGACGAGGTCGCAGTCTTCCGCATGACCGGTGAAGGTCTCGCTCCGATAGAGAACCCGTCGGAGGTCTTCCTCAGCAGCGTGGGCGAATTCAGCGGATCAGCCGTCGCCGTGACCTTCCAGGGGACCCGCCCTCTTCTGGCCGAGGTCCAGTGCCTGACCGCCGCCAGTCGCCAGGGAACCCCACGACGCACGACAACGGGCTTCCCGCCGCGACGGCTGGCCCTGCTGATCGCGGTGCTGGAGCGGCGAGCCGGCCTCCCGGCTGTCGAGCGGGATGTGTTCATCAACGTCGTCGGTGGACTCCGATTGCTCGACCCGGCGGCGGATCTTGCGGTCACGGCAGCGCTCGCCTCGGCCGAGCTGGACCGGCCGGTCGGCAACCGGGCGTTCATCGGCGAGATCGGGTTGGGGGGGGAAGTTCGGGCCGTTCCGAGCTTGGACCGCCGACTCTCGGAGGCCGCTCGTCTCGGGATATCGGAAGTATTCGCACCCGCGCCCGGCTCGGGATCGCAGGCGGCCGATTCGGGGTCGGGGGACGGCGAGGCCCCCGCCGTCGTTCGAATTCGCCACGTTCGCGAGCTGGTGGAGCGACTCCGTTGAAGGAGTACCGGGAGATCCGGCTCGACCCGCGAGATCCGCTGGTCTGGGAACCGGGAGTGTCCGCGGCCGTGGAAACGCTCGAGGAGGGAGGGATCCTCGTGCACCCGACATCCACCGTGTACGGGATCGGAGCGGCGGTGACCAAGGAGCTGAACGCCGAGATCAACCGCCTGAAGGGAAGGCGGCCGAGCCGGAGCCTGATCCGGCTCGCCGGTAGCGTGGAAGTCCTTCGACGGGAGCTTCCGGGGGCCGCATGGGACGAGCGGGCCGACAAGCTGGCCACCGAGTTCTGGCCCGGACCCTTGACGCTCATCCTGGATGACGGATCCGACGAGGGGCTCGCCGTCCGGGTCGATGGCCACCCGATCCTACTTGTCGTTCTCGGCCGGTGGCGATCGCTGATGACCTCCACCAGCCTGAACCTCGAAGGAGAGCCGCCAGCGACGAGGCACCGCCCTGTCCGCGAAGCGCTGGAAGCCATGCCCGAGCCCTCCAGGCCGACCACCTTCCTCGCTGCCGGATCGCTTCCAGCTTCCGCCTCCTCCACCGTCGTCTCCGTGCGAGAGAAGGCCACGGAGATTCTCAGGAGAGGTCCGATCGATCGACGTCGGATCGCCCGCTGCCTCGGAGAGACCCTATGAGCGAGGCCTCCGGCGGACGTGTCGTGCGGCGTATCCTCTTCCTCTGCACCGGCAACACGTGCCGAAGTCCGCTGGCCGAGGTAATCGCCCTCGACGCCGCTGCCCGACGCGGACTGGAGATGGAGTTCCGCTCGGCCGGAATCGCCGCGCTCGAGAGCGCCCCCGCCTCCGAGGGATCCGAGATCGTCGCGAGAGCTCATGGTCTCGACTTGGGAGCCCACAACGCCAGACAGTTCACGCCCGAGCGGGCGAGCGATGTCGATCTCATCCTCGCGATGGATCGCGTCCATCTGGAAGTTGCGGAGAGCATCGCGCCTGACGTGCCCCGCCGGCTCATCACTGACTACCTGCCCGAGCAGGACGCCAGAAGGGGCGCATCCGTTCCGGATCCTTTCGGCGGCTGGACCGACCGATACGAGGAAGCCTACCAGCTGATCGAGGCATCCATCATGGCCTTTCTCGAGTCGCCCGAGATCGATGCCTCTTCGGACGCACGGTGAGGGCCAGGTATGCCCTGCTCGGCTGTCCGGTCAGCCACTCACCGGCCCCGGCGATGTACGGGGCGGCGTTCGGGGCTCTCCGGATCGATGCCGAGTACACGGCCACCTCCGTCACCGACGGCGAGCTGTCCGACGCCATGCACCGGATCGCCGAGAGCGGTGGCGGAAACATCACGCTGCCGCACAAGCGGCGTGCCGCCGCCCTGCTGGACGTGCCCGCCCGCTCCGTCGGGCGCAGCGGGGCGTGCAACTGCTTCTGGAGAGATCGCGACGGATCGCTGGTCGGAGACAACACCGACATCGGAGGCTTCCTCCGCTCGGTCCGGAGGCTGCTGAAGGATGCCGGCTCCCGACTGGAAGGCTCGCGGACGCTGGTCCTGGGTGCGGGCGGTGCCGCACGAGCCGTTCTGATAGGACTCGACGAGGCGGGCGCATCGGTCGCCGAGGTCCTGAATCGGACTCGGCTCGGGGCGGAGGAGATGCTGGACGAGCTCGAGCTGGAGGTCCTGCAGGCCCGAGTCCTCCGACACGCCGGCGAGTCCGCCGGTCGGTACGACCTCGTCATCAACGCCACCTCTCTGGGGCTGCGGGCCTCCGATCCCCTGCCGTTGGACCTGTCACGCCTCGAGACGGCTGCCGCGTTCGACTGCGTGTACGGCTGGGAAGGGACGGTGTGGACGAGGCACGCGAGAGCCGCCGGTCTGGCGGCAAGCGACGGACTGGAGATGCTCGTGGAGCAGGCTCGGATCAGCGTCCTCAACTGGCTCGGTGTCGAGCCGCCGGCCCGCCCGATGCGCGAGGCGGCGCTCGCCGCGCTTGCCTGCTAACGGGCCTGCGTCCCTGGTCCCACCGACGAACGTCCATGCACTTCCCCGACTGGCCATCCGAGCCTTCGATCTGCTGCTGCCGCCGTCGTGTGTCCTCTGCTCCTGCACGCTGGAGGCGGGCATGGCCCCGGTGTGCGCGCCGTGCTGGCATCGCCTGCCGCGAATCCTGCCTCCGCGCTGCCAACGGTGCGGTGCCACCCGGCTCACCCCCGCGGAGAGCGACGGCTGCGCGGCGTGCGCCGCCTGGCCGCTAGAGTCGATGCGAGCCGAAGCTGTCTGTCCGATGAGAGGGAACGCCGCCAGGCTCGTTCGCGAGTTCAAGTACGCAGGCTGGACGGCCCTCGCCGTCCCGATGGGAAGGGCACTCTCGGATCCGGCGCAGAGCCTCGCGCGCCGGGCCGGCGTGCCGGCGGACGAAGCGCTCCTGGTTCCGGTTCCGATCACACCGGCTCGACGCCGCGAGCGAGGCTTCAACCAGGCACGTCTGCTCGCCGATGCGTTGTCCGATGTGCTGGGTGCGCGCCTGATGGAGATCCTGGAGCGCAGAACAGCCCGGCGGTCTCAGGTTCATCTTCGGCGTCGAGACCGGCTGGCCAACGCGCCGGGGAGCTTCCGGACGAGCGTTCACGTCCGCCAGGGAGAGCACGAGCGGAGACGTTCCGTTCTTCTTGTCGACGATGTCGTGACCACGGGAGCGACCGCTGCGGCCTGTGCGACAACGCTTGCCGCGGCCGGGTGGCAGCCGATCGGACTCGTCAGCTTCGCGCGCGCCTGGCGCACGTTCGAGCCATCTGGCGATTCGCCGCCCCCCATGTAGGTTATCCCTCTCGACGGCGAGGGGCCGCCGGGCGTGCGCCCGGAAGGCCGTTCTCGCCCAATCGTCAGCCTCAACCGAGGAGGAGCGCGCCATGGCCGCACGCGTGGCGATCAACGGATTCGGACGAATCGGACGGCTCATCCTGCGTGCCGCGATCGGCCGGAAGACCGAAGACCTGGAGTTCGTGGCCGTCAACGACCTGACGGACGCCGAGACCCTGGCACATCTATTCAAATACGACTCCGTGCACGGAACCTTCCCGGGCGACGTGCGCACGGAGGACGACCTCCTGCACATCTCCGGGAAGCCGGTTCGGGTCCTCTCGGAGCGTGACCCGTCGAAGCTGCCGTGGGACGAGCTCGGTGTGGACATGGTTCTCGAGGCGACCGGGTTCTTTCGCTCCCGGGAGGCAGCGGCCCAGCATCTGGAGGCCGGCGCCGACAAGGTCATCATCACGGCCCCGGCGAAGGAACCGGACGTCACGATCGTCCTGGGCGTGAACAGCGGAGATTACGACCCCGATTCTCACCACGTGCTCTCGAACGCCAGCTGCACGACCAACTGCGTCGCCCCGGTCGCGAAGGTCCTGCACGGGAACTTCGGCTTCGAGCGCGGGCTGATGACCACGATTCACAGCTACACCAACGACCAGCGCATCCTGGACCTCCCACACAAGGACCTGAGGCGCGCGCGGGCCGCCGCACTTTCGATCATCCCCACCACGACCGGAGCCGCGAGGGCGATCGCTCTCGTTCTCCCGGAGCTCCAGGGCAAGGTGGACGGGATGGCGATGCGAGTGCCCACTCCTAACGTGTCGCTCGTCGACCTCGTGGCCACGGTGGAGCGGGAGACCAACACCCAGGAGGTGAACGAGGCCTTCCGCAGCGCCGCTGCCGGGGAGCTCGCCGGGGTCCTCGAGTACTCGAACGAGCCCCTGGTGTCGTGCGACTACGTCGGCAACCCGGCGAGCTCGATCGTGGACAGCCTGGCCACGTCCGTACTGGACGGTCACATGGTCAAGATCATCGCCTGGTACGACAACGAGTGGGGCTACTCCAACCGGAGCCTGGAGCTCGCGTCGTTCGTGGCCGCGCGGCTACCCGCGACGTCGGGGGTCTGAGCTCGGACCCGGCCCGCCAAGCACACGTCCCCATGACGCGTTCTCTTCGGCAGCTGGGTGCGCCCGACCTCTCCGGCAAGCGCGCCCTCGTGCGAGTGGACTACAACGTGCCGCTGGCCGACGGACGGGTGCAGGACGCGACCCGAATCGAGGCGAGCTATCCCACCCTGGACTACCTGGCAGGCCATGGCGCACGGCCGGTCCTGCTCAGTCATCTCGGCCGCCCCGGTGGAAGCCCCGACCCCCGCTACTCGCTTCTTCCGGTGGTCGACGTCCTCGCGGAGGGGATCGGACGCCCCGTTTTGTTCGCGGAGCCGGCGGACTCCGGCGAGGCCGTCGAAGCGAGCCGAAGTCTCCGAGACGGAGAGATCCTCCTGTTGGATAACACCCGATTCCTCCCCGGTGAGACCAAGAACGACGAAGGGCTGGCGCGCCGCTTCGCGGAGCTGGGCGACCTGTTCGTCAACGATGCCTTCGGAACGACGCACCGGGCACATGCATCGACCGTCGGTGTCACCCGCTGGCTCGCTCCGGCCGTGGCGGGACTCCTGATCGAGCGGGAGCTGGCGGCCCTCAGCCGCCTGCGCGGGACGCCCGACGCCCCGTTCGTCGTCGCGCTCGGTGGCGCGAAGATCTCCGACAAGATCGACCTGCTCGAGGGGTTCCTCTCCCGCGCCGACCGGATCCTCATCGGCGGAGCGATGGCCAACACCTTCCTGAGCGCGCGAGGAGAAGATCTCGGCGACTCGCTCGTCGAGGCGACTGCCCGGGACACAGCCGCTTCGTTGCTCGATCGAGCCGGCACCAAGATCCAGCTGCCCGTCGACCTGGTCGTGAGTTCGGGGCCGGAGGCCGGGGCCGACGCTCGGGTGGTGGACCCTTCCGCGGTGCCGAGCGGGACGATGGCTCTCGATATCGGTCCGCGAACGCGCGAGCAGTACGGGGAGATCGTCTCCCACGCACGCACCTTCTTCTCGAACGGGCCGATGGGGTTCTTCGAGCGGGAAGCCTTCGCCGAAGGGACGAATGCGCTCGCGGCGGCTGCCGCTGCGGCGACGTCTGCCGGGGCGTTCACGGTGATCGGCGGTGGTGATTCCGCGGCCGCGATTCGTCGGGCGGGCCTCGCCACGGCGGTGTCTCACGTCTCGACGGGTGGCGGCGCCGCCCTCGAGTATCTCGCGGGGGGCTTGTTGCCCGGGCTCGAAGCATTGGAGGGACCATGAGCGAGGCCGTACGACGGCCGGTGCTGGCGGCCAACTGGAAGATGTTCAAGGGGCCGGAGACGACGCGGGCGTTCTTGGATCGCTTCATGCGGCTGTATCCTGCCCACTCCGACAGGAGCGTGGTGTTCTTCCCCGCCGCCCTCAGCATCTCGGCGTTCCTGGCGGCTCGCTCGGGCCGGGACGATCTCGAGGTCGGGATCCAGGACGTGCACACCGAGGTCGAAGGTGCCTATACCGGCGCCGTATCCGCGGCGATGGCAGCGGAGGCGAAGCTTGGCTGGGGCCTGGCAGGACACTCGGAGAGGCGACGGGTATTCGGCGATGAAGACGCCACCGTGGGGGCCAAGCTGGGCCGTCTGCTGGAAGCGGGTTTGCGGCCGATCCTCTGCGTGGGTGAGACGCTGGAAGAGCGCCGGGGGGGTCGGCTCGAGGAGGTGCTGAGCCGGCAGGTAGAGAGCGTGCTCGACGGACTGGCGTCATCCGGAAGCGGGCCGTGGCACGACAAGGTGCTGGCTTACGAGCCGGTATGGGCGATCGGTACGGGAGAGACGGCTACGCCACGCGATGCGGCGGAAGCGCACGGTCTGATCAGGGAGGTGCTTTCGCGCCGAGCCACCGACGAGCCGGCGGCGACGGCGACGATCCTGTACGGAGGAAGCGTCAATCCCGACAACATCGAGGCTCTACTCGCGGCCGGCGGGGTAAACGGGGTGTTGGTGGGGGGTGCGAGCCTGGATCCCGATGGCTTCGCCAAGATCTGTCTGGCGGGCTCGGGTCGCTGAAGAGGCGTCTCCGGCGGTTGCTCCGGCGTTTGCTCCGCCGCGACGAAAGATCTAGCTTTTCGGCGGCTCACAGCTAACGAGTTTGGAACGACGGGCGCGCGCCGGACGGCCGCGCCTTTGATTCTCTGGCATTCTTTCGGCCACAGGGCTGGCAGGCGAGCACATGTTCACGTTTTTGGTCATCCTCATCAGTCTGATCGCTTTGATGCTGATCCTGATCATCCTCCTGCAGGCGGGGAAGGGTGGAGGACTCGCGGCATCGTTCGGCGGAGCGTCCTCATCCACCGACTCTTTCATCGGCGGGCGGCAGGCGGCGACGCTCCTGACGAAACTGACCTGGATCGGGGGCGGCCTCTACTTCTTCCTGGCCATGGTGCTGAGCGTCCTCTCTTCGCGCCAGGGTTCGACACCGGAGTCCATCCTGCGAGGTCAGTTCGGTGGCGGAGCGGCTCCGGAAGCGCCTGCTTCGGTCCTGCAGAGTGAGGTGGAGGGTGAGGGTGATGGGGACGGGGCGGAGGGTGGTGCGAGCGAAGGCAGCGAGGACGGCTCGGGCGGTTGACCGTTCAGTCGCCGACCGGCGACGCAGGATCAGGGCTGAACGGCTCCTCCGGGGGTATGTCCAGGTACTCCAGATAGCGCCCCCGCTCTATCTCGGCCTCTAGCCAAGCCTCGAATCCCGACTCCAGCAGCCCACCGGAGTTCTCGGCCGCAGTCGCGGCTCGGACAGCCAGCATGTTCGCGTATTCGTTCTTGGTGTGACCGGCATGACCCCGCACCCATCTCCATTCCACCCGGTGCCGACGGGCCTCCTCGACGAGGCGACGCCATAGGTCGAGGTTCTCGATCGCGCCGCCCTTTCGCCGCCAACCGCGCGCAGCCCAGCCGTGTACCCACTCTTTCATGCCCGAGACCAGGTACTGGCTGTCGGTCGTGAAGATGACATCGCACGGCCGGGTGAGAGCCGCCAGCCCCAGGGCACCGGAGGTGAGCGCCATGCGATTGTTGGTGGTGGAGGGGTCGAACTGGTAATAGTCCTTCCGGCGCCATCCTCGGCGCGGGTCGAACTGCTCGATCATCCCGGCGGCGGCGCCGGGATTACCTCCCTCGAACTGGTTGCCCAGGCAGGATTCGTCAGCGTAGATGTAGACGAGACCGTCACTCATGGAGACAAGGAAGGGGGGGCGACATCCGACCGCAAGGCGTAGACGGCTGTCTTCTTCTCGAGGATGCGAAGGCGTTTCCAGGCCGGCTCCTTACCGATCCAGCGGAGGGTCTAGGCGAGGTCGTCTTCACCACCAACCATACCGGGTACCAGGAGGTGCTCACCGACCCCTCCTTCGCCGGCCAGATCGTCGTCATGACCGCCCCGATGATCGGGAACTACGGAACACGGCCGGAAGACGCGCAGTCACGTCGGTCATGGGTCGCGGGCTTCGTCGTGAAGAACCTCTCGGACGTGGCACCTCGAGGCCGCGAGCCACTGCCGGCGTACCTCGAGCGCCACCGAATCCCGACGCTCGTCGGGGCCGACACGAGAGCCATCACTCGACACATCAGGGAGGCCGGGGCCATGCGCGCCGGTATCTTCCCGGGGGCCCTCGATGAAGCCGAGGCCCTCTCCCGCGTGATCGCGGAGCCGCCGATGACGGGGAGGGATCTCGCCACGGCGGTATCCGCACCGGAGCCGTACCGGCTCGAGCACCCGGATGCAGAGGGCTGGGTCGCCTGCCTCGATTACGGGGTGAAGCAGCGGTCGCTGGATCTGATTTGCGAGGCCGGCTACTCCGTTCTCGTGGTCCCCGCCGCCACGTCGACTCATGAGCTGCTCGAGGCTCGCCCGTCCGGTGTCTTCGTATCCAACGGACCGGGCGACCCCGAGGCGGTTTCGGGTGCCGCGGAGAAGATCAGGGCCCTTTCCGACGCCGGTTTCCCGATCTTCGGCATCTGCCTGGGCCTCCAGCTGGTGGCCCGAGCGTTCGGTGGCCGGACCTACAAGCTCCCGTACGGACATCGAGGCGGGAACCACCCGGTGAAGAATCTCGATACAGGAGGGGTCGAAATCACCTCCCAGAACCACGGCTTCGCCGTGCACGCGACCGGCGACGTGCTCGACGGTGCCCCGGATCTCCGCGTTACTCACCTGAACTTGAACGACGGCACGATCGAAGGAATCGCCCACATCTCCCGACCCGTTTTTGCCGTCCAGTACCATCCCGAATCAGCACCCGGCCCGCACGACAGCCGATATCTGTTCGATCAGTTCATCTCGGCGATGCACACAACTGCAAGCACGGCAACTGGTTGACAGCTTTCCCCCCCAGCGACTAGCTTTACTCGACAGGGCCTTCTTGGGCCACACGGTCCCCCGTACCCAGCGCGTGACGAATGGCCGATAGGACGCGCAGAGCCGCACTACTGAGCATCGCGCTGCTTCTCACGGTGTTCGCGGGCGGTTTGTACCTCTCGTCCAGGACGCTCCTCGGAAGGTCCCCCCTTCCGTTCGGCGGTGGCAGCGTCGCCGTGCTGCCCATCGGAGGCGTGATCTACCCGGACCGCTCCTTCGGCCGGCAGCTCGTGGCGTTTCGCGATCGGAGCGAAGTCAAGGCGTTCGTTCTCGAGATCCGCTCACCCGGTGGCAGCGTCGGCGCTTCGCAGGACCTCTTCGGCCAGGTCAGGCGACTCCGGGAGGAGGACGATCGGCCGGTTATCGCCTGGATCGGCGATGTGGGCGCATCCGGTGGCTACTACGTGGCGTTGGGCGCCGACAGCATCTTCGCGCTTCCGGGCAGCATGACCGGCTCCATCGGCGTCATCATGCAGCTTCCCCATGCCGAAGAGCTCATGAAGAAGGTTGGGATCGGGATAGAAGTCGTAAAGAGCGGCGAGTACAAGGACCTGGGTTCCGTGGCCCGCGGTCTCTCGCCCGGGGAGCGCGAAGTTCTCGAACAGCTCGTTAACGACGTATACGAGCAGTTCGTCGAAGCCGTCGTAGAGAATCGAGATCTCTCCCGAGAAGAGGTGCTTCGAGTGGCGGACGGTCGGGTGCTTTCCGGCGAGAGAGCGGCAGAGCTCGGGCTCGTGGACGGGATCGCTACGCTGCAGGAGGCCATCGACCGCGCGGGCCGGATGGCCGGCCTGGGCGAGAGACCGCCGACCGTGCGGCCCCGGGAGCGCGACATCGGTCTTTTCGACCTCCTCTTCGGGATCACGGAAGGCAAGCTGCGAGGGTGGCTGCCGTGGCTGGCTCAGCCTACGACCACGGGGCCGCAGCTTCTTTATCTTTGGAGGTAGCGGGCAGCTCGGGCAGGAGGCGGAGGAAACAAGCCAACTAGGCGGAGGGAGAACAGATGACGAAGGCGGATCTGGTGGAGCAGGTCTACGAAGCGATCGGACCGGGGGTCACCAAGAAGGATTGCGCCGCCATCATCGACGCTTTCTTGAA
>JBDHFW010000007.1:0-44671 GCA_039590175.1 Gemmatimonadota bacterium | reverse complement strand
CCCACGATCGCCACGCCGACCGCCTGCTGCCACCAGCTCTCGGTCTGCCGGTCGTACATGAGGAGGTCCGAGTGACGGAGGCGGCCGGTCGTTCCGAAGTCGAGCATCCGGCCCGCCACGTTCCGGTCGAATACCAGCGCCGTGTTGCATAGGGGGCAGAAGGTGACCGAGACCGGCTGTCCGCCCACGTTGTCGTTCACGATCTCGTGCCAGATCAGGATCGCCAGAGGGTAGGCCTTGACCTCGCCGCCGTGCTCCACGACGAGGACCGGATCCGAGCTCTCCAGCCACCGGTCGGCCTCGGCCGCGGACTCGAAGGCCGGGTGGTCGATCGCCGGAATGCCGTCCTTGGGCGGGCCGCCGGAGACGATCTCTTTCGCAGGCACGGAGATCTTGGAAAAGTCCGTCCTCCATGACTCCCCGCCTCCGATCAGCGCCTCGACGACGTTGGCGTTCGCTCGCCGATCCTGAATTGCGCGCTCCTCCGAGTTCCGGCTTGCGTTCTCCTCCGAGCTCTGGACGGCGCTCTCCACCCGCCCGCACGCCGGGGCAAGGAGGAGCCCGAGCGCGACGGCCACGGAAGCCACCTCGCGCAAGGCCTTGATCCTGGTTTCTCGTATCGTCATCGCAATGTCATCTATGGGCGCATACCGGCGACTCCGCGCCGGAGGTACCCTCTCTCTGGCCCGATCCGCGCCGGGCCACCTCTGTTGCATTAAGACGCCCCGTGAAACACCCTGGTCACGAAGGCGGTTCCGCGCCGCCTATTGCCGCAGGACGGCCGAGAGGGCACGGGCGACCGCACGAGATCTCAATGAACGGAGGGGAAGACCGGGCATGCCCAGGATCGCGCTGGTTCAGCACACGGCGGAGTCCGATCGAAGGAAGAACCTGGATAGGGCCCTGGAGGCGATGGGGGTCGCTGCCGAGATGGGCGCCGAGATCGTCTCGTTCGCCGAGCTCGCTATCGACCGCTTCTTTCCGCAGCGAGCGGATGATGCTTCCGCGGCCGACCTGGCGGAAGCCGTGCCCGGCCCGCTGGCCGACGCGGTGGCTGCGAGGGCCCGAGAGCTCTCGCTCGTCACCGTCTTCAACATGTACGAGTTGGGCGAGGACGGGAGAGCCTACGACAGCTCGCCGGTCTTCGACGCCGACGGCCGCCTGCTCGGTGTCACGCGGATGGTCCACATCACGGACTACACTTGCTTCCACGAGCAGGCGTACTACGCACCCGGCGACCGAGGCGCGCCCGTCTACGACACGCGAGCGGGGCGAATCGGAGTAGCCATCTGCTACGACCGGCATTATCCCGAGTACATGCGGGCATTGGGGGTGGCCGGAGCCGAGCTGGTCGTGATCCCTCAGGCGGGCACGGTCGGCGAATGGCCCGAGGGCCTCTACGAGGCCGAGGTTCGCACCGCGGCGTTCCAGAACGGCTACTACGCCGCGCTGTGCAACCGGGTTGGCCGCGAGGATGACCTGACCTTTGCGGGCGAGTCGTTCGTCGTGGATCCGGAGGGCCGAGTGATCGCCCGGGGAGCCGGCTCGGAGGAAGATCTGGTCCTGGTCGACCTTGATTTTGAGGCCTGTGGGGACTCCACCGCCCGCCGGCTTTTCTGGCGGGATCGACGACCCGAGCTCTACGCGAGCTGGCTGGACTGACGACGGCTCGGCCGCGACGCCGCCGGCCCCGTCAGCTTCCCTCGAATCGAGACAGCGAGAAAGGGGAGATGTCGAAGCCGCCGGTTTCCCCCGTGAGGAGATCCGCGACGAGCTCTCCGATCGCCGGAGCGAACTTGAAGCCGTGGCCGGAGCAGGGGCTGACCACCAGCACCTGTTCGAGCCCAGGAAGGCGATCGATCAGGAAGTGGCCGTCCGGGGTGTTCGTGTAGAAGCAGATGTCCGCCTCGAGGAGCGGCCCGTCGGCTCCCGGCAGAAACTTCCGGACGAGCGCACGGACTGCCTCGGTTTCCCTGGTGGAGACCTCGCGCGACGCGGAGTCGGGGTCGGAGACGGGCGTCCCGTGATGGAGCCCGACCTTCACGGCCCCCTCGATCGCCGGAAAGCCATAGAAGACGCGGCCGGGCTCGAACTCCAAGGCGAACACCGGCAGCGATTCCTCCGTGTGGTCCGCCGGCCGGTCCGGCGCGAACGCGGCCTGCACGACGCGCTCGACCGTGAGAGGGAGTCGCTGGTCCGTCGCGAGGCTCGGTAGCCAGGGGCCGGCCGCGAGTACCAGCGCCTCTGTCAGGTGCTCTCCGCCGTCCGTGATGACTCTGAGACGACCGTCGTGGCGTCCGCCGTCGCTTTCCCACCCGATGACCTCTTCGATCCGTTTCTCTGCCCCGCTCTCTTCCGCCCGGTCGAGCAGCGCCCGAACGCAGCGATCGGGGTGCAGAAATCCGGCGCGACCCTCCAGGACCGCGTGGATTCCCGGCTGCGGGGCGAAGGCCGGGAAGACGCGCCCGAGCTCGGCGCCATCCACCAGGTCGACCGGGATTCCGTGAAGCCGGCTGCTCTCCAGCGCCCCGGACACCAGTTCACTGTCCTCTTCCCCGACGAAGGCGCCGCCCGTGATCCGCAGGAGCTCTGTGCCGCTCTCCCGCTCCAGTCGCTCCCACAGGTCGTAGGCGTGCCGCACCAGGGGCACGTAGAGCGGATGCTCGAAGTACGCCTCACGGATCATGCGGGCTCGCCCGTGGGAGGAGCCGAGCTCGTGGGGCGGGTGGTGGCGATCGATGCCCAGCACGCGCAGGCCGCGCGCGGCCACGGAGCGAAGCACGGCGCTTCCCATCACCCCCAGGCCGAGGACGACCGCGTCGTACGTGATCATGCCGCTCCATCAGTAATGTCGTCGGTAATCATGTCTTGCCATCCGCGATCATGTGGCGTCATCCGGCTCGGGGTGCGCGGAAGCCAAGCCTGAAGCTATACTTTCCACGACATCTTCAAGTGGGCGCAGGCCACGAGTCTCCGAGTGGAGGATGCTGCGCCACCTGCGCCACCGTCCGGAGGTAGCCCATGGAGGTCGAAGCTAGAGGCTCTCTGATCGAGCGGATGGTAGGTGCCGCGACCCTCGACATCGATACCTACGAAGAAGTCGAGCACGACGAGAGCGCGACTTCGCAGGCGGCGATCGTGGTCGCCATCGTAGCCGTCGCCGCGGCGATCGGTGGCGTCGGCGCGGGCAGCGGTGGCCTGATCGCCGGCCTCATCTCGGCGTTCGCGCGCTGGCTCATCTGGTCCGGGCTCACCTACCTGATCGGCACCGCGATCTTCGAGGGCAAGGCCACGTGGGGCGAGCTGCTTCGCACGCTCGGATTCGCGCAGGCACCGGGCGTTCTTTTCGTTCTCGGCGTCATCCCGCTGCTGGGCGGGTTCATCAACCTCGGCGTTTGGATCTGGCTCCTCGTGACCGGTATCGTCGCCATCCGCCAGGCGCTCGACGTCGACACGGTCAAGGCCGTTCTGACAGCGCTCATCGGCTGGGGCGTCGTCGCCGTCTTCACCCTCGTGATGGCCGCCCTTCTGGGGCTCGGCTCCTGGGTCTTCGGCTGACCTCACCTCAGGTCAGCGGCTGGCAGCTCAGATTCCGAGCACGGACTTCGGCATGTGCATGGATACGAGCATGTGCGGGACGTCCACGACCTCCGAGATCTTGAGGTCTCCGGCCAGCGAGGCCAGCGCGTAGGCGTCGGCGCGCGTGAGCCCGTGCGCCTCGACCAGGTAATCGATCATGTAGCGGGTCGCCTTCCTGGCCGCCTCGTCGATCGTCATGGCGAATGCCGTGACCCCGTAGAACTCCTCGGTCTCGTACTGAGGCTCCTCGATCGAGCGGCCGCCCTTGATCACGTTGAGCTCGTAGACGATCCGCATCGGGGCCTCGATCGCCGTACCCGCTACCTCACCGTCTCCCTGCGCCGCGTGCGTATCGCCGATTGAAAACAGGGCTCCCTCGACGAACACCGGAAAGTAGACGGTCGTCCCGGCGGTGAGGTGGCGGTTGTCCATGTTCCCGCCGTTGGCTCGCGGGGGGATCGTGGAGAGCATGGAGTCGGTCGCGGGCGCGACGCCCATCACGCCGGGGAAGGGGCGAAGCGGGATCTTGATGCGGTCCGTAAACGGGGCGACCGAGTCACCCGGCTCGAAGCGCCAGGTCCTCAGATAGGGTTCCGCGAATTCGTCGGCCAGGAACCCGAAGTCCGGGATGATGGCCTGCCACGCCCAGTCGCCGACCTCGATCTCGTGCAGTTTGACCGCGAGCAGATCGCCCGGTTCGGCGCCTTCTACGTAGACCGGTCCCGTCAGCGGATGGACCGGGTCCATGGACACGCTCATCAGATCCTCGATCCCGGAGTCGGGTCCGAGCTGTCCATCGGTCGCCTCCTCGGTGAAGACCTCCACCACGGCGCCGGAGGGGACTCGAAGCACCGGCTCGATCCGCGAGCTGAAGCGACTGTGCGTCTGATCTCGGCTAAGCCGGTATTCGGGAGCCGGGATCTCCGGAGCCGTTCTCTCGGGTTCGGCGACAGCTCCGGAGGAGAGATTCTCCGCGTCCGGCGGCGCGCAGGCTCCCGCCAAGGAGATCGAGAGGAGACCGAGAAGGAGCGCCGGGAGACGCTCCGGGCGCGTGGCCGTTCCAGAGAAGAGTGTCGCCATGACTCGTGACCTCGGAGCTCGTGTGTGGGGTCCGCAGGGGACCGGTTTCGTCGAAGGTACGGGTTAGCAGATCGGTGCGCTTGGCCCCGAAGCAGCGAGGCGTCCCTACCGCGGATGCCGAGCGCTCAGACGCTCAGGCTCGAAGCGCCCCCGCGCCGACGACGGGCTGCTGGGCATGCATCCCGGTGCTCACGGCGATCAACAGAAAGCCGGCCGCGCTCAGCAGCCCCGGCACGTCGCGGGCCGACGAACCAGCGCGGAGCCGATCCCTACGAACGCGGTATCGTCGCCACCACGACGACGAGGGTGACGAAGGCGAGAGCCGCGCCGGCGTAGAAGGCGGCCTGGATGCTCCACAGGCTCACCACCGTTCCCATCAGCAGAGGTCCCAGCGTCTGCCCGAGCCGCAGCAGCATGCCGTTGATCGACATGAATGCGCCGCGCTGGTCCTCGGGTGCGTAGTCAGCGAGGAGGGTGAGTATGGTGGGAATCGACAGGGCGGCGCCCACGCCGAACACCGCCGCCGGAATCACGAGCTGCCACGTCTCACGGGCGGCGGGAAAGCCGAGCATCGCGAGGCCGTAGAGCACGAATCCGACGCGGACGAGATGGGTCTTGTCGAACCGGCGGGCGAGCTTTCCCAGCCGGGACGCCGTGATCGCCGTGCAGACGGAACCCGCGGACATCACGAGGCCGATGGAGAGGCTCGTCGCTCCGAAGGAGCGCTCGGCGAGGCCAGGAAAGAAGGCCAGGTACGAGCCGAACAGCATGATGAAGGTCGTGACGGTCGCGAACATCATCCCGGCGATCGCGGGCGTGGCCAGCGCCCGTCCCACGCGGACGAAGTAGGTGCCCAGGGAGGTTTTGGCAGTCGGGTACTCGGCGGGAAGGGCGAAGAGCACGAACAGCGCGACGGGAATGGCGAAGAGGGACAGCGTGAAGGGGTAGTTCCAGCCCAGGAGGGCCAGCGCGCCTCCGATGGCCGGATACCCGGCCGTTCCGACGCTGAGCACCGAGGCGTTGTAGCCCATCGCCTCGGCGCGAACCGGTCCCGTGTACAGGTCGGAGATGATGGTGAGGTTCAGCGCGCCCAGCGCGGCTCCGCCCACTCCCTGGAGGAGCCTCAGGCCGAGAAGAGTCTGGAAGTCCGTAGCGAAGGCGCAGGCGGTACCGGCCGCGGCGAAGAGCAGAAGGGAGGGGACGAGGACCTGCTTGCGGCCCCACCGATCGGCGGCCAGGCCCAGCACCGGCGTCAGGAAGATGCCCGGTACCGTGAAGGCGCTGATCAGCCAGCCGATACGTGCCGGAGAGACCCCGAGCTCACGCGAGATCTGGGGGAACGCGGGGGTGATGCTCGACACGGCGAGCACGGCGATGAGGGTGATCGAGAAGATGATGTGGAGGTTGCGGTCCCTGTAGAGACGCCCAGAGCCGGCTCCGAGGTCAGACGTCATGGCCGTGTGGCATAAGTCGTGCTCGTTATGTGACTTTCGGAGCCCGAGTCGTATTCCACAGCTCTCGACGTTATCTTTGTGCGCTTACTGCCCTTCCATGATCCGGACGCAAGCGGGGACGGCACGAACGTCTTCTGCGGCTTCCGGCGTTCTTTTCGGTGGGTGGGCACAAAAGTGCGGAGTGCGGAAAGAAAGGAACCGATGATTCGGCGATTCGCAGTCCGCCTTTTGCTCCTGACAGCATCCCTCGCGGCGGTCGCCGGCGACGCGTCAGCGCAGGGAGCTCTGGCCTTCCGCGACGCGAGCGGCAGGTTCATGCTCTTCGACGCGATCTCCCTGGATCTGATCGATGGGCTTCCGACGGGCGGTGAAGTTCGCGACGTGGCGGCGTCGCCCGATGGCCGGTACGCGTACGTAGCCAGCCGGGCTCGCACGAGAGCCTCCATCGACTCGACGGGCTCCTCGATCCTCGTCTTCGACCTCTGGAGCCGATCCCTGGAGGCCGTTTTCGATCTCGGCGCCTTCACTCCCACGAAGGGGCTACGGCTCAATCGCAGCGGTTCCCGGCTCTGGGTGCCTGCCGAGGAGGACGGCTCCATTCTCGAGCTCAACGCGCAGAACGGCGAGCTCCTCATGATCTGGAAGACGGGCACGGAGCTGAACCACCGCGCGGATGTGACGCCGGACGACCGGCGCCTGTACGTGGCCAATATCCTGGATGATGTCGTGACGGTCATCGATCGGCAGCGAGTGTACGCCGCGAGCATCCCCACCGGCACGGCGCCCGCTGACGTGAATGTCTCACCCGACGGGTTCGAGGCCTGGGTGGCGAACAGCGGCTCGCACACGATCACCATTTTGAGCGTGCGCAGGGACCGTAAGTTGGCAGACTTCTTCGCCGGAGCGCTCCGGCCGGTGCGCCTCCAGTTCACACCGAGCGGTCGGGAGGTGTGGGTCCTCCACCAGGGCAGCCCGGAGATCACGGTATTCCACGCCTTCAAGCGGGAGCAGGTCGGCCGAGTGGTGCTTCCCGGAGTGCCGTCCGACATCCTGTTCTCGAACGACGGCTTGCAGGCGTACGTCACTCTCCCCACGGGCGTGGTCGCGGTGGACACGGAGACGCGGGAGGTGGTCCGCACGTTCGAGAGGGCGGCCGACAGAGGTTTCGGCGCCTGGCGAGGTCAGTAGGCCGGGTCGCCAGGCTCAGCTGAGCTTGCCTCAGGAGCCACAGCCAAGCCACAGCCAGATGTGAAGAAGGCGGGAGAAGGAGGTGTCCTCCTCCCGCCTTTCGAGTTTCTCGGCGATTTCTGCCGGCCGTCCGTAGAGGCCTAGTTGCCCTCGGGCATGTAGGTCATGGTGGGCACGAACGCGTGGTCCTGGCTGTCCATGGCACGAACCAGCTTCATGCGCTTGCCCATCAGCGCCTCCCACTCCTCGGCCTTCTCGTGCTGGGCCAGGTAGGCGGGCAGCGATCCCTCGCCGTAGAAGGTGGCCATGTCGTCGAACGGTACGACGTAGACCCGGAGGCCACCGTCGCCGATAACGCCGTCGAACGCGTGCACGGCGTACCTCCACTGGACGTCCGAGATGATCTGCATCAGGGCCGCGGTGTTCTCGGCGTGCGCCTCCTGCTTGCCGGGCTTCAACCAGTTGACGTAGACCATGACGTTGTTCGGGTTCTCGATCGGGTTCGGCGGCTCGTAGCTGTGGGCCGCGTTCCTCTTCTGGATCGAGCTCGTCGAGCTGTAATCGAGCTCGTCGAACATTCCGAAGGCCTCCATGAGCGTCGCCTCGCCGGGCGTGTCCGAGAACTGACGCATCCACTTATCTTCGTCGTCGAAGTACGCCATGCTCTCGACGGGGTAGACCAGCGTGAACTGGGAGCCGTTCCGGAAGAACATCCAGCCGTAGTTGGCGGACAGGTCGGCCAGCTTGGCGGCCTCGACGATCTTCTCCATCGCCATCTCGAAGCCGGCCGCGTCAGCGGGCGAGACGTCGAACTCCATGATCTGACTGAACATCGGGCCCTCGTCGGCTGCCGCGTACTCGGCATCCTGAGCCGGGGCGGTGCTCCAGCTGCCGGCGACGAGCGCGAGGCAGGCCAGGGCGGTCATCATCCTGCGCATCTCAAGCCTCCTGGGAAGGGCGGGACACGGGCGCGACGGGGTCGCGCAACAACATGCTGCAACCGATCCCACGATATTCTCGTAGGATTCGGTGTACAGCCATCACAAAATAGGCTGCGGCCCGGGCGCGGCAAGAGATCCTGCAAGAGGAGGGTGAGAGGTGGAGGATATCCTGGCACTGATGATTCCGATCGTGTTCATCCTCGCGATGGCGTCCGTTCTCATTCTCCGGCCGATCACGAAGCGCCTCGGGGATGCGCTGCACCAGATGCAGCAGGACCGGCACGAGGCGCGGCTGGACCAGGGCCAGCTCGACCAGATCCGCGCCCTCGTCGAGTCGGTGCAGGAGCGGGTCGAGCTCGTTGAGCAGCGGCAGAGCTTCTTCGAGTCGCTGCTCGAGTCCAGGGCGCAGAGGGTGCGGTTGGAGGAGGGTGTCGGTCGAACGGCTGAGAGGTCGCTGAGGTAGGGGTCGGGCACGAGGGGCTGCCCGCCGCGGTCGTTTCTGCAGACCGCTAGATCTCCAGATCCCTACCGTAGCCGCCGTCCTCGGGCTGGATCGTGCAGTGAAGGATTCCAAAGCGCTCTCTGGCCACTTCGCACATCTCCCGCAGTGCCCCTTGCGCGTCCGCGGAGCGCTTCAGGTTTGCGTGCGCCGTCAACATCACGAGGCCCGAGGTTAGTGTCCACACGTGCAGATCGTGGATCCCGGCGACGCCTTCCACTTCCGACAGTGCCGAGCGCACCGCCTCCGTGCTCAGCTCACCCGGTGCCGAAGCCATCAGCACGTCGACGGCCTCTTTGAGCAGCGACCAGGCGTTGTAGAGGATCAGCGCGGCGATCAGGCAGGCGGCCCCCGGATCGGCCCAGGCCCACCCGAACGCCAGGATTAGCGCCGCTCCCACGATAACCCCGATGGAGCCGAGGGCGTCGGAGATCACGTGCAGCCACGCCGCACGAACGTTCAAGTTCTCGTGCCTGCCGCCCTCGAGGAGCCATGCCGCGACGCCATTTACGATCAGCCCGCCGACGGCCACGGCCAGCATCGCTCCTCCGACCACCTCGGCCGGTTCCCGAAAGCGTCGCACGGCTTCGAAGAGAACGAAGAAGGAGATCATCACAAGGACGGCCCCGTTGGCCAGCGCAGCCAGGATCTCGGCCCGGTGATAGCCGTAGGTCTTTCGCGGAGTGGCGGGCTTCGTCGCCAGCCGCATGGCCCACAGCGCCAGCCCGAGAGCCGAGACGTCCGTTGCCATGTGGCCCGCGTCCGCCAGCAGGGCCAGGGAATTCGAGATCAGCCCGCCGACGATCTCCACGATCATGTAACCCGCGGCCAGAACGAGGGCCCAGGTCATCCGTCGTCGGTTGTGGTGGTGTGAGGATCCGCCGCGGTACCAGTGGGTGGCGCAGCCGTTCAACGCCCCCTCTCCGCCGAAGTCGCACTCGGCCGTTATCGCCCCGGTCTCCTCCGACGGGCTAGGCGTTCGGCGGGACATAGGCGAGCAACGCCGCCAGCACGAAGATCAGGGCCATCACGAGCATCTCCCACATGACGGATCGGCGAAGCCGCCCGGCTCCCGCCTCTTCCTCGAGAGCCGGCAGCAGGCTGAACTGATTTCGAAACCCGAAAAGGCCGAGCACGATCAGGCCCGCTGTCTTCGCCAGGACCAGGCGGCCGTACGTGGTCGTGAACACCGACGTGACCGCTGGGAGCGCCGCGAGTGTTTGAATGATGCCGGTGCCGGTGATCGTGATCACGGAGAAGACCGCGATGCGAGAGATCCTTTGAGCCGTCGTGCGGTACTCCGGTGAGTCCTTGGCCTCGACGATCAGGTACACGAGGCCTCCGAGCCAGTACTGCGTGGCCGCGAGGTGCGCGGCTTTCGCCGGGACCGAGATGGCGGGGTCGGTCGAGAGAGCGTGGCCCGTCGCGCCGCTGACGAGGGTGGCGAGAAGAGTCAGGAACGCGGCGGATCCCAGATGTCGACCGAAGGCCAGGGTGGCCAGCGCGGCGAGGGCCAGGCCGAGCCTGAGCAGCTCGAGCCCTCCGGCGCGCGTGCCGAGCAACGCCGGGATTGTCTCGAGGTCCAGAGCGTCTCCCGGGCTCACGCTCCGCAGCCAGAAGAAGAGGTGGCCAATGAGCAGGATGGGGAGCAAGAGCGCCAGAAGGTAGGCCAGCCTCGATGCGCGGCGGGATTCACCCGGCGCCACCCAGACGATGATGGCTAGCAGGCCGCCCAGGGCGAGAAGAGTGGCTACGGCGGCTCCGCGTGATACAGCGAGCGATGGAGGGACCGCGATTCCGAGAACATCGGTCTCTGCTGGGGGAGGTTCGAACCGCGACGCTGCGTCGGGGTCCGTCTCAGTTCCCGCGACGGCCTCGGTGCGATCCGCGGCCGCCTCGTCCTCGTCGCCCGTCCGGGTCTCGCCCTCGACCGACGATGCCTGCACCGGTACGAAGAACACGTAGGAACCCGAGACGGCGTGACCGTCTACCGAGACGGTTCGCCAAGCGACGCGGTAGGCGCCGGGGGTCAACGGGGGCACGGCGGCCAGCAGCACCCGGTCCATCGTCGGGTCGGCGCGTGCCTCGAGCGACAGATCCAGTCCCATCGGTCCGGCGAGGCGGATCTCGCTCAGCGCTTCTTCGACCGGTCCGCTGAAGATCAACCTGATGATCTGCAGCGCCGACGCCAGGGTGTCCCCGTCGGCAGGGTCCGATGAGATCAGCTCGATGTGCGGTCGCGTCGGCGATTCCGACCTGGATTCCGAGTTGTAGAGAGCGGGACCTGCGGGCGCCGCGGGTGCGTGCGCGAGGCTCCCGAACAGGGAGACGGCGCCGATGGCCGCGGCTTTAAGATCGGGATTCTGGAGCATGCCCGACGATAGCACGCCTGGCAGCGACTGGCACCTGGGTTTGTCTAGGAGCTCTCGTCGAGGTCCTTACGGCCGGAGGCCACACCCGCTCCGACGCTGGCACCGAAAACGACGGCGGTCGCGGTCCCGATGATCGGGAGGAGCCATACGACTGGAGCGGCCACTGCTGCCGCGGCACCTCCGGCGAGCACGGGCACGTAGGGCTTCCGGACGCCCTCCACGAAGCGGAGGCGACTCTTCACGAACCGCCGCGACTTCGCGTATCCGAACACGCCAGCCGCGCCCGTGGCGGCCAGCCAAATGATCTCGACCATCACTCGTCCTCCATCAGGGTCTCTAAAGGGCCGTACGCTCGGTACGCCGGCCCGGTTTCACATCGGCCGTCCCTCAGCCGCGGACCTGAAGGTACAAGAACAGGCCCGTCGCACCCAGCATGCAGGCGATCCCGACGACGGCCCAGACCTTAAGACCCCGGCTAGGCCGGAGGGCGGGGTCCTCGATCAGCCGAGTCACGCAGGCGTAGTTGAGGGCATACAGAACGGGGGCAATCAGGAAGGAGGCGAGGGCGGCGATCGTGACGAGCACTACCGGATCGGGGATGATCAGCGTCTCGACGAACGCCAGAGCCAGGCTTGCCAGGAGGAATCCCCAGTAGAGCCGCTGACCGCCCCGCGACTCCTCGGTCAGGTTGGCGGACGATCCTGCTCCCAATCGCCTCATGGTCTCTCGGAACGCTCGAGGAAAGCCATCCAGCACGCCGTACGCGGTGGAGAACATCCCGAAGAAAGCGGCCGCCAGAAAGAGTGGATACACCCAGGAACCCAGTACGTCCGTGTAGAGCCGGGCGATGGTGATCGCCACCCCGGCGCCGGTCGGAATCTCGCCGACCGGGCGCAGGACTTCCGCGCCGAGGGTCACGAACATGATCGAAAGCACGAAGGAAAGCGCGTACCCGACCCTCATGTCGGCCAGGCCGACCCGAAAAGTCCCCAGGGTGCCTCCGCTTCCTTTCCGCTCCGCCGTCGACTCCCAGACGGACTTCCTTTGCAAGGCCCAGAGCGAATGCCAGACCGACACGTCTATGCCCGTGGGCATCCAGCCGAGCAGCGCGCCGATCAAGAGAAGGGAGCCGGCCGGGATCTCGGGAATGACCAGTCCGTGCCAGAACTCGCCGGACGGCGGCCGGGCGATAAACGCCACCAACGTCATCGCGGACAGACCGAGAAGGAGCCATTTGCTCAGCGCCGAGAGACCGTCGAAGCCTCCCGATCGGAGGAGAGCCGCGCACAGGAGACCGAGTGCCAGACTGATGAAGGGGATTGGGGCACCCGGGGGCAGGCCGGCGGCCACGACGGCGGCACTTACGCCAAGCACGCCGGCAAGAACGGTGACGCCCTGGACGACGGTTCCGGCCAGGAAGATCCAGAGAGCCCAGTTTCGCGGTCCCGGGACCGCGGCGTACCCATCCAGCAGCGAGCGCCCGGTCGCTACGGCGAAGCGGGGGCCGAACTCGAAGGCCGGGTACTTGAACAGGTGGCTGAACAGCATCACCCACAGGAGGGCGTAGCCGAAAGCGGCCCCAGCGGTTGGCGCGAGCACGAGATGGCTGGCCCCGATCGCCGTGGCGGCCATGGCCATGCCTGGACCGATCCAGCGTACCCGGTCCAGCGCGATCGCCCATGAGGGGGTGCGCGAGGATTGCTTCATCGTCTCGGAAGATCGCGGAGCCGCCGGAATGCGGGTAGGGTTAGGTCGAGCCGGTTGTCCTATCGGCGGAGGATCACCCATAACGAGAGTGCCTGCGATGTCGAAGAACACGCTCGAAGTCGAGTTGGAATGGGAGGAGGGCTTTCGTTTTACGGTCAGTTCGGGAGAACGGACCGCCGTGATAGACGGCAAGAGAGAAGCCTCCCCTGCACCCACCGACATGCTGCTGGCCGCGGTGGGTGCATGCGCCGGCATCGACATGGTGGATATCCTGGAGAAGGGCCGTCAGGAGGTGCGAGGGCTCACCGTCACCATGTCCGGCACCCGGCGACCGGATCCGCCGCGCTTCTTCGAGACGCTACACGCACGATTCGTCGTCCGGGGCGACGTCTCCGAGGCGAAGGCGAAGCGGGCCGCAGACCTGTCGTTCGAGAGGTATTGCAGCGTGTATCACACGCTCCGGAAGGATCTGGAGACGACCTGGAAAGTGGTTCTCGAACCCTGAAGGCTAGGACTCGGGCGACTCCGAAGGGACTCGGCGGGGAGTCCGGGGTGGCGCTAGCCTTCCTCCTCCGGAATCGGGCCCTCCTTCGTCCACACAATGATCAGGCCGCACGAGTTGCTCGCCCACTGAGCCGGCATCTGCGTGGCCCCCGAGTACAGCTCTATCGCGAGAAGGTCGGACGCGGTGATCTCGTCGATGTTCATGCCGCGCATCGGCTGCCCATCGAGCCAGATGGTGGGGAGGCAGCGGCCGGCGCTGCCTCCCTTCGCGAAGTAGACGTCCGTCTGTCCGAGCCGCTCCGATCCGACCACCACCCCGGCGATGCCCCGCAGCATGTCGCTGGGCACCCTGGGCTGTCGTCGCTCGATCTGCTGCGGTGTGATGAAATCGCCGAGGCCCTTCATGCGCCGCTCCTCGAAGCCAACCAGCTTGCCCGTGAGGGTGCGTCGCACCTCCACCGTCAGATCGGCTACCTCGAGGACGGTGTTGCTGATCAACAGCGTCGCGTCGGTGATGTGGCCGGGCTGCAGATCGACCACAGTCGTGCTGGGCTCGAAGCCGAAATAGCGGACCTGCACCGTGTCGACGCCCGGTGCGACGTCGTTGATCGAGAATCGACCCTCGGCGTCCGTCATCCCGCCCTTGCCGTTCCCGAGGAGGAAGACAAACGCCTGTTCCACGGGCTCCGCCCGGCTGCGCGACAGCACCCGCCCTCTCAAGGTGGCCAGGGTATCCTCGACTTGCGCCGAGATCCCGTCGGGACGGGCAAGGGCCGCGAGGGTCAGGAGCAGCAGAGCGACAGGCAATCGGTACGATGTCGTCGATCGCTGAGTCATATCGGATCTGGTCCAGTAGTCAATGGAATCAATGGGGAACTGGTTCAGAGTGTCATGCGACGATAACCGCTAGGAGCCTGTCCCAGTAACCCGAAGGGCGCAGGGGGATTGCGGGCTCATATTTCGTCTCTCGTCGTCCACGATGCACAACGCATCGACTCCTCCTCATTCCTCGTCTGAGCTCGCGCAAGACCCCTGCGCGCGGCCGCACCCCATTACTGGGACAGGCTCCTAGGGCAGGCCAGGGTCCCGTGTCCATAGCACGATTGCGGCGCACGGCGTGAGCAGTCCCCGAAACTCGGGCGGAACCGACGCCGTGCCCTTGTAGATCTCGATGGCTTCCACGCTGGACGGCAGCACGCTGTCCAGATTGAAGAATGGGGCCCGAATCCCATCCACGAAGTAGGCGATGTTGCAGCTGCGCCCACGCATCCGGATGGACGCCTGACCCAGATTGGTGCTCGCAATGCGCACACCCGGCACGGCCCTGAGCATGTCCGTCGTTCGGACCGGGTCTCTGCGGAGGATGTCTGCCCGCGTGATGAAGTATCCCTCTCCCTTCTCTCGGCGTCGGTTGAATTCGGTGAGCTTGCTAGGCGTGTCGAGCGCCTCCACCTGAACGATCAGATCCGCGACGGGAAGGACCCTCAGCTCGACGGCGACCTCGAGCTGATTGAGCTCGTCCGGCACGAGAAAGACCCGCGTAGAGTCCGAGTAACCCAGGTAGTGAATGGCGAACAGCTGTTCGCCGGCCGGCACGTTGCGGAACCAGAACCGACCGGTCTCGTCCGACTCCATGGCCAGCTCCAGCTCGGGCATCTCGACCACTGCCTCCGCCAGCGAAGCGCGGGAGCCGGCCTGGACGACACGGCCGAGGATGTTGGCCAGCTCCTCCTGGGCCATCGCCGGCTTGACCGCCCCCAAGACGAACAGCGCCGCTAGCGCGGCGATAGCGCTCCAGTGGCGACTGCGGCGGCCGATCGAGAGCAGGTCGTGCAATGCGGCCCTCCTTCAACCCGAGGAACCACGGATCATACGGCCGTTCGGCACTATCGTTCCGTACGGGAGCGGCGCGGCCAGCCTTCACGTGGGTAACGGGCGACTGTCCCCACCTGTGACAGAACGTGCATGGCGAGCCGATCGATCCCGGGACTCCGCGTTTGCTCGAACCCAACCTTGGCCCATCGCGCGACGAATGATGCGAATGATAACGTGTCGGAGGATGATGGTTTGGCATTCCAAGGCAGTGGTCCACGCCTCATGGCTGCGGAGGTGAACATGGAGTTCGAGAAACTCGGCGTCTTCTATCTGGGGCGACGCTACGACGTCCCGGCCGGCGAGCTGCAGGACCAGCTGGTCATGTACGACGCTCGTGATCTCACCACTCATGGCGTCTGCGTGGGCATGACCGGGAGCGGCAAGACCGGGCTCTGCATCGGATTGCTGGAGGAGGCCGCCATCGACGGCGTGCCGGCGATCATCCTGGATCCAAAAGGGGACATCACCAACCTCTTGCTCAGCTTTCCGGAGCTGAAGCCCGAAGACTTCCTTCCCTGGGTGAACCCGGATGACGCGCGCCGAAAGGGTATGGAGATCGAAGATTTCGCGGCGAGTCAGGCCGAGCTGTGGCGAAAGGGCCTGGCTGACTGGGGGCAGGACGGCGACAGGATCCGGTCCCTCCGCGATGCAGCGGATTTCGCGATCTACACGCCCGGCAGCCCGGCGGGCATCCCGGTGTCAGTGCTCGGGTCGCTCGCCGCGCCGCGAGCGTCATGGGAGACCGATGCGGAGCACCTGCGCGAGCGAATCGCCGGTCTGGCGAGCGGGCTCCTCGGCCTCATCGGCCTCGAGGCCGATCCCGCGCGATCCCGCGAGCACGTGCTTCTCGCCAATCTGATCGAGCACTACTGGCGCCAGGGCTACGCGTTGGACCTTCCAACCCTGATCGGCGCGATCGCGAACCCACCCGTCCGTCAGCTCGGCGCGTTCGACATCGACACGTTCTACCCGGAGAAGGACCGGTTGGAGCTGGCGATGGGGCTGAACACCCTGATCGCGTCTCCCAGCTTCAAGGAGTGGCTCGAAGGGGTGCCGCTGGACATCCCCGCCTTGCTCGCCACCGCCGACGGCAAGCCGAGGCACTCGGTCTTCTACATCGCGCACCTCTCCGATGCGGAGCGGATGTTCTTCGTGACGCTCCTGCTCGACGAGGTCATCACCTGGATGCGTGCTCAGCCCGGCACGACCAGCCTGCGCGCCCTCGTCTACATGGACGAGGTGTTCGGCTTCCTGCCGCCGGTGGCCGAGCCGCCGAGCAAGCGACCGTTCCTCACCCTGCTGAAGCAGGCCCGGGCCTATGGTGTCGGTCTCCTCGTGGCCACGCAGAATCCCGTGGATCTGGACTACAAGGCGCTCAGCAACGCCGGCACCTGGTTCATCGGAAGGATGCAGACCGAACGGGACAAGCTGCGGGTCTTGGACGGCCTCGAAGGAGCTTCAAACGAGGCCGGCAAACCTCTGCAAAAAAGTGAGATAGATAAACTCATCTCCTCGCTCGGCAAGCGTGTTTTTCTCCTGCACAACGTACACGAGGAGGGGCCGCTCACCTTCCACACCCGCTGGGCGATGAGCTACCTACGGGGGCCGCTCACTCGCGCCCAGGTTCGCGAGCTGATGGCTGGCCAGCGGGCGACGGCTGCTGCGGCATCGGCTGCGCCCGATACGCCGGCCACGCCCCCCATGTCCACGATCGGGACGCCCGCCACCCCGTCTGCCACCTCCGCCACGTTTGCTGCGGTCGCGCCGCCGCCGGCCGGGCCTCCGACCGTGGCGGCGGCGGTCCGTCAGTACTTCCTGCCGGTGTTGCGAGGCCCCGGCGTAGCTGCTGGGGAAGCGGCAGGAGGCCTCGGCGAGCTCGGCTACAGCGCGGGGGCCCTCGGGCTGGCCAGAGTCAGCTTCATCGATCGCAAGCGGGGAACGGACGAGACCGAATCGGTCGCACTTCTGGCCATGCCCGACACGGATGGAGCCGTGACATGGGAGGGGGCATCCGATCTGGGACTCGACTCGGCGGCCCTGGAGAGCTCGCCGACGCGAGAGGCTCGCTACGGCCCGCTGCCGGCGCGTTTCAACGATGAACGAGATCTGAAGCGCGCCAGCCGTGAGCTCGCCGATCACCTCTATCGGACGAGGAGACTCAGGGTGCTGCACTGCCCCTCGCTCGATGAGTACTCGTCCCCCGGAGCCTCGGCCTCGGAATTCGCGCTCCAGTTGAGGCAGGAGGCCAGGGAGGCGCGCGATGAGGAAACCGACAAGATCGTGGAACGCCACGAGAAGCGGCTGCGACGGCTCGAGGATCGGCTGAGGAGCGCCGAGCTGGCCCTCATGAAGAAGGCGGAGACGGCGACCGCCCGGAAGCGGGAGATGATCGTCTCCGTGGGAGAGTCGCTCCTCGGCGCCTTCCTCGGTCGGCGGACGACGCGAGGCGCGTCGACCAGCCTCGGCAAATACCGGCAACAGACAAGCGCCCGTATGGGCGCCGAGGAGGCGGCGGAGCGCGTGGAGCGACTGGAGCAGGAAATCTCCGAGATGCGAGACGATCTGAGGGAAGAGACCGCGGAGATCACCGAGCGCTGGGAGGAAGCTCTGGAGGAGTTCGAGGAGGTGGAGCTGCGTCCTCGACGCGTCGATGTGGATGTGGAGTTGGTGGCCATCGGTTGGGTGCCGCACTGGCTACGGCCCGATGGCCGGGAAGAGCCCGCGATTTGAAAAAAGGGCGGGCTGCCAGCTCTATGAGCCGGCGGCCCGCCGGGGTACGCTCCGTCCCAACTCGGCACGACGCCTCTTACGACATCGCGGTCTTAGGCGAGCGTCTTTCAATCTCTCCTGCCGAAGCTGAGCCGCGCTTGTTGGCTCACCCTGCGCAGAGGCGATCGCTTGCCCGCGCCGAGCCAGGCTCGGATCTACTCCCATCAGACACAGATCACCTCCTTTTTTGAGTTCACGACAAGGGCGACTAAGTCGCACGTATTCTGGGCATTCGTCGCCGGCGCAGCAAGTTGAAGCCTCGCAGCAAGCTTGAGCATCACAGCCGCCCCTCCGTGGGTCCGGTCGAACAGAAGAGCCTAGCCGCCGATATCGCAGGTGTCGGCGCCCCTACGCGTGTCCGCGATCTGGAAGATCTTCCAGCCGTCGCGGCTCCTGAAGAGCTGAAACGCATCGACGCCGCAGTGGCTGAGCTCCTCGCCGAGGTAGAACGCGTACTCGGTCCACACGGTGGCCAGGTTCGCGTCGACGCGAACCTCGATGTTCCACAGCCGCTCGTCCCACACCTCCTCGTGAGGTGTTCCGACGGCCTCGACGAACCGGTCGATCTCGACGGACTGGAGAGCCGGCTGCCCGTCGCGGACGCTGGTGTTCACCAGCCGGGCGTCCGGCGCGAAGGTGCGACGCACCATGGCGCTGTCGCCCGCCCTCATGCCATCGAACAGCTGCACGACGACCGCGACCACGGCCTCCTCATCGGCATGGCGAGGGGCATCTTGAGCCGTCGCCGACGGGGCGATCCAAACGGCCAGGGTCACGAGAACGAGGGTCGGGCGAAGTGAGCTTCTCATGGGTCTCCTCGGCGGTCGACGAAACAAGACACGAGTGTTTGTCAGTTTCGCTCGCTCGGTCATGCCCGGCCAGAGCGCCCCGAAGCGTCACTTGCTGACCTCACGCGATTCCCTTACAAGAGAACGGTCACTCCAAGTCGGGGATTGCCTTGAATGCACCGAGAGAAAAGACCGACGCACCGGGTCCTGCCGGGCTTCTGGCCGGCATGGGCGCCTTCGTGATCGTCGGAATCCCGATGCTCTTCTTCATCTGGCGTTTCGTCAACGACATACTCGCCGGCCGCTTCGACTTCATGGATGCGGCGCTGGCGCTCGTGTTCCTTATCGTCTTCCTTGGACTCCTCAAAGTGCTCGCTGGCCGCGTTCGCGCCTGGGACGCCCAGCTGTCTACATAGCTGTATAGCCGTCTACAAAGCTGTCTACAAAGGCCGAACGAGCCGCGGGGGCCGCGCAAGGCTCCGGATATTCAGGTGTGCGACAAGATCGGGAGGTATCGATGGCCGAGGAACCCGGAGCTGCTTCGGGTGGTGATTCCGCCGAACCGGGCGGTCCCGCAGGGGCCGGCCACGAAGAGGAGCCGGTGACGACCGGCACGCTCTTCATCATGCTCATCTTCCTGATGGCCCTCGCCGCCTTGTGGGCGATCATGTATCTGACCCTGCTCGAACGGTAAGAGAGTGGAGAGATGAGAGTCCACCAGTACGAAAAGGCGTTTCTCTGGTTGGGAGCGATCATGCTCGTCGCGTTCATGGCGGCGCTGATCGTCACCTCCGTCGCGATGGGCATATACCTGCCCGGACGGGCAGGCGAGGTGGATCCGCTGACGATCAACTCCGTCGAGCCCTTCAACAATCCGGGCGTGCGAGAGACCGGGCCCGGAAGGTACGAGGTCGCCCTGCTGGCGAGCGCGTGGTCCTGGAGACCGTCGGAGATCCGGGTCCCTGCAGGCTCGGAGGTGACCTTCCTGGCGGCGTCGACCGACGTGATCCACGGCCTGCACATCGACCGGACGCGGGTCAACATGATGCTCATCCCGGGACAGATATCGCGGAACACCTACCGCTTCGAGCGGCCCGGCGAGCACCTTCTCATCTGCCATGAGTACTGTGGAGCGGGACACCATCTCATGTCCGGAAAGGTGATCGTCGAATGAGCGCCGCAGCCGGTTCCGGCACCGTCGTCTTCGACCCCGGCGGCTTCGACTTTCCCGAGAACCAGCGGCGGCTCATCCGCTGGACGCTCTATATCGGCTACTTCGCCCTCGCGGCGGGCGTGGCGCACGGGTTCGCCCAGGGCCTCTCGTACGCCAACATCGACATTCTCCGGTATTTTCCGGGCCTTCGTGACTACTACCAGGGCCTGACGGCTCACGGCGTCGCGAACGCGCTCTTCTTCACCTTCACCTTCTCCAACGCCTTCCTTCCGTTGCTGACGGCGAGGGCGCTGGGGCGGCCCATGATTACGGGCTTTCTGCACGCCACCCTCTGGACTTTGGTCGCGGCGAACATCACCGTCATCTGGGCGGTGACCACTGGTAAGGCTACGGTGCTCTTCACGGCGTACGCGCCGCTCCAGGCCCACTGGGCGTACTACCTGGGCCTCGTGCTGCTGGTGGTGAGCACGTATATCGCATCGGCCCACCTCTTCGTCATGCTCGCCCGGTGGCGGAAGGAGAACCCGGGCGAGCGGATCCCGCTCCTCGCCTTCATCTCGGTCGTCTCCTACGTGATGTGGGATCTGGCTTCGGTCGGGATCGCGGTCTCCTTCATTGGATTCCTGCTGCCGTGGTCCCTGGGGATCCTGGAGCGCACCGATCCGCTGCTCAACCGGACGCTCTTCTGGTTCACCGGGCACGCGATCGTCTACGCCTGGCTTCTGCCCGCCTACATTTCCTGGTATGCGCTGATACCCCGGCAGACCAACGGCAAGTTGGTGAGCGATCCGCTCACGCGCGTCGTGTTCATCATGTTCCTGCTGCTTTCGATCCCCACGGGCTTCCATCACCAGTACACGGACCCGGGGATCTCCACGAACCTCAAGATGTTCCACGCTGTGCTCACCTTCGGCGTCTTCTACCCCAGCCTCGCCACGGCCTTCTCGGTGGTGGCTGCGATGGAGATCGGTGGCCGGCGCAACGGGGGCGGAGGCCTACTCGGCTGGATCCGGAAGCTGAGGTGGGACGATCCGTCGTTCACGGCGCAGGTGCTGGCCATGATCACCTTCGTGTTGGGGGGGATCACCGGTCTGATCAACGCCAGCTACCTCGTCAACCAGATCGTCCACAACACGGCTTGGATCCCGGGCCACTTCCACATGACCGTGGGCAGCGCGGTCGCCCTCACCCTCATGGGCGTGGCCTACTGGATCATCCCCTACCTCACCGACCGGAAGCTCTGGGGCCGGAAGTTCGCCGTGGCCCAGTCGTGGATCTACACGATCGGCGTGCTGGTCATGGCTCGGGGTCTGATCTCCGGAGGCCTCGAGGGGATGCCACGGCGGACCTTCCGAGTCGCTGCCAACTACGGCCGCGACTCGTGGGAACTGGCCGGTGTGCTGACGGGAATCGGCGGAACCCTGATGACGGTCGGTGCCCTGATGTTCTTCATCGTCATCGTCATGACCGTCGTCGCCGGGAAGAAGGGAGAGGGCCCCAAGGACATTCCCTTCGCGGAGACCCTGATTCCGGCATCCCGGAACGGCTGGGACGCGAAGCTGGACCGCCTTCGCCTGTGGACTATTGCCGCCGTCGTGCTCGTGCTGATCGCGTACGCGCCCTTCTTTATCACGTACCTCCCGGCGCGCCTGCTCTCACCCGGCTACAGCTTTTTCTGAGATGAGCCGGGGCGGCTTCGCCGTCGCCGACCCCAGACGCCACGGCCGCCGCCAGAGGATCGGTCTGGCGTTGGGCCTGGTGGCGTTCGTCGCGCTGTTGTTCTCCCCGCCGCCGGAGGGGCTGCCTCTCGCGGCCTGGAGAACGGCCGCCGCGGCTGTGCTCATGGCGATCTGGTGGGTCACCGAGGCGATCCCGATCCCGGCCACATCGCTCGTGCCGCTCGCTCTGTTTCCTCTCCTCGGCATCGGCACGATCGACGAGTCGGCCGTTCCGTACGCCAACCCGATCATCTTCCTGCTCCTCGGCGGCTTTTTGCTGGCGCTCGGCATGGAACGCTGTGGGCTGCCGCGCCGAATAGCGCTCCGCACGATCTCGGCTCTCGGTCATCGGCCGTCGGCGGTGATCGCCGGTTTCATGATCGCCGCGGCGTTTCTGAGCATGTGGGTCGCGAACACGGCCACCGCCCTGATGATGCTGCCGATAGGCATCTCGGTGATCGAGTTCTCCCGCCGCGGCGACGATGGGGAGGCGAGCGGAAAGGAGGCCGCGAACTTCTCGACCTCGCTCATGCTCGGGATCGCCTACGCCTGCAGCATCGGAGGTCTGGCGACGATCGTCGGAACTCCGCCCAACGCCTTCGCGGTCGGCTTTCTGCGCGAGAACCACGGCATCGACGTGGCCTTCGCACAGTGGATGCTGTTCGCCCTTCCGGTGGTGATCGTGGGCGTGGGGGTGGCCTACGTCGTTCTCACCCGTTGGGTCTTCCCGACCGGGAACCTGCGCATTCCTGGCGGAAGGGAGTTCATCCAGGGGCGGCTCGCCGAACTGGGGCCGATGTCCATGGCAGAGCGGCGAGTTTCAGTCGTGTTCGCCCTGACCGCTCTCCTCTGGATCGGTCGGCCGCTGATCGCAGGCACTCTGCCGGGACTCTCCGATGCCGGGATCGCGGTGGGCGCCGGTCTCGCTCTCTTCATCCTTCCTTCGGGATCCGGAGGCGGGAAGAAGCTGCTCGACTGGGAGTCGGCGCAGGGTCTGCCGTGGGGCGCTCTCCTTCTCTTCGGGGGCGGATTGAGCCTCGCCTCGTCCTTCCAGCGGACCGGGTTGACCGTTTGGGTCGGGTCGGCGATGGAAGGGTTGGGGGCGTGGCCGCCGATCCTCGTCGTGCTGGCGATCACCACCGTCATGATTTTCCTCACCGAGTTGACGAGCAACACGGCAACGGCCGCGGCGTTCCTGCCGCTGGTCGGGTCGGTGGCCGTGGGGATCGGGGAGGATCCTCGACTACTCGTCATTCCGGCGGCGCTGGCCGCCAGCTGTGCGTTCATGCTCCCGGTGGCCACGGGGCCGAACATCGTCGTGTACGGAAGCCGGGCGGTGACGATACCGCAGATGGTCCGGGCGGGGATCTTCCTCAATATCGCGTTCATCGCCCTCATCACGGTCGCTGCGTACGCCTTCGTTTCGGTGGTTTTCGGCATCTAGGCGCCTAGCTCGCGCAAGACGGTAACAGTCGCGAGAGCGACTGTCGCGAGCGGCAGCGCCCCATTACTCGGACAGGCTCCCAGGAGCCTGTCCGAGGAGCCTTCCCAGGGAGCGTGGGGAGTTTCCCCGCGACGGACAGGGCGATCTCCCCACCCGCACGTCCGCAGTTGCCGGACTGGCAGGAGGCGTCCGTTCGACCAGACCTTTCTTTGGGATGGCACGTCCTCGATCCGGATTCATCAGGCCGCGGAGGCCCAACCGAAGGGTAGAAGATGCACACCACGGATTCGCCCGACCTCGTGAATCTCGATACGAGCCGCCCGATTTGGGATCAGTTCTTCTGGGTGGCGCCGCTGGTCGTGGTGGGCACGAAGGAGGATGAGCGCTACAACCTGGCGCCGAAGCACATGGCCTTCCCGCTGGGCTGGGACAACTACTTCGCCTTCGTCTGCACTCCCCGGCACGAGACCTACCACAGCGTGGTGAAGACCGGCGAGTTCACGGTCAGCTATCCGCGGCCGACCCAGGTCGTGCTTGCGAGCCTGACCGCCGAGCCGCGAGAAGACCTCGACGAGCCGAAGCCGATGCTCTCCGTGATGTCGACTTTCCCGGCAACGGAAGTGGACGGGGTGTTCCTCGAGGATGGCTACCTCTTCCTTGAGTGCCGGCTCGACAAGGTGCTGGATGGGTTCAGCCTGAACAGCCTCATCGTCGGGCGTGTCGTGGCGGCCCACGTCCATCCCGATGCCCTGCGCTCCGCCGATCGGGACGATCAGGACCTGATCTATCACTCCCCGCTTCTCGCCTACCTGAGCCCGGGCCGGTACGCGACGGTGAAGGAGAGCTACGCCTTCCCCTTCCCGGCGGACTTCAAGCGTTAGTCGCTCATGACCACCGAGCGTGCTCGCCGGCTGTTGGAGTGGGCGCGAGGCCACCGGGAAGAGCTCGTCGACTACGTACGCCGCCTCGCCCTCGCGGAATCGCCGACCGACGATCCGGCCTCCCAGGAACCGGTGATGAGTCTGCTGGGCCAGGGGTTCGAGGCCGCGGGCCTCGAGGTGCGGCGGGTTCCGGGACGGACGTCCGGTGGCCAGCTTCTGGCGAGAGGAAGCCACGAGTCGCGAGGCGGGGACCGCGGGCGTCGTCTCCAGCTGCTGCTCGGCCACTGCGATACGGTCTGGCCGATCGGCACTCTGCGGGAGATGCCGGTGGAGGTTACGTGCGACGTGATCCGTGGTCCCGGCGTCTACGACATGAAGGGCGGTCTCGCGCAGATGGTGTTCGCGCTCCGGGCGCTTCGGGAGCTGGACATCACGCCCGAAGTGCCACCCGTCGCCTTCGTGAACTCGGATGAGGAGAAGGGAAGCGGCGAGTCGAGCCGGTACATCGAGATGCTTGCTCGCAGGGCCTCGAGGGCACTCGTGCTCGAGCCGGCATTCGGTCCCGACGGTAGGCTCAAGACGGCACGCAAAGGCGGGGGGAGGTTCGAGATCGACGTCATCGGCAAGAGCGCACACGCCGGCCTCGATCCGGAGGCGGGGGCGAGCGCGATCCTGGAGCTTTCGCACGTCATCCAGAAGCTGCACGCTCTGAACGATCCGGAGCGTGGCGTCACCGTGAACGTCGGCGTGATCGAGGGTGGCTATCGGCCGAACGTCGTCGCCGCCAGGGCTCGTGCGCTGGTGGATGTTCGCGTGCCCTCCACGACAGACGCCGCGAGGGTCGAGTACGCGATCGGGACGATTCGTCCGGTGACGCCCGGCGCCACAATTCAGGTCGGCGGGGGAATCGGCCGGGCTCCGATGGAGCGCACACGGGCCAACCGCGTTCTTTGGCACGCCGCACGGGCCGCTGGAGGCGAGCTGGGACTGGAGCTTCGAGAGACTGCCGTGGGGGGCATGTCCGACGGCAACACAGCGAGCCTTCACGCGCCGACGCTGGACGGGATGGGACCAACGGGTGACGGGGCTCACGCCTCGCATGAGTTCGCCTCGATCGACGGCCTCGTGGAGCGAACGGCCCTGCTCGCGGTCGTCCTGCTGCTGCCTGCGGACCTCGAGATGGCCAGAGAAGCTGCTGGCGCCGACTCAGGGGGGGCGTGAGGTCTGAATGAACGAGAAGCTCTTCTTCACCTCGGTGACCCGGATCTCCGATCTGCGAGACGCTCCATTCGAGGTCAGGTCCATCTCTCGCGAGGAGTGGGAGATGGGCGATTACGTCGTCACCGAGGTCACGGAATCGCTCAGTCGGCGCATCGTCGAGCTTTCGACCGGGCGAGTGATCGAAGTCGCCGAGGGGGATATGCTCGTGGGCGCGTTCGGGCGCCGCGAAGCCACGCTGGAGGCGACCGGAGACTGGAGCCGGATCGGCGAAGATGGCGCGTGCGAGATCCTCTCGGGCGGCGGGCTGATCGGCCGCGAGGTCTCCAGGTCCATGCTGGAGCAGCCTCTCATTCACCTGCGGTACCGCGGCCACCCGACCCGCCAGGGGGTGAAGGTGACGACGCACGAATTCGTGCCCGCCTCCGTGCCGCGGCGGTTTGAGTTGCCGGTCCTGCTCATCGTGGGAACGTCCATGTCGGCGGGGAAGACGACGACCGCCCGAATACTCATCCGTCAGCTGAAGCTACTCGCCCCGCTGAGGGTTATCGGAGCCAAGCTGGCGGGCGCGGCACGCTATCGCGACGCGCTCAGCATGAAGGACGCGGGGGCCGATTTCATCTTCGACTTCGTGGACGCGGGGCTTCCTTCGACGGTCTGCCCGGAGGAGCTCTACCGGTCGCGGCTGGAGAACCTCCTCTCGAGAATGGCCGCCCTCGAGGCCGACGTGGCCGTGATCGAGCTCGGGGCCTCGCCGCTCGAGCCCTACAACGGCGCCCTGGCCTACGAGAGCCTGAAGAACAACGCGCGCCTGACCGTCCTCTGCGCATCCGATCCCTACTCGGTCATCGGCGTGATGAACGCTTACGAAACGGAGCCCGATTTCGTGACGGGTCCCGCGTCGAACACCGAGGCGGGCGTCCGGTTGGTGGAAAAGCTCGCGGACGTGAGGGCGGTCAACCTGCTGGATCGGCGGACGCGTCCGGCACTGGGCAGGCTGCTCGAGGAGAAGTTGGCGGGAACGCTGGTGTAGGGAACTCGGGAAGAACGCGGCCCGCCGGAATCGGCCCGGGATCAGCTCTCCTGGACCCAGACCAGAGTCTGACCGTCGTCGTGCGCGATTCGGACGACCTCAAGCCCTCGGCCGTCGCGTCCCGGTCCGATCGCCAGGCTGGTTGGGCCCGATATCGAATGCGTGAGGTGCGGCTCCGCGCCCTCGAGCTCGCCCAGCATGATCGAGATCCGGTCGTCCCGGTGGTCATAGACGATGCCCCGAAGAGGAAAGCCCCGCTCCTGTTCCTGGGCCCCCAGCTCGGGGCTATCGACCTCGATCATTGTGGGGCGCTGGGCGTTCCGCTCGGTGAAGTTCGCCAGCACGGTCGCCCAGAGCTCTCTGGGAATCTCGGGGTAGGTCATCGTACCGGTCGCTCAACCGGTTGGCCGGCCATCGACACGCCTAACCGCCCAGGCCGTACTGTGATACCGCCTTTACGACATCGGTGGTGCTGACGACCCCGACGAGCCTGGAGTTCTGCGTTACGAGCACCCGATGGATCCCCGACCGGAGCATGAACTCGGCGGCTTCCTGGACGTCCGTCTCGGGTGGGAGCTCGCACAGTCCCTGGGTCATGACCTCGGAGACGACGTGCTCTTCGAGGACGTCCCACTCGGGGCTCGTCGTCTTCCGGAACCGCTCGTCAACCTGGGCACCCGCGTCCGCCCAATACTCCTCGAAGTAGGCGGAAGTCGGTTCGTCGCCCCGGGACCATCGTTCCTCCGCCGTGGGCTCCGACCACTCGGTACTCTCCTCCTGCTGTGTCGGAGGGCCCGGGTTCGACGACACGAAGTCGAGGACGTCCGTGATCGACGCCACTCCGACGACGCGTTCGCCGGATATCACCGGCGCGCCTCCGATATGCTCGGTGGTCAAGAACTCGGCCGCTTCCCGGAGGGTCATGTTTGGGGTCAGCGGCTTGATCTGGACCGACATGATGTCGTGTAGCCTAACCATCGCTTTCCAGCCCTTCGATCGCTTCTGCGGCGTTTTCCCTGTGTTCCCGTCAGCCGATCTCGAGGACGGCAGAACCACGAATCCGTCCCGCGCGCAGGTCGTCCAGCGCCCGGTTGGCTTCCGCCAATGGATAGGAGCTGACCTCGGTGCGCACTCCAGTTCGCGGAGCGAGCTGCAGGAACTCCTCCCCGTCCTGTCGTGTGAGGTTGGCGACCGATCGCACTACTCGCTCGCCCCAGAGCGCCTCGTAGGGAAACGCCGGGATCTCGCTCATATGAATTCCGGCGCAGACGACGGTTCCCCCTTTCTCGACGGCGGCGAGCGCCCGGGGCACGAGCGAGCCGACAGGTGCGAAGATGATCGCCGCCTGCAGTGGTTCCGGCGGCGCCTCCTCGGACGATCCCGCCCATTCGGCGCCCAGCTCGAGGGCGAAGCTCTGCCCCTCTGTGTCACCCGGACGGGTGAACGCGAACACCCTCCGCCCCTGATAGATCGCGACTTGCGCGATGATATGCGCCGCCGCTCCGAAACCGTACAGGCCGAGGCGCTCGGAATCGCCCGCCATGACGAGAGAACGATAACCGATCAGACCCGCGCAGAGGAGCGGTGCGGCCTGCAAATCGGGGTAGCCGGCCGGGATCGGGAAGCAGAAGCGCGCGTCCGCGACCGCATACTCGGCGTATCCGCCGTCGATCTGGTAGCCGGTAAACCGCGCTGCCTCGCACAGGTTCTCTCGTCCCGATCTGCAGAACCCGCACTCGCCGCACGTCCATCCCACCCACGGCACGCCGATTCTGCTTCCCGGCTCGATCCCCTCCGTCCCCGGCTCGACTTCGAGGACCTCGCCCACTATCTGGTGTCCCGGGATCAGCGGCAGCTTCGGATCCGGGAGGTCTCCGTCCACGACGTGGAGGTCGGTTCGGCAAACCCCGCAGCTCCGCACGCGTAACAGAACTTGACCGGACCCGAGCAGTGGTCGCTCGACCTCCTCGAGTTGCAGCGGCCGCCCCTGCTCCTCCAGGACCATCGCCTTCATCGTGCGATGGCTTCCCTCGTCATCTCTCGGTACCGAAGGGCATGTTGACCGAAACCGTCGTTCCCTCCACCTCCGAGCTCTGGATCGAGAGCTCGGCGCCCACGTTCAACGCCCGCTCCCTCATCTCCAGCAGACCGAGGCCTCGTCCGGCGCGCTCGAGCTCGGCGTCGACGTCGAAGCCCGCTCCGTTGTCTTGGATCTCCGCGGACACGCCGTCGGGCCCGCGCAAGATGCGGACGTCGACGCTCCTCGCTCCCGCGTGGCGGGCGGCGTTGCCCAGTGCTTCGCTCACGATTCGATAGAGGGCGAGGCCTTCCTCCGTCGTAAGGTCGGCCTCGATCGAGTCGGCGTCCAGGCGAATCTCGACCCCGCTCCGCTCCGAGAGATTCCTGACCTGCGCGGCCAGCGCCGGGACGAGGCCGATCTCGTCCAGCTCCGGCGGGCGCAGCTCACGCGCGACCTCCCGAATGCTCTCGAGGGCTTCGATGAGCGCCTTTCGGAGGTTGTCGAACTGGCCCTGTTCCGCATCGCCGAATCTCCGTCCGGCAGCCCGAAGCTGCAGGAGCACGGCTGCCAGTGACTGGGCCGTCTCGTCGTACAGCTTTCGAGCCACCCAGCGCCGGGCGTTCTCCTCCGATTCGAGCGATCGGACCGTGACCTCGCGCTGCCGGCTGCGGTAGAGCTCGATCCGGTCCAGCATCCGGTTGAAAAGGGTGACGAGCCTGCGCATGTCCGTGTCGGCGAGGGACGACATGGCCGCTCGGGTCTGCAGGTCTCCTCGCTCGACACGCTCGGCCGAAACCTCGAGCTCCGTTAACGGTCGGAGCGCCAGACGCGTGAGGAACGCGCTGCACGCCGCGCCGACCACGACGGCCGACGCCCCGATGATCGAGGCCCACTTCGCAGCCTCCGTCGCGGATATGCCTCCGAGGCGGGCCAGGAGAAGACCGCCTATGAGGACGGCGACGGCGAGGATGACGGCATTCGCCACAAGGATCTTGTAAAACAGGGGAAGGCGAAGGAGTTTGTCTACCGGTCCGGGCGGCGTCGGAGTCTCTGGGGCTCGGTCGACCGCGACCGGTCGACCATTGGAGGCGCGGCCCCTCGGCGATTTCGAGTCGTATGTGATCAAGGTCTGGCCGGCCGTACTCACTGTCGCCCCGAATCGTCGATGCCCAATCGGCTTGGCAGGCTCGAGCGGACCGGCACGTCACGCCACCCGGCCCGAGGAGGCCGCCTCGAGGACGGGCTCCGCTGGAATGGTGGCGTAAGGAAAACGCACGACTGGTGTAGGGAATTTCTCTACCGGAACGTGGAGCGAACCCGCGGGAGAGGCGTGACCGACCAGGTTGAGGCACAGGACTGCGTGGAGATCTTCCGGGCGGCCCCGGATGGGATCCTCTTGATCGACGCGAACGGGAAGATCGTCGGAGCGAACCCTCAGGCCTGTAGTCTCTTCGGCTACGAGGCGGACGAGCTGCGGGGTCTCGACGTCGAGACGCTCGTTCCGGACCGATTCCGCGCCGCGCACTCGGCGCATCGGGACGGCTATGCAGACGACCCTCACCCAAGGCCCATGGGCATCGGGTTGGAGCTGCTGGGTCTTCGCTCGGACGGGCGAGAGGTTCCGGTCGAGATCAGCCTCAGCCCCCTGTCCTCACCGGAGAGGGATCGTGTGATCTGCACGGTTCGGGACGTGACCGAGCAGCGGCGATACCGGGAGTTCGGGCGAGCAGCCCTCCGCGCCGCCGAGGAGGAGCGCAAGCGGCTGGCTCTCGAGTTGCACGACGACATGGCCCAGCGGCTGGCCGCGCTCCTGCTTCGGGTGCGCCTGGCCAGCGAGACGGAGACCCCGCGGCGGCGCGAAGCTCTGCTCGCGGAATTACGCGAGGAGCTGGTGGATACCGCCGCGGCTCTTCACCGCATCGCACGGGGCTTGCGGCCTCCCGCACTCGCCGAGGCGGGACTGGAGGCGGCGATTCGCGCTGATGTGCGAAGCCGCCTGGCCGACACCGATCTGGACGTGGAGCTGGACCTGGATTCCGTCGGGGAGTCGCTCGACGAAGACCAAAAGCTGGTCATCTACCGGATCCTGCAGGAGGCGATATCGAACGTGGTCCGCCACGCCGACGCGTCGCGGTTGAGCATCGCGCTCGTTCGCGACGGCGATCGTGTCCTCGCCGAGGTCGAGGATGATGGACGGGGCTTCGTGGTCGAGGAAGTCGACGTTCTGGCGGGCAGGCTGGGGATCCTGGGTATGAGAGAGAGAGCGGCCTCCGTCGGCGCCAAGATGTCAATTCGAAGCGATCTCGGCGAAGGCACGCGGCTGGACGTGGAGATGTCCCTCCGCGAAGAACCAGGGAAAGATGACGGTCGCTTGCGCGAGGACGCCGACGATGCCTGAGCCGATCCGCGTCCTGCTGGCGGACGATCACACGATGTTTCGGGCCGGCCTTCGAGCGCTCCTCGAAGCCGAGTCCAACATGGAGGTCGTGGGGGAGGCCGCCACCGGGGACGAGGCGGTCGATCGAGCGCGCACCCTTCGGCCCGACGTCGTGCTGATGGACCTGTCGATGCCCGGCTCCGGCGGGCTCGAGGCGACGCGTCGCATCGCGGCGCTCGAGCTCGAGAGCCGGGTGCTCGTGCTGACCGTGCACGCCGAAGAAGAGTATCTGGTGCCGGTGGTCCAGGCCGGGGCTAGCGGCTACCTGACGAAGACCAGCGCCGATCGCGACCTGATCGAGGCGATCCGCATCGTCGCGCGCGGGGAAGTCTATCTTCCGCCCCAGGCTACGAAGCTGCTGCTGCAGGAGTACAAGGCCGCGGAGTCCGATCCGGATGCGCCCAGCCTGAGGCAGCTCAGCTCATCTCGGGGAAGACCGTGGACACCTACCGATCGCGCATCATGCAGAAGCTCGGCCTCACCCACCGATCCGAGCTCGTCCGCTTCGCCCTCAAGGTCGGGCTTCTGAAGGAGAAATAGGCCGGACCTGACCGGGTCGCCGGGCGTCGCGGTCCGCGCTTTCGGCGAGCCACTCTCGGCGTGTAAGGAACCTCCCCACACCTGACTCCCCAAACCCCGACAATGCTGCACAAGCTTTATCGGACAGACAGTACGTAAATACCTCCCTAGCTTTCGCCGCATGAAGAAACTCAGAGGCCGCGTGCGCCTCACCGGAGCTGCCCTGTGGGTCACCGTGGCGGCCACGGTGGTGGTGGGCGGGTGCGCAAACGGTGGAGATAGCGACTCCGCTGCGACCTCCGGCGCGGCATCCCAGGCCGGCGAGCAGCCCACAGCGGAAGCCGAGGGGTCGGAGTCCGCCCAATCCGTCGAGCGGCCCGCAGGGGAGGTCGATGTGGAGCTGGCGGCTCGCGGAGGGGAACTGTTCACCAAGAAAGGGTGCGTGGCCTGTCACAAGATCGGGGAGGGCCGCCTGGTCGGACCCGATCTCATGGGGGTGACGGAGCGCCGCTCGTACGAGTGGATCTACGCCATGGTCACGGCCCCGGACTCGATGCTCCAGAGCGATTCGACCGCAAAGGCTCTATTCGCCGAATACTTCACGCCGATGCCGGACCAGAAGGTCCAACCCGACGAGGCCCGCGCTCTCTACGAGTACCTGCGAGCCCGCACGGAGGGCGTCATGCAGAGCTCGTCGGTTTCCGGATCGGACGCGGACGTGGCCATGGTCGGCCATCGCCATCGCCGTGGTGCGGGCATGCAGCGTCAAGGGGGGATGAGGCAGCGCTCTGCCGCCAGCGACGATGAAGCAGGCGCCGGACGGGGTGCGCGAGCGGGGCGGGGCCCGCGAGAAGGACAGGAACGAAGGCACCGACGCCACCAAGGCACGTCATTCTAGAGGAGGCACGCCTGATGAGAGACGGAAAGCTTTTCAAGGTTGGAATCCCGCTGGCGGCCGCCGCGGGCGTTCTGTTCCTGACCATGTCGTGCGGAGAGGGTGGTGTGCAGGTGGGCAACGGCGACGTCGGCGACATCGCCCAGGCTAGAGGCTTGAGCCAGGCCGACGTCACGGCCGCGCTCAAGACCTACGTGCCCACCGGCCAGATGGACGAGTACCTGCTGTTCTCGTCCGGCGGGCACGGCGGGCAGGTGCTCGTGATCGGCATCCCCTCGATGCGGCTCCTGAAGGTGATCGGGGTCTACACGCCCGAGCCCTGGCAGGGTTGGGGCTTCGGCGCGGAGGGCACGCACCAGGTGCTGGCCGAGGGCGAGATGAACAACATGCCCATCACCTGGGCCGATACGCACCACCCGGCGCTCTCCGAAACGGACGGGGACTACGACGGTCAGTGGCTGTTCATCAACGACAAGGCGAACCCGCGCATCGCCGTCATCGACCTGCGTGACTTCGAGACCAAGCAGATCGTCACCGATCCGCTGATGGCCGCGAACCACGGGGGCGCTTTCGTCACGCCGAACACCGAGTACGTGATCGAGGCCGCGCAGTACGCCGCGCCGCTGGACGGCAGCTATGCGCCGCTGAGCGAGTACGAGGAGAAGTACCGCGGTGCGATCACCTTCTGGAAATTCGATCGCGACGCGGGCCGCCTCAACGTCGACGAGACCTTCGTCATCGAGCTGCCTCCCTACTGGCAGGACCTGTCCGACGCCGGCAAGGGCCCGTCCTTCGGTTGGGCGTTCCTAAACAGCTTCTGCAGCGAGATGGCGACCGGCGGGATCATGCAGGGCAACCCGCCGTTCGAGGCCGGCTGCTCGGCCAACGACATGGATTATCTGGCCATCGTCAACTGGCAGGCGGCGGCGGAGGTCGCGGCTCAGCCGGGCAAGACGGTCGAGATCCAGGGCCGCCGGGTCATTCCGATACAGACGGCTGTCGAGGAAGGGCTGCTCTACTTTGCGCCGGAGCCGAAGAGCCCTCACGGCGCCGACGTGACGCCCGATGGGACCCAGATCATTGTCTCCGGGAAACTCGATCCGCACGCGACGATCTACTCCTGGGAGAAGATCCAACAGGCGATCGCGAACGAGGATTTCTCGGGCACGGACCCGTACGGGGTTCCGATCCTGAACTTCGACTCGATCATCGATGGCCAGGTGGAGCTCGGACTCGGGCCCCTGCACACGCAGTTCGCGGGTGACGGGATCGCGTTCACCAGCCTCTTCCTCGAGCCTTCGGTCGTGAAGTGGAACTACGAGACGATGGAGGTGGTCGAGAAGCTGCCCGTCCACTACAACGTCGGGCACCTCTCGGCCGCCGAAGGGGACACGAAGTCGCCCGATGGAAACTACCTGGTGTCGTTGAACAAGTGGTCGATCGACCGCTTCACGCCGGTCGGCCCGCTGCTGCCGCAGAACTTCCAGCTGATCGACATCGCCGGTCCGCAGATGCAGCTGCTCTATGACTCGCCGATCGGGATCGGCGAGCCCCACTACGCGCAGATGATCAAGGCGGACAAGCTGGATGTCTGGCAGATCTATCCCCAGGTCGGATTCGATCCCCACACAATGGCACCGGCCGAAGATCCGGCGCTGCCGGGCGAGGAAAGGATCGAGCGCCGCGGCAACGAGGTGCACGTCTACATGACCGCGGTGCGAAGCCACTTCACGCCCGAGCACATCGAGGTGAACCGGGGCGACGAGGTGGTCATCCACATCACCAACATCGAGCAGGCGCTGGACGCCACGCACGGGTTCGCGGTCGACAAGCACAACATCAACCTGAGCCTCGAGCCCGGCGAGTCGCAGGTGATTCGCTTCACGGCGAACGAGGCGGGGGTCTTCCCGTACTACTGCACCGAGTTCTGCTCCGCGCTCCACCTCGAGATGGTGGGGTATCTGCTCGTCAAACCGTAGCTTCCTGCCCGAGGGGCCGGCCCGATCCGGGCCGGCCCCGAACGGCCTTCACCCTTCGTCTTCCGCGCCGCCCAAGATGCGTGCAGCTTACCGGGTGGACTTCCTATGGCGGATCACCGGAGAGAACGATGGGATCCAAGGACAAGCTGACGGATTTTTTCCAGAGCGAGCTATCGCTGACGAGTCGGATCTTGATCGTCGCGGTGGCCCTGGCGCTGCTGCCGAGCATCTTCCTGCCGATCTGGAAGATCGGGCTGCTGGCGCCCCAGTATCCAGGCGGGCTGAGTGTCGTCATCTACCCGCACACCGTCACCGGGGACCTGACCGAGGTCAACATCCTGAACCACTACATCGGGATGCAGGAGATCCACGCGGACGAGTTCCCGGAGTTCATGTTCATCCCCTTCTTCATCCTGCGCTTCCTCGGTTTCGCGGCGCTCGCCGCCCTGGTCGGCAGGCTTCCGATCGCCGGGATCGGCTACCTGGATTTCGTGGTCTTCGGCGCGGTCATGCTGTACCGGTTCCATAACTGGCTGTATGAGTACGGCAACAACCTCTCGCCCGCGGCGCCGCTGACGATGGAGCCGTTCACGCCCACCATGATCGGCACCACGCAGATCGCGAACTTCAGCGTTACCAGCTACCCGGCCGCCGGGGCCATCCTGATGTTCGCGGCCGGCGCGCTGGGACCGGTGATCCTGTTCTGGGAGTGGTTCCGCCGGCGCAAGAAACCGGAAGCTGCATGAGGGTTTCGCTCGCCAGCGAGCGAGGGGCGCGGCTCGGCCTCCTCGCCTCAGTTGCCGGGTTGTTGGCCGGCAGTCTCCTTGCGCCCGCTCCGTTGGCCGGGCAGCCGATACGGGTGGGCCCCGGTGAGGAGTTCTCCACGATCGGCGACGCCGTCGCTTCCGCTCGCACGGGCGACACGTTGCTCGTCGGCCCCGGCACGTACTCGGAGCGGCTCGTGATCGACCTGCCGCTCACCATCCTGGGAGAAGGCTGGCCGGTCCTGGACGGGGGGGGCGTTGGTCACGTGGTCGAAGCGCTCGCGCCGCTTCGGCTGGAGGGCTTCGTGGTCCGGGCCTCCGGCTCCAACGTGGTGGAGGAGCACGCCGGCGTCATGGTGCGGGAGGCCCCGGGCACCCGGATCGTCGGCAACCGGCTCGAGGACGTCTTCTACGGCATCTACCTCAAGGGCTCGCCCGGCTCCCGGGTTACAGGAAACCGGATCGAGGGCAAGCCGTTCCCGCCGCCCCGTCGAGGGGACGGCATTCGTCTCTGGTACAGCTCGGCCTCCGAGATCCTCGAGAACGTTGTGAGTGGGACGCGGGACGTCGTCATCTACTTTTCGGACAGCCTGCTCGTGCGAGGCAACGTGATCGAGGGCGGCCGCTACGGCCTCCACTACATGTACAGCAACCACAACGTCTTCGAGCGGAACCGCTTCGACGGGAACGAGGTCGGGGCGTTTCTGATGTACTCGGCCGACATCCGTCTGCGCGAGAACGTGTTCGCCAACTCGACGGGCATGACCGGCATGGGTATCGGGCTCAAGGACTCGGACGCGATCGAAGCCTCGGGAAACCTCATCGTCGCGAACGTGGTGGGCATTCACCTCGACAACTCGCCCCACTCTACGGATGTGACCAACTCCTTCACCGGCAACCTCCTGCTAGCCAACCAGGCGGGCATCCGGCTCCTACCATCCGTTCGGAGTAACGTGTTCGAAGGGAACGATTTTCTGAACAACGGCACTCCCGTCGTGGTGGCGGGCGGCGCAGGCCCGGACCAGGCGGCTCGCAATCGCTGGTCGGGTAACCACTGGAGCGAGTACGCGGGCTTCGACCGGGACGGAGACGGCGCGGGCGACATCCCGTTCGTCCACGCACGGCTGGCGGACGATCTTCTGAGCCGGCATCCGGCGCTCGGTTTGTTCGTGCGCAGCCCCGCGCTCGGAGTGCTGGATGTCGTGAGCCGGTTCTTCCCGCTCTTGAAACCGGAGCCGGTCGTGGTGGACGGCGCCCCTCGAATCGACGCCACTCTTCTCGCGGACTGGGGGGCGGCGGCGGGGTCCCCGACGCGCTCTCGGCCCTCCCCGTGGAAGAGTGCTTCTTGGCTGTTCCTGGCCGCGGCGGGCGGCGGAGCGCTGTGGCGGGTCACGCGGAGGAGACCCTCGTGATCACCGGAGTGGGGCTCGGCAAGAGCTACGGCGACCAGAGGGTGCTTGGCGATCTCGACTTCCACATCGAGGCTGGGGAGCGCGTGGCGTTGCTGGGGCTCAACGGGGCGGGGAAGACCACTCTGTTCCGCTGTCTCCTGGCGCTCACCGACTTCGAGGGCGAGCTACGCGTGGCGGGGGAGACGGTCACCCCCGGTCGCAAGGAAGTGCGCCGCAAGATCGGGTACGTCCCACAGCAGGCTCCCCTCTACGACATGATGCTGACCGAGTTTGTCGCCTTCTTCTCGGCCCTGCGGGGCGTGGCGATGGATGGGCCGGCCTCGACCCTCGCCGCGCTCGGGATGCCGCTCGAGGAGACGGGCGCAAAGGCTCTCAACGAGCTCTCGGGCGGCATGGTGCAGAAGGCCCTGCTCGGCCTCGCGCTCGGGAGCGGATCCTCCGTCCTGCTCCTGGACGAGCCGACCGCGAACCTGGACCCGGGCGCCCGCCGGGATCTCTTCCGCCGGGTGAGGGAGATCGCGGCTGAGACGACACTTCTCTTCGCCTCTCACCGGCTGGATGAGATCGAGCTGCTAGCGGACAGGGTGCTCGTGCTCCACGGCGGGGGCCTGGCGTTCGACGGCACGCTCGAGGAGCTATGGCGGGCGACCGACGCGGCGCCGCGGCTCTGGCTCAGCGCGCCGTCGCATGAGGTGGAGCGCGTGGCGGCGGAGTTGAGGGAGTGTCCGGCCGTCTCGGACCTTCGAGCTAACGGAGCCGGTGTCGAGGTCGACGTCAGGGGTGATGCCAGCCTGGATCTCCTGCTGGAAGTGCGGCAGCGAGGCCTTCCGGTGACCGAGTTCCGCACCCGCCCGCCCTCGCTGGAGCACGTCCTGGAGCGGCTCGAGAGCCACGGGGACGCCCCACCGGTCGACCGGGACGCTTCACCGGCAAGCGGAGGCGGGGGGTGACCGCGCGACTGCTCGCCCAAGCCGGCGTGCGGGAGTCGGTACGCGCTTACTGGTTCTGGCTCAATGCCGGCATCTTCGTCGCCGGAGGGCTCCTGCTCATGCTGTTCGGCCAGGTGGACGTGAGCCTTCTCGGCTACCGCAGCTACGGCCGTGCGCTGGCGGGTCTCATGCAGCTCGCGCTCTTCGTGGTCCCGTTGATGGCGCTGCTGTCGTCGGGAGCGGCGATCGCCGGCGCGCGGGAGACCGGAGCCCTCGACTACTTGCTGGCCCAGCCGGTGACTCGCGAGGAGGTTTTCGCCGGAAAGTGGCTGGGAGTGACGGCCGCCGTGGTCGCATCGCTGGTCGTCGGCTACGGTGCCACCGGCGCCGTGGCGGCGGTCAAGGGCGTCCCGGCGCTGCCGATCGCCATGCTGCTGCTCTTCACCGTCGTGCTCGCCGCCGCGTTCGTATCGATCGGTCTTTGGGTCTCTGCGCTGGCTTCCACCCGGGGCAGGGCCACGAGCGTCGTGTTCACGCTCTGGCTGGCGTTCCTGGCGCTCGGCAGCCTCGGTCTGATGGCCGCGTTCGTCCGCTGGGGCCTCCCCGCGGGGGTGCTGCAGGTGTGGTCGCTCGTGAACCCGATCGAGGCCTTTCGGCTGGCGATGATCGCTCTTCTGGAGGCCGACCCGGGTTTGCTCGGGCCCGCCGGCGCCGCGCTGCTCGACAATCTGGGACGGGCCGGGCTGATCGCCGCCGCGAGCGGCAGCCTGGCGGCCTGGACGGCTGTCGCCTACTGGGCGGGCCGCCGAGCGTTCACCTCGGCCACCTAGGCGGTCAGCGCCGGGGGGTGCCCGACAGGCGATGCCGCGTCCGTTTTAATAGTTTGTGCGTCGTGACAGTGTAGGCACGCCGAGGGGGCACCGATGCTAGATATCAAGAAGATCGTCTACGCGACCGATTTCTCCCCGTGCTCGGAGAACGCGTTTCCGATCGCCGTCCGGCTGGCAGCCAGCCACGACGCCGAGCTCCACATGGTTCATGCGATCGTTCTGCACGCCGACGACCCGCACGATCCGGCTCATCACTTCCCCGAGCCCGATGAGCTCTACGAGCGCATGCGGAGCTCCGCCGAAGCCCACATGGCGACGACGGCCGAGAACGGCGGCATGCCGGACTTGAAGATCGTCCACGCGCAGGTTCGCGGAATATCGCCCGCGCCCGTCATCCTGGAGTACGCCGAAGAGCAGGGCGTCGACCTTATCGTCGTGGGGACACATGGCCGTCGAGGCTTGCGCCATCTGCTCCTGGGCAGCGTGGCGGAGGAAGTCGTGCGGATGGCCGCCTGCCCGGTCCTCACCATCCGCGAAGATGCCGCGTCTGCAGGCGCCTTCGAGCGTATCCTCGTCCCCATGGACTACTCGGAGAACTCCGAGATCGCGCTCGGATACGCGAGGGAGATCGCCTCGAGCGAGGGAGCGAGCCTGCACCTGCTTCACGTTCTGGAGGTCGGCACGTACCCGGATTTCTACTTCCCGGTGCAGGCCTCTCAGATGTTCGACATGCCGGAGCTCAAGGAAAAGGCGTTGCAGCATCTCCGCGATCGGCTGGAGAAGGAAGGCCCGGAGGTCCCGGCAGAGCTACACGTCGAGTTGGGTCACCCGGCCGAGAACGTCGCGGAATACGCGGAGCGCCTGGAGATCGATCTCATTGTGCTCTCCAGCCACGGCAGAACGGGCATCGAGCGAGCGCTTCTGGGGAGTGTCGCCGAAGGTGTCGCGCGCCGGGCGAAGTGCCCCGTGCTGATCGTGAAGCCGCCCGAGGGGGGATCCTCGGGCTGAGCCACCGGTGGACCGGCTTCTCTTCCTAGAATGCGACGACGCTCGCGGCGACCCCCATCTTGCTGGGATCAAGGCGATTCTGAACGACCGAAGAGGATAGAGCAATGAACTCGTTTGGGGCACGGCGCGAGCTCGAGATCGGGGGCGGGAGCGCGACTATCTACGATGTTGGAGCATTGGAGCGTGGCGGCGTCGGCAGGCTGGACCGACTGCCGTACTCGATACGCGTCCTGCTGGAGAACCTCCTTCGACAGGAGGACGGTCACAGCGTGACGCCCGAAGACATCGAGGCCGTGGCCACCTGGTCGGAGCGGGCTTCCGAGCCTTCGGAGCAGGAGATCGCCTTCATGCCGGCCCGCGTGCTTCTCCAGGATTTCACGGGCGTGCCCGCGATCGTGGATCTGGCGGCGATGCGCGATGCGATGGCGGAGCTCGGCGGCGATCCCGCCAGGATCAACCCGTTGCTTCCCTCCGAGCTGGTCATCGACCACTCCGTACAGGTGGACTCCTTCGGGAGCCAGGCCTCTTTCTTCATCAATGCCGAGAAGGAGCTCGAGCGGAACCGGGAGCGATATGCCTTTCTGAGATGGGGGCAGACCGCGTTCGACAGCTTCAAGGTCGTGCCGCCGGACACGGGCATCGTCCATCAGGTGAACCTGGAGTATCTGGCGCGGGTGGTCCTGGACGCCGGCGGCCTGGATCCCCGACCGGTATCGGCCGAGGCTGGAGGCGCGGGCGGCGTGGGCGACCGGCTTCTCTACCCCGACACGCTCGTGGGAACGGACAGCCACACGACGATGATCAACGGGTTGGGTGTACTCGGCTGGGGCGTCGGCGGGATCGAGGCGGAGGCCGCCATGCTCGGGCAGCCGTTGAGCCTCCTCATACCTCGCGTGGTGGGCTTCAAGCTGCACGGGACGTTGCCGGAGGGAGCGACGGCCACCGACCTCGTGCTCAGGGTCACCGAGATGCTGCGGGCAAAGGGGGTCGTCGGGAGATTCGTGGAGTTCTTCGGGCGTGGGATCTCCAGTCTCTCCCTGGCCGACCGGGCGACGCTCGGCAACATGTCGCCTGAATACGGGGCCACGTGCGCCATCTTTCCGGTCGACGAGGAGACGCTGGCCTACCTCCGCTTCACCGGTCGCGCCGAGCGGGCCGAGATCGTAGAGGCTTACGCGAAGGAGCAGGGCTTCTTCCACACCGCCGAGAGCCCCGAGGCGATCTACAGCGACACGCTGGAGCTGGACCTCGCCACGGTCGAGCCCAGCCTCGCCGGGCCGAAGCTCCCCCAGCAGCGGATCCGGCTCTCGCGCTCCAAGGAGGCGTTCGCGGAGGCGTTGAGCGGGTTTCTCGGTAACCGGACGTCGGCCGGCAACGGAAAGCCCGCCGGCGAGGGCAGGTCGGGCCGGAGGCTTCCGGTGATCGGACGCTGGGAGCCGGAAGAGGTCGACGAGGGACCGGGCGGGGAGTTCGAGCTCCGGCACGGCTCCGTCGTGATCGCCGCGATCACGAGTTGCACGAACACGTCGAACCCCTCCGTCATGGTCGGTGCGGGCCTGCTCGCCCGAAACGCGGTCGAGCGAGGGCTGGAGCGCAAGGCGTGGGTGAAGACGAGCCTCGCCCCCGGCTCGAAGGTCGTGACTGAGTACCTAGAGGAGGCCGGCCTCATGCCGGCCCTTGAGGCTCTCGGTTTCAACCTCGTGGGCTACGGCTGCACCACCTGCATCGGAAACAGCGGTCCACTGCCGGGTCCGATCTCGGAAGCGATCCGGGAGCACGATCTGGTCGCCTGCTCCGTGCTCAGCGGGAACAGGAACTTCGAGGGACGCATCAACCCGGACACGCGAGCCAACTACCTGGCGTCGCCGCCCCTCGTCGTGGCCTATGCTCTGGCGGGCCGTATGGACATCGACCTGTACAACGAGCCGATCGGAGAGGGCTCCGACGGGGCGCCGATCTTCCTCCGCGAGATCTGGCCGAGCCAGGAGGAGATTCGAGACACCGTGCGCCGCGCCCTCAAGACGGAAATGTTCGAGGAGCAGTACGCCGACGTCTACGCCGGCGATGAGAACTGGCGCGCCCTTCCCGTGCCGCAGGGAGATCGGTTTGCCTGGGACGACCTTTCGACCTACGTCCGTCAGCCACCCTTCTTCGTGGGCATGCAGCGCGGCCCGGAGGAGCCGGGCGACATCTCGGGAGCGCGGGTGCTCGCTTTGCTGGGCGACTCGGTGACGACGGATCACATCTCGCCGGCCGGATCGATCGCCGAGGACTCGCCGGCCGGCCATTACCTGATCGGGCACGGGGTCGGGCCGGCGGAGTTCAACTCCTACGGCTCTCGCCGCGGAAACCACGAGGTGATGATGCGTGGCACGTTCGCCAACATCCGCCTGCGCAACCTCCTCGTGCCGGGGGTCGAGGGCGGCTACACGCTGCATCTCCCGGACGGCGAACAGGCGTCGATCTACGACGCGGCGATGCGTTACGGGGAGGAAGGCGTGCCGCTCATCGTGCTCGCAGGAAAGGAATACGGCACCGGATCCTCGCGGGACTGGGCCGCGAAGGGCCCCAGTCTGCTCGGTCTCCGAGCGGTGATCGCCGAGGGCTACGAGCGCATCCACCGCTCCAACCTCATCGGCATGGGCGTCCTGCCCCTTCAGTTCCTTCCGGGAGAGGGCGCCGAGGCACTGGGCCTGGACGGCACGGAGCTCTTCGATGTCGAGGGCATCTCGGCTGGCCTCGGGCCCGGAGGGCAGGTCCGAGTCACGGCCCGTACCTCCGACGGAAGAGACCTCCCGTTCGAGGTCACGGCGCGGCTCGACACCGCCATGGAGGTGGAATACTACCGGAATGGGGGCATCCTTCAGACGGTCCTGCGCCAGATGCTCGACTGACGGCGCGCGTGACAGCCAGCGTTGGATGTGAGGCCGCGCCGTGAGCCCCTACACGGTCCTTGCTTTTGCGCTCCTGACGGCGCTGGCCACCGGCCTCGGAGCGGTTCCGTTTCTCTTCCTTCGGCAGATGTCCCGCAAGTGGCTTGGGCTGGCCAACGCGATCGCGGCCGGGCTGATGGGAGCTGCTAGCGCCGGCCTTATCTACGAGGGGTTCGATTACGCCATCGGCCGCACGCTGATCGGCGTTATGCTCGGCCTCGCCTTCATCGCCTTGAGTCAGCGCGCCATCGAGGCGCGACCCGGGCTCGTGATGGGCAACCTCAAGGGAGCCGACGCCCGCAAGGCGCTGCTCGTCGTGTCGATCATGACCCTCCACTCCTTCACCGAGGGCGTCGGTGTCGGCGTCGCCTTCGGTGGGGGTCAAGCGCTCGGGATCTTCATCACCACGGCGATTGCCGTTCACAACATCCCGGAAGGGCTGGCGATCAGCCTCGTCATGGTGCCGAGAGGAGCGCCGGTCTGGAAGGCCGCGGCCTGGAGCATCTTCTCGAGCCTCCCTCAGCCGATCCTTGCCGTACCCGCCTTCATGTTCGTGGATGCGTTCAAACCGTTCCTCCCGGTGGGCCTCGGATTCGCGGCCGGAGCGATGATCTGGATGGTCTTCGCCGAGCTCGTGCCCGAAGCGCTCGAGGACGCCTCGCGCCATGCCGTGGCCTTCACGATCACCGTCTCTCTGGTGGCGATGCTGGCGTTTCAGATGATCCTGAGAGTCTAGTCGATCCTCAAAGTCTAGATGATCCTCAGCGTCTAACAATGGAGAAAGGACGCGCGCATGAACCCCGTTCTGGCTCATCTGGCGCTGAACCACCTGCCCATATTGGGGGCTGTCTTCGGGCTGGGACTGCTGGCCTTCGCGCTCGCGACGAAGCGGAACGAGACTCTAAGAGTCGGTTTGTTCTTTCTCGTGCTGACCGCGGTCGCGGCGTGGCCGGTGTCACTGAGCGGAGAGAGCGCCGAAGAGGTCGTCGAAGAGAGCGCCGAGGTGTCCCACGATGTGATCCACGACCACGAGGAGGCCGCAGAGCGTGCGGCCTGGGCCGCCTACGCCGTGGGGGTCGTGGCGCTGGTCGGCCTCGTGGCCTTCCGCACGCGTCCGATGCCCGGCTGGTTCAAGGGGCTCTCGCTGCTCGGCGCGGCGGCCGTCTCGGGCCTCATGCTGCAGACCGCCGGTCTGGGGGGAAAGATCGCGCACGAGGAGCTCCGGGACGATGTGCCGGCGGCCGAAGAACGGATGGGAGATGATGTGGAAGGGGAAGAAGCCGAGGAAGCCGGCGAAGGGGCGGAGGAAGGCTAGTCGGCGGTTTCTTACTCGGAATCGGACTCGGGTTCTTCTCGCAGGCTTGCTTGGGAGAGGTCGGCCGCGCTCCGGTCCAGCAGGAAGTCGAGCGCGATTCGGCTGAGCCACTGCCCACCGAGCATCACCCCCTCGATCCTTCTCGTGTTGGAGATCCTCTCCAGCGGGTTGGCGCTCAGGAGGACGAGATCCGCCCGCTTGCCGACCTCGATCGTCCCGGTCTCCTCGAGCACGCCCAGCCATTCGGCGGGGTTGCGAGTGGCGGCCTCCAGGGCGGCCCGCGGCGGGAGGCCGGCCTCGACGAGGCTCTCCAGCTCCCGGTGCAGCGTGAACCCGTACAGAAGTAGCCACTCGGGGGCGTCCGATCCGGCCATCAGCCTCGCGCCGGCATCGTAGAGCGCCCTGGTGAATCGATTGCGCAGCTCCACGTAGCGAAGTCGCCGCCCCTCCGGAGGCGGGTTGTTCCAGAAGACGTCCCGGCCACGAAGTAGCTCCTCTCGCACCTCGGCCGACACGAAGGCGTAGTCCGGACTGTCGGCGATCTGACGGTCGCTTCGCCCGGTCCCGAAGGAGCTGTTCAGGAATGCGAGGGTCGGCGTGTTCCACACGCCCGCCTCCACGGTGGCTCGCGCGAGATCGGCGATCCTCGTCTCGTCGATGTACTCCAGGCTCTCCCAGTTCGGCCGCTGCCAGATTCCGATCCCGGAGAGGCTGTTCCGCGTGGGCGCGTCCTCCAGCAGCATCGCCTCGAGGTACTGGTCCAGGTGCTCGATCTGCTGACCGGCTCGGAGAGCTCGGGCCAGACGCACCTGCGGCCCCACGTGCCCGACCACGCGAATCCCGAGCTCCGCAGCCGTCTCGACGACAGCGTCGTAAACCTCCTCCGAGATGAAGAAGGTCAGCTTGATGAAGTCGTAGCCCTCTGCCTGGAAGTCGCGAACCGCCTGCCGGGCCTGCTCCGCCGTTTTCACCTCGCGGCCGTTGAACACGGCACCGAACGCCTGCCCCGCGATCTGTGGGCTTCCCACGTAGAGGGTAGGGCCGATCATCTCGCCGGCCGCGATCCGCTTTTGGTACTCCAGGTGCTCGGGTTTGCCGATCGGAATCCGGATTCCCGTGACGCCGTTGGCGAGGATCACGGCGAGCTCGGCTCCCGCGTGGTCGTCCGCGATGCGGTCATCCGAGAGGAGGTGGGAATGCATGTCGAACAGCCCGGGGATCAGAAAGCGGCCCACGGCCTCGATGCGGGCCACGCGCTCGGAGATCGGGGTGTCGGCGGCCGGGCCCATGCCTACGATCCGGCCATCGTGAACAAGCACGCTCTGGTCCGTCAACACGCCCTCACGGTCCAGCGGCACAACGTTCACGTTGAGGAAAGCGATCGTGTCGACCGCGGTTGGTCCGGT